>NZ_AP012323.1:315862-631725 GCF_001025135.1 Bifidobacterium bifidum ATCC 29521 = JCM 1255 = DSM 20456 | reverse complement strand
CTGCGCGTTCTCAGGATCATCCCACAGACCAGGCTTAGCGGCCTCGGTCTCCAACGTCGCGATCTGCGACTTCAGCCGTTCGATGTCCAACGCCTTCGCAATGGACTCATACTTCGACCGTGCCTCGCCGATTGCCTGTGAAAAATCAAATTCTGCCATCGAATACCACCATAATCATTGAACTTGTGAACGAATCGATTGTGTGACGACGCTGCCGACCATATGCGAAATCTCAAGCACCTCGCGTCACGGCAGGACGCCAATGATCGCGTCAAAGACCCGCATACACCGCGGGAATGACCAGGCTGCCGAGCATGGCCACGGCAATGACGATGCACACCGCACGCATGATGATGCGGCGGCGGCGCTCACGCTGCTCCCGTTCGGTCCTGTAGTCACTCATAGCTTTTCATCGTAGCCGCCCCGCTAGATTTTCTCCCGTGACGAAACCGCGCCACAATGATTCGGAACGGCAGCCTCATACGTGCCCATCTGCCCATAATATAGAAGCATCTACCGTTCATCCACCAAGGAGACAAGCATGACGAACGAACGCACCGCATGGGGCTGGGGACTGGCCAGCATCGATGCAGCCGGGAACACACTCGACGTCTGGTATCCGCAACTGACGCTCGGCGCCGCGCCCGAAGGCGCGAACCGCCCCAACCACGAGTTCGGGGCGCTGGCGCAGCCGCAGGCCGACGCCCGTGGCGTGCGCCGCGAGCCGGTGTTCACCGTAAGCTCCCTTGACGACCCGATCGCGGATGCGGCCGACGCCTACCTGCGCCTGCACCTGCTCTCCATGCGCCTCGCCCAGCCGAACACCCTCAACCTCGACGGCATCTTCGCCAAGCTCACGAACGTGGTCTGGACCAATTACGGCCCGTTCGCGGTCGAAGACTTCAACGCCCGCAAGCTCGATGTCGAATCGGCCGCCACCAGCGCCGCGCGCTCCTTCGCCGCCTCCGCCGGGCTTCCGGCCGCCGCTCCCGCCGCCACCGTCAACGTGCTGTCAATCGACAAGTTCCCGCGCATGATCGACTACGTGGTTCCCTCCGGCGTGCGCATCGGCGACGCCGACCGCGTGCGTCTCGGTGCCCACCTGTCCGAAGGCACCACCGTCATGCACGCCGGCTTCGTCAACTTCAACGCGGGAACTTTGGGCGTCTCAATGGTCGAAGGCCGTGTCTCGCAAGGCGTCGTCGTCGGCAACGGCTCCGACATCGGCGGCGGCGCCTCCATCATGGGCACCCTGTCCGGCGGCGGCAAGCTCCGCAACTCCATCGGCGAGCACTCCCTGCTCGGCGCCAACGCCGGCATCGGCATCTCGCTCGGCGACAACTGCGTCGTCGAAGCAGGCCTGTACGTCACCGCCGGTACCAAGATCACCGTCTGGGACAAGGCCAAAGCCGCCGCCGGCGAACCGCTGGACGTCGTCAAGGGCGCCGATCTGAGCGGCAAAGACAACATCCTCTTCATCCGCAACTCCGTCAACGGCCGCATTGAGGCCCGCTACCGGAAGACGGGGATTGAGCTCAACGCCAAACTGCACAAGAACTGATTGTGCGCTGGCGGAGCGTCCTCTGCATTATTCCTCGGGCGACATGTCTCAGTGCATATGGTTCTTCCGCCCCGGCGGCGAGGCGGAAGAACTTGCTCCATGCGTTTCCGACCCGAATGCAATGCCGTGTGTACAACGCCCGCGAAATGCCATAATGCGGACGTTGTCCCGCATAATCGCGGGAAACAGCGCACACACCCGTTGCCGCGAGCCACGGGTATTCCCGAAAACGCTGGAATTCCAACGAAACGCAGCAAGGCAAGTAGGGTCTCCAGGGAAATCGTTTGTACAACTTATGCATTTGACCGAAATGCATAAGTTGTACAAACGAGTCTGCAAACACAACGGCGTCGACGAACCGTCGACCAATCATCTCCGGAATACGGAGTAGTCGCCCAGCGCCACGGCAGGCTTCATCTCGGCGTAGTCGTGGTAGTCGATGCAGGCGTTCATGTACTCGTTGTGCTTGATGTCCAACGGATTCTCACTCTCCTTGAACACTTCGACAGCCTTATCATTGTCGTCGTAGATCACGTACACGTATCCGTACAGTCCGTCCGATTCCTCGTGCAGGAACCATGACTCGATATGCGCGCCCTCAGCCGGCATCGTCGCATTCGCTTCGGCCAAGTGATCGTTCAGATATCGGAACCATTCGCGGGCCAAATCCTCTTTGCCCGGCTTGATGCGGAACCTGTCCAACGAGGTATACATACTCATCCCCTTGTCTCATCATGCATGACACGGTCATTGTACAGGAGGGACATGTATGGCAGCGAATGACGACCATCAGTAAACACTGCGAAAATGCCACATGTAACTCGCGAAAGCTGAATCGAATCCGGCGCGACACGCCCAAAATGTGGATAACTCGGCAGCCTTCGACCACATTGTCCGTTCCGCTGGACAAAGAGTGTCTCCGTCGCATAGATTGCCATCAAGGATGATCCGCCGTCGCCAGACAATTCGCGGCAACGAACCACCAGGAGGAACAATGACGTCCGCAAATCAGCCACACTATGAGGATTCGCCGCCGGTCACCGTGCAGTCCGCGCCGACCATGCCGACTGCGGCATCGGCCCAATATTGCTCCTCATCGCATAATGCCTTGCGCACGCTCGGCTTTGCGCTGCTGGCGGCCGGCACAGTATCGGCACTGGCCGCAATCGCATGTTATATGTATCTCAATCGCGGCGTCTACAATCCCGCAGACGCCATCCTGCTGCTGGTTGAAGGCGTCGCGGCGTTGGCCTGCGTACCGCTGCTGGCGGCCGGCGTGGTCACTTCCGTCGTTGCATGGAAGAAACGCGATAAGTAAGAACAGCGGGGGCGCGAATTGGCGTTGGACCACCCCCAGTCGCTACGCGACAGCCACCCCCCGCCAGCGGGGGCGACAGTAGGATGACAGCGCTACGCGACAGGCCGATTGGGTACGCTAGTCGGCGGCTTCCAGACCAGTTGAGGCATGCCTGGCGCGCATAAGTTCCAGTGCATGGGCAAGATCGGCCGGGTAGTGGGATTCGACCGACGTCCAGAGATGGGTGCGGGGGTGGCGAAACTCCAGCTTCATCGCATGCAACCACTGACGGTCCAGGCCGAGCTCCCCGGCCAGCACCGGATTGGCCCCATACATCGGGTCTCCGACCAGAGGATGCCCGATCGAAGAGAAATGCACGCGAATCTGATGCGTGCGTCCGGTTTCGAGATTCACCGAAACCAGCGTCGCCTCGCCGAATCGGTCCAGCACGTCCCAATGCGTGACCGCCGGCTTGCCCGACGGCGTGACGCAGAAGCGGAAGTCCGACACCTTGGCACGGCCGATGGGCGCTTCGATGGTGGCCTTGTCCTCCTTGAGGTTGCCCTGGACCATCGCATGATAGGTCTTGACCACCTCATGCTCGGAGAACTGCCGCCGCATCTCCTTGTACGCCAGCTCTGACTTGCACACCAGCATCAGGCCGGACGTGCCCACATCCAACCGCGACACGATGCCCTGCCGCCCGGGAGCTCCGTATGAGGTGATGCGCACGCCGCGTTTGAGCAGGCTGCCCAATACGGTGGGGCCTGTCCATCCGGCTGAAGCATGTGCAGCGACGCCCACGGGCTTGTCGACCACGACGACATCGTCATCCTCATACGCGATGGCCATGTCGAGACACACCGGTTCCGGCTCATGCCGTTCTTCGGCGATGTCGAATTCGACGGTCTCCCCATACAGCAGCGTGCCCGACTTGGCGATCGCACGATCCAGCACGCGGGCTTGGCCGGATTCGATAAGATCCGCCGCCTTGGCACGCGAGATGCCCAGCATCTTGGAAACCGCCACGTCGAATCGTGACCCCACCAATGCGTCGGGCGCCGGAACGAGACGGCTCATGAAGCGCTCCTCTCCGAGTCATCAGGCTGACGGCTCGAAACGGTCACCTCCGTCCGGGATGAGCCGGACGATGCATCCTGCACCATCGCTGACGAGTCCTGCGATTCGTCCGCCGTGCCGTCTGACTCCCCGTCACGCGCCACGTCACCGGCATCCTCCCCCAGATGCTCAATCCGATCGAGGTCCTTGCGACTGAACGGCACATCCAGCACAATCAGCACCACGACGCCGATGCCGGCCATCACCAGATAGATATCGGCGACATTGCCCACGGACCAACCATAATTCAGGAAATCAACGACCTTGCCATTGAGGAACCCGTCCGCATAGGCCACGCGATCGATCAGATTGCCGAACGCTCCGGCGAACGCGAACGCGAACATCACCGTCCAGCGCATCGATATCGTGCGTGCCGCCAGCACCGCCATCACCACGCACGCCACCACGGCGAGCAGCGAAATCAGCCATGTGCTTCCCGATCCGAGACCGAGCGATGCACCCGGATTATGAACCAGCGTCAACGAAAGCAGGCCCGGGATCAGCGGCACTGTACGCCCGTCGCCCAACGCCTGCTGCGCCCACATCTTGGTGAGCTGATCGATGCCCAGCGCCACGGCCGCCACACATGCAAAGACGGCTACGCGAACACGCAGCCGTCCTTGGATATCCTTCATCGACTATTCCGCCTGCTTGCCGATCTGGCTGTAGTTGTTCGTATCGGACACCTGACGAGACAGCTGGCCGAGGAACTCGGTCAGACGCGCACGGTATTCGGCTTCGAACTGCTTGAGGCCCTGAATGTTGCCCTCGATGACCTTGGACTGGGTGGTGAGCTTGTCACGCACCTGCTGCGCATACTCATCGGCGTTGGAGCGGGTCTTGCTGTCGTACTCGCCGGCGCGACGACGCACCTCGTCCTCATAGTTGTCGGCCTGCTGCTGCGTGTTCTCGCGGTACGTGTCGGCATCCTGACGGGTCTTCACCGAGTAGGCGTCGGCGTCGGAACGAGTGCGCTCCGAGTATGCGTCGGCATCGGAGTGAACCTGCTTGTTGTACTCATCGGCCTCGGTACGGGTGCGGGACGAGTAGTCGTTGGCCTTGGTGACCAGCTCGTTGTACTTGTTCTGGCTGGCCTCGGTGATTTCCTTCGCCTTGGCCTTGCCCTTGTCGACGTACTGGTCGTGCAGCTGCATGGCCAGCGTCAGCATGGCGGTGGCGCGCTCGGGCTCGCTGCTGGCAGCGGCGGCGGCACCAGCGATCTTCTGCAGGCTGCCGGTCTCCGTGCTCGGCTCGACCTTGGCGACCTGCTCGCGCAGCTGGTTCTCGCGCTGCTTGGACTCCTCCAGCTGACGAGCCAGATCGGAGGCCTGCGCGGCCTGCTGCTGCAACGCATCGAGGTGCTTCTTGGCATCGTTGAGCTGCTGCTGGTAGGAGGCGGCCTGCTGCTGCGCTTCCTGCAGACGTCCGCTCATGTCCCTGGCGCTGACGCGGTACTGGTCGCGCTCGTTCTGCACCGCGGCGAGCTGCGCGGCGACATCGGCCTTGCCGGAGGCCTGGGCGGCCTGCGCGGTCAGCTGGTCGATCTGGCCGCTGAGGCGATCCACCTGATCCTTGAGCTGCTCGTTCTGCTGGGACAGCGCGCGGTTGCTCTCCTCGGCTTCGGTGAGTTTCGCCGCAGCCACCTGAGCCGCCTGATCGTCCTTGCTGGCGACGGGCGCCGCGGACTTGAGCTGCTCGTTTTCGCTCTGCAGTGACTGTACCTGCGCAGTCAACTCGGAAATCTTGGAGTTGAGCTTGGCGACGTCGGGAGGAAGGGACTGCGTCGCCTGGCCACTTGCAACGGCCTGCTTGCCAAGCGCCTCGACGGTTTCCGTCACCTGATCGAGAAAATCGTCAACCTCGTCGACATCATAGCCTTCCTTGAAACGCACGGTCTGGAAGGTATGCTCCCGTATATCTTTAGGCGTCAAAAGAGCCATAAAACTTACACCTCGCTTTGGGCACGATGCCTCGCTGTGTTGGTATCACTTTCCGATGCTAGCACGAACCCTGAAAGAACTCTCGCCGTATGCGTGATTACGGCGCGATTTACACCAATATTCTCAAGGCGACAAGTGCGGTGTACAGCACGATGAAGCTGACGTCCATCGCTATAGGCCCCATCGGTATGGGCCGGATGTAGCGTCGCAGCCAGCGCAACGGCGGCTCGGTGAGCTGGTAGACGACATTGATCAGCGATGCGACGACGCCCTTGGGATACCAACGCGGCGCAAGCACCGACACCCAATCCAGGATCATACGGACGAACAGCACCGTGATATAAGCGTCGATAATCCAGTCAATCACCAGACGCACTATTGTGAACACCATGCCTTCCAGCCTATCAAAACGGCATACAGCTTCATTGCCGTCAGCTGAACGTCAACTGGGCATTACCGCCGCCGCTGTCATGACGACGAATCGTCTACAGCCGCCAATCCGGCCGACCGCCGGCAGATCAGTCGGCGAACAGGTCGTGCGCCGAGGACGGCGCCTGCGGCTCCTCCACCTTGATGTTCACCTGGGCCGGGCTGAGCAGGAACACGCGCGGAGTGACACGCTCGATGGACCCGCGCACGCCGAAGACGACGCCCGCGGAAAAGTCCACGATGCGGTACGCCACGGCCTCGGAGACACCGGTCAGGTTGAGCACGACGGGCACGCCGTCGCGGATAGCACGCCCCACCAGCTGCGCGTCCTCGTAGGACTTCGGATGAATCGTGGTGATGCGGCTCACGCGACCCTGGAACGGATTCGACTCACGACTGGGCGCGGATGTCGGCGACGATGGCGCAGCCTGGGACACCGGAGTGACCGAATGATCGTCGTCGAATCCGGGATCCTCATCCTGGATGTCCATCGGCTCGTCGTCTTCGGCAACATCCGCCATGCCCAGATACTGCATCGCGTTCTTCATAAACCCAGCCATGACTGTTCAGTTCCTTTCGGCTCAGCGCAGAAAATCAGGGATATCGAGGTCGCCCAGGTCACCGGAGGAGACGATATCGTGCTCGGAGGTCTCGTCATCGATCGGCATCGACGCGGGGCCGCCCTTGCGCAGCGCGAAATCCGGCACCTGACGCGCCGCCGGATTGGTGGTGGTCATAGGCGTGTTCGCGGACGGCTGCGTGCGCACGGGGATGCTCGGCGCGACCGGCTGCTGCTGGTCGTGCGCATGCGTCGGCGTGACGGGGTCCGTGGTGTGGGAAGCCGGGATGGATGCGGCGGTCGTGGCGCCCTTCATCGAGGGTACGTTGGTGTTCTTGGAATCGGCGTCGAAACCGGCCGCGATGACCGTGACGCGGACCTCGTCGCCGTAGGCGTCGTCGAGCGCGAGACCCCAGATGATCTGGGCTTCGGGGTGGATGGCCTTGCGCACCAGCTCGGTGGCCGCAGAGGCCTCCTGCAGCTTGAGGTCGGTCGGGCCGGCGATGTTGATGAGGGCTCCGTGAGCCCCTTCGACGCTGGATTCCAGCAGCGGCGAGCTGATGGCGATCTCGGCGGCCTGCGTGGCGCGGTCCTCGCCCCGCGCGGAGCCGATGCCGAACAGCGCGGTGCCGGCGCCGCGAAGGATGGCGGTGACGTCGGAGAAGTCGACATGGATGTACGAGTTCATCGTGATCAGGTCGGTGATGCCCTGCACACCGGCGAGCAGCGCCGAATCGGCGGTCTTGAAGGCGTCGACGATGCCGATCGTGCGGTCGGACAGCTCAAGCAGCCGGTCGTTGGGGATGACGATCAGGGCGTCGACCTCCTTGCGCAGGTTCTCGATGCCCAGATCGGCGGAGGCGGAACGCTGCGGTCCCTCGAACGTGAACGGCCGGGTGACCACGGCGATGGTCAGCGCCCCCTGCTGATGCGCCGCGCGGGCGACGATGGGGCTCGCGCCGGTGCCGGTGCCGCCGCCCTCGCCACAGGTCACGAAGACCATGTCGGCACCCTTGAGCGCCTCCTCGATGTCGGACTGGTGATCCTGCGCGGCCTTGCTGCCCCGCTCGGGATCGGCGCCGGCACCCAATCCACGGCTTGAAGCGTCATTCAACGAGATCTTCACATCGGCGTCGGAGCGCAGCAAATCCTTGGCATCGGTGTTGATGGCCACGAACTGCACGTTCTGCAGGCCTTCGGCGATCATGCGGTTGACGGCATTACCGCCGGCTCCACCGACACCGACGACTTTGATGTTGGTCCTGTCGTTGAAATTGTCAGTCTGGGCAATCTCGCTCACCATTGTCTCCTGTCACTCACGGTTACGCATAACTCTATCGCAGAACCATTGATTATAAAGCTATTTTCTCGGCGTGTATCAACGTTTTTCCATCTCATTTGCACAAAACGACACACCATGGCCGCATTCGGCCCATGACCCGGATGCCGTCTCAGTATCCGGCGTCCATCGGATCGTCGCCGAACAGCGTCTCGCGCTCCTCGTGCGTGGTGACCCGAGAGTCGAGCCAACCGTACGGCAGATGCACTTTTTTTGCAAAGCGAACACGGCCGCGCGGCTTGTCCTTCACCCGTTCGGGGAAGGTGATGGCGGGATCGAGACGCGAGGTCTCGCGCTCCACGTCGGCGAGGTTCTCGCACTCCATGAACGCCCTGCGCGTCGTCCCTCCGACGGGGAATCCCTTGAGATACCAGGCGATGTGCTTGCGCAGGTCGTGCACGGCCATGCGCTCGTCACCGTCATAGAACTCGACGAGCAGCCGGGCGTGGCGCATGATCACGTCGCATACGGCCCCCAGCGTAGGGTTGACGCGCTCGTCGCTGCCCGCGAAGGCGTTCCTGATATCGGCGAACAGCCACGGCCGGCCCTGGCATCCGCGCCCGATGGCGACCCCGGCGCATCCCGTCTCGCGGACCATCTCCAGGGCATCGTCGGCGCCCCAGATGTCGCCGTTGCCGAACACCGGGATGTCCAGCGCGCCGACCAGTTCGCCTATGCGGCTCCAGTCCGAATGGCCGCCATAGTATTCCGCCGTGGTGCGGGCGTGCAGCGTGACGGCCGCGCACCCCTCCTCCTGCGCGATGTGGCCGGCTTCCATGAACGTCTCATGGCTGTGATCGATGCCGACGCGGATCTTGGCGGTAACGGGGATGTTCGCCGCCGAGCACACCTTCACCACGCGCTGAATGATCTCGCGGAACAGGTCGGTCTTCCACGGCAGCGCGGACCCGCCGCCACGACGGGTGACCTTGGGAACCGGGCAGCCGAAGTTCAGGTCCACATGGTCGGCCATGTCCTCATCGACGACGATGCGCGCGGCCTGCTCGACGATGGCCGGGTTCACGCCATACAGCTGCAGCGACCGGATGCGCTCGCTCGGCGCGAACCGGCACAGGCGCAGCGCCTTCGGATTGCGGGCGACCAACGCGCGCGCCGTAATCATCTCGGCCACGTACAGGCCGTCCGGGCCGTATTCCTCACACAGCACGCGGAACGGCCAGTTCGTGACGCCCGCCATCGGGGAGAGCACCACCGGCGTCGGCACGTGGATCGGCCCGAGATCGACTGGTGCCATCGTGACCGGTTCCTTCCCGGCCGGTGCGTCGGTGCGCGGGTCGAGCACGTCGGTCTCATGCGCGTCGACGGCGATGATCTGTTCAACGGTGTCTGTCACGGCTCTCCCCCACGAATCGGCACGGCTCATGCCATACATGTCTTGAATGTACAAGAGCCCCCTTGGTGAAAAGGGGGCTGTCCGAATGATGTTCAGCACCCGGCCCGGTGTAGTCGAGCCGGGTATCGATCAGTACAGGCCACCGGCCTCGGCGACCTTGACCGGGGCGGACTCGTCCACGCCGGTCTCCTTGGCGACGTCGGTGCCGCCGTCGGCGGCCTTGGTGCCGGTGATGCTGACGGGGCCCTCGGGGTAGCGCACGCGCTTCTCGGACACGCGGGCGGCCACGTAGTCGGCGACCTTGTCGAGCGCGACGCGCTCCTGCTGCATCGTGTCACGTTCGCGGATGGTGACGGCCTGGTCGTCGATCGTGTCGAAATCGACGGTGATGCACAGCGGCGTTCCGATCTCGTCCTCACGACGGTAACGGCGGCCGATGGCACCGGCCTCGTCGTAGTCGATCATCCACTCGTGCTGACGCAGGTCGGCGGCCAGATCGTGGGCGATGGACTGCAGCTCGGGCTTCTTGCTCAGCGGCAGCACGGCGGCCTTGACCGGAGCAAGACGCGGGTCGAGACGCAGCACGGTGCGCTTGTCGACGCCGCCCTTGGTGTTCGGCGCCTCGTCGACGTCGTAGGCGTCAACGAGGAACGCCATCAGGGAACGGGTCAGGCCGGCGGCCGGCTCGATGACGTACGGCACGAACTTCTCGCCGGCGGCCTGGTTGAAGTAGCTCAGATCCTCGCCGGAGTGCTTGGAATGCGCGCTCAGGTCGTAGTCGGTGCGGTTGGCGATGCCTTCGAGCTCACCCCAGTCGGAGCCCTGGAAACCGAACTTGTATTCGATGTCGACCGTGCGCTTCGAGTAGTGGGAGAGCTTCTCCTTCGGGTGCTCGTAGTGACGCAGGTTCTCGGGGTTGATGCCCAGGTCGGTGTACCAGCGGGTGCGGGTGTCGATCCAGTACTGGTGCCATTCCTCGTCGGTGCCGGGCACCACGAAGAACTCCATCTCCATCTGCTCGAACTCACGGGTGCGGAAGATGAAGTTGCCGGGCGTGATCTCGTTGCGGAAGGACTTGCCCATGTTGGCGATGCCGAACGGCGGCTTGGAACGCGAGGAGGTCATCACGTTCTTGAAGTCGACGAAGATGCCCTGCGCGGTCTCGGGGCGCAGGTAGTGCAGGCTGTTCTCGTCCTCGACCGGCCCGAGGTGGGTGCGCAGCATCATGTTGAAGTCACGCGGTTCGGTCCACTCGCCGCGGGTGCCGCACTCGGGGCAGACGATGTCCTTGAGACCGTTCTCGGGCAGCTTGTCGCCGTGCTTTTCGGCGTAGGACTCCTCCAGCTTGTCGGAACGCTGGCGCTTGTGGCACTTGAGGCATTCGATCAGCGGATCGTTGAACACTGAGACGTGACCCGAAGCGACCCATACGGCCGGCGGCAGGATGATGGATGTGTCCACGCCCACCACGTCGCCGCGGGTGACGACCATGGAGCGCCACCATTCACGCTTGATATTGTCTTTCAGGGCGACGCCGAGGGGGCCGTAATCCCATGCGGAACGGGTGCCGCCATAGATTTCGCCGGCGGGGAACACGAATCCGCGCCGCTTGGCGAGGGATACGACTTCATCGAGTTTAGAAACAGCCACAATGCACCTTCTGGTTTGAACGGTTTGGGGACTTAGTATGCTCGCACGAGTCTAACGGCAGACGGTGACAGCATGCCGCCTTGTTCGGCAGCATCCAACCTGCGGATATGCGGGTGCCCCGCCGGCATGATCGTCGACGGGGCACCCGGGGAGACTCGCGAGAGTCTCGTGTGGGTCAGGAGCGCTTGCGGCGCAACGCCATGATGCCGGCACCGACCGCCAGCATCGCGGCCGCGACGGAGGCGATGATGGCGACGGATGCGCCGGTCTTGCTCAGTGCGCCGCCATCGATGATGGCGATGATGCGGCCGGGCTTCTCCTTGAGCGCGGCGCGGGCGTCGTTGAGCATCGACAGCGCGTTGTCGATGTCGAACTGCGTGGAGTTGGCGTTGCCGATGACGGCCTTGGCATGCGCCAGGGCGGTCTCGAACGCCTTCCACGACTCGGCCGTGTACTTCGACCCGTCCAGCTTCTCGGCCTCGACCTTCTTGACCGCCTTATCCAGCGCCGCCTTGTCGACGGTGCCCGGTTCGGGCTTCGGGTCGGGCTTGACCTCGCCCTTCTCGGTCAGTCCGTCGCGAGCGGAGGTCAGGGCGCCAAGGGCCGCGTCCACATCCTGCTGGGTGGCGGAATCGCTGGCGATGACGGCCTTGGCATGCGCCAGGGCGGTCTCGAACGCCTTCCACGACTCGGCCGTGTACTTCGACCCGTCCAGCTTCTCGGCCTCGATCGCCTTGATCTTCTTGTCCAGCTCGGACTTGCTGACGGGGGCGGGTTCGGGCGTCTTCTCGGTCAGCCCGGCGTAGGCGTCGGTCAGCGCCTTGAGCGCGTTATCGACGTCCTGCTGGGTGGCGGAATCATCCGCGATGACGGCCTTGGCATGCGCCATGGCGTCCGCGAAGG
Source organism: Bifidobacterium bifidum ATCC 29521 = JCM 1255 = DSM 20456 (assembly GCF_001025135.1). Lineage (NCBI taxonomy): Bacteria > Bacillati > Actinomycetota > Actinomycetes > Bifidobacteriales > Bifidobacteriaceae > Bifidobacterium > Bifidobacterium bifidum. The sequence continues at coordinate 619,574 of NZ_AP012323.1, read as the reverse complement.
TCTTCCACGAGTCGGCCGTGTACTTGGACGAATCCGGGTTCTTGGCCTCGATCGCCTTGATGGCCTTGTCCAGATCCGTCTTGCTGACGGTCGGGGCGGGCTGCGAGACGGTGATGTCGATGACCGCGGACTTGCCCTGGTAGGTGACGGTGACGGTCTTGTCGGTGACCTTGAGCTTCGCGTCGAGCGCAGGCTTGAACGTGAAGCCGCCGGCCGTCTGCGTGTTCCAGGTCACGGTGCCGGTGCTGTCGTCGTCATAGTTGAGCTGCAGCACCAGTCCTGCCGGGTCGAACGCGTCGCCGACCACATAGGTCAGCTTGGAAGGCTTGGTCTTGACGCTCACCGAGGTCAGCGTCGGTTTCGGCGCCGGGGCGTTCTTCAGTTCGATGGTGAACGTCTTGGCGACGGTGCCGGAGTACTTGTCGATGCCGCGCACGGTCACCGTGGCCGTGCCGACGGCGGTGTTGCCCGCGTAGTCGAGCAGGTAGTCCACGCCGTAGCGCAGCGTGGCGTCGCCCAACGTCACCGTCACGTCCTTCGTGGCGAAGGTGGCGGGATGGTCGGCGTCCACCTGGTCGACGGTCAGCTTGGCGGGCACGGTCACGGTCGCGCCGCTGATGTCGGTGGTGTCGACGGCCTTGCGCAGGCGGATTTCGGAGGCGGACATGAACTTGTCGTTGCCGGAATCCGCATAGGTGTGGACGGCCTTGAGCCGCACGTGCTTGGTGGTCACCGGCTGATTGAACTCGGCGAGCTTCCAGCCGTAATCGGTGGTCCATGTGCCGGAGCCCGCGTCGGTCCAGTTGGTGCCGTCATCGCTGACCTGAACCTTGTATTCGGTGACGGAGCCGTTCTTGCTGCCCGCGGGGCGCGGCAGGTAGCGCAGCGCGTCGAGCTTGGTGGGTTTCTGGAGCTCGAAGGCGATCCACAGGTCGTTCACGGTGGTGGGCGTCCAGTTGGAATGCCAGTACGTGCTGGTGTTGCCGTCGACCGCGAATTTCTTCGGGCCTTCGGTCGCGGTGCCGGACGTCTGCTCGCTGCCCGCGGTGACCGTCATGTCGGCGGCCGGGTAGTCGCGCTCATCGGAGTCTGCGGGGAATTCCTGCTCCGTGCCCAGGTTGATGGTGAAGGTCTTGCGCGTGACGTGGTCCTCGGACTCGGTGATCACGCGGATCACGTTGTCGTGCGCGGGCAGCACGGTGACGCTGGCGTTGCCTTCGCCCTCGGCTTTGACGTCCGCGATGATCGCGGGCGTGTTGTAGGAGCCGGCGGCGAGCACGGAGTCGGAGACCTTCGTGCCGTTCACTGTCAGCGACGAGAGCGCGGCGGACGTGTTCGTGACGAACTTGCTGGTCGCGGTCTTCAGCTCGATCTCGGTCAGGCCGGCGCAGACCACGCCGCTGGGGGTTGTGGTGTCGGCGTTGGTGACCGTGACCTTGACGAACGTGGCTCCCACCGGAGCGAAGTCATAGGTGTACGGCTTGACTCGGTCGGACGACTCCTGGGTCGCGATGGTCTCCGTGGCAGCGAGATCCGTCCAGTTCTTGCCGTCCGCGGAGATCTGGATCTTCGTCTTGCCGGCGTCGGGGAACCTCACCGCGTTGCTGTCGCGGAAGAAGTACATGACAATCTGGCCGAGCTGCTGCTCGGTCGCGTACTCGAAGGTGATCTCGGCGGTGTTGTGGCCGGCCTTCGAGTACGCCCAGTTGGTCCATGCTGACGGGTTCGCGCCGCCGCCGGTATTGGCGTCGACGGTCGTGGAGCCGTCCTTGATGGCGTTCAGCGTGTCGGACTGCTTGTCGGCGGGGATGTTCTGAGTCAGGCGCAGTGCATTGCCGGAGACGCTGCTGCCGATGGTGACCTGCGACCGCTGCACGCGAATCGTCGCGGTGACCTTGAACTCCTTGCCGAAGACGGTGGCGGTGCCGGGGACCTTGACGGTGCCGGCCGTGTTGTACACGGTGTCGGCGGGCTTGGTCCAGTGGACGGCGAAGTTCGCGCTGGTCACGGTGCCGTCGGGCAGCACGGCCGGACGCGAGCCAGGCAGCACGGCGGGCGTGCCGACCGGTGTGCTGGCCGAATAGTTGAGCAGCGCACCGATCTCGTCGATCATCGTCACACGCACGGAGATCTTCTGCCCGGCGACCGTGCCGGCCACGCTGAACGAACCGGCCTTGGCGATCTGGTCGTCGCTGACTGCGTCCCATGTGACGTTCTGACGGTCCGACGTGCCGTCGGAGTAGCGCACCTCGACATCACTCGGCAGATTCGGCTTGTTGCCGGTCTTGACGTAGTAGTTGCGCGAGTAGTAGAAGCTGCGGACCGTCTTCTCGGTGCTGGTGCCGGGGACGGCGGTGGTGGCGATCTTCACTGTGGATGATTGCAGACCGTCGGCCTTGGCGGTGACGGTGATCTCGCCCGCCTCCTTGGTGGACTGGACGATGGCGAGCACCTTGCCGCTGAACGCCCTGCGGTTGTCGGCCTGATAGGAGTCGTGATCCGGCGAGCTGCCGTTGTCGACGCCGACCAGTTTGCCGGCGCCCTTGACGTCGAAGGTGACGCGGTTGGCGGCATCGGGGACGATATGGCCGTTGGCGTCGGTCACGTCGACCTCGATGTACGACAGGTCCTTGCCGTCCGCGGTGATCGTCTTGCGGTCGGCATCGGCTTTAAGCTTCGCGGCCTTGCCGGTGGTGGTCACCGACGCGTTGCCCTCGGTGGACCCCTCGGGGATCAGCCTGTTGTTCTCGTCGTATGCTTCGGCGGAGATGGTGCCCTCGGCCCACGGCACGTTCCAGGTCAGGTACATGTTCTTGTGGGCGGTGGAGTCCTTGTCGGTGCCCTCGTAGACCTGATAGGTGTATCCGGCCGCGGTGGTCTTCTTGGTGAAGGACTTCTCTCCGATCAGTCGCTTTTCGGTGCTGCCCTTCGGTGTGAAGTACAGCTTGACCTTGGCCGCGTCGGTGTAGACGACGACCGGCACGTTGTTGCCGGAGCCCTTGGCGACGACGTTCTCGTTCCATGCGGGGAGGATGTGCAGCGTGTGCACGTCGTCGTTCCACTGGCTCTGATAGAAGTAATAGGTGTCCTTCGGGAATCCTGCGGTGTCGACGATGCCGAAGTACGAGTTCTTCGGCGACGGCCAGGAGCCCACGGCGCCGGAGCCGGTGCCGTTCCACGGGGTGGGTTCGCCGAGATAGTCGAAGCCGGTCCACACGTATGTGCCGGCGACGAAATCGCGCTGGACCACGTCGTACCAGGCGGAGCTGGCGACGGCACCCCAGCCGACTGCGGAATTGTCATAGCTGGTCAGCTGCTTGTCGCTTGACTGGGCGCCGCCGGTGGTGCGGTTGTAGATGCCTCGGCTGTTGATGGCGGACGCCGTCTCGGAACCGTAGATGGCCCATGAGGGGTGGGTCGTGCGGATCTTGTCGTAGTTCGCGCCGTCGGAGTAGTTGGTGCCGACCACGCCGCCGTTGGCGGTCAGGTTGTCGCCCATGGTGTTCGACTCGTTCCAGTTGGCCTTGATCTTGTTGTCGCCGTAGGTCATCGGGCGGGTGCTGTCCGCGGCCTTCGTCCATGCGACCAGCTTGGCGGAGGTAGCCGGGAAGCCCGAGACGCTGCCGCTGATGCCTTCCATCATCTCGTTGCCGAGCGACCACATGATGACGGACGGGGCGTTCCTGTCACGGTTGATGGTGCTGGTCAGGTCGAACTTGGCCCAGGTCTCGTCCTTGTCGCCACCCAGGACGGCGTTGTCACCGGCGATGGCCTGGCCGAACCACTTGCCGTAATCCTCGGTGTTGCCGTTCTTCGACCGGTTCCACATGTCGAAGACCTCTTCGACCACGAGGACGCCCTTCTCGTTGCAGACGTCAATCAGCGCCTTGGCTGCGGGGTTGTGCGTGGTGCGGATCGAGTTGACGCCCATCTTCTGGAGAATCTCGACCTGGCGCTCGATGGCGCGGCGGTTGGCGACCGCACCGAGCGATCCCTGGTCATGATGCATTGAGACGCCCTTGAGCTTGACTTTCTCGCCGTTAAGCGAGAAACCGCTGGTCGCATCGAAGCCGGTCCAGCGGAAGCCGTATTCGGTGTCGTAAGTGTCGAGCACCTTGCCGCCGTTGAGCACTTCGGTGCGCACGGTGTACAGGTTCGGGTTCTTGATGCTCCACAGCTTGGGCGAGGCGGCGGTGATCGTGGAGGTCACGTCCGCGCTGGCACCGGCCGCGATGGACTTGGATGCGGTGGTGACGGTGCCGATGGCGGCGTCGGTCTTGCCTCCCTTGGGGAACACGGTCTGCTTGAGGGTGATGTTCGCCGCGGCCTTGGTGTCGTTGGCGACCTTGGTGGTGAGGTTCATCGTCACGTTGCCGCCGTTTTGGGTGGCGAGGCTCGGGGTCTTGATGGCCACGCCGTTATTGCCGACGTGCACGCCGTCGGTGACGGTGAGGGTGACGTCGCGGTAGATGCCGGAACCGGAGTACCAGCGGCTGGACGGCAGCCTGTTCTCGACCTTGACGACGATGGTGTTCTCCCCACCGAACTTGGCGTTGCCGGTCAGGTCGAAGGAGAATGGCGAGTAGCCGTACGGATGGGTACCGAGCTTGACGCCGTTGAACCAGACGGTGGCGTTCATGTACACGCCGTCGAAGTTGATGGCGATGCGCTTGCCGGCGAGGTCCCGGTCGATGGTGAAGGACTTGCGGTACCAGCCGGTGCCGCCGGGGAGGTACGCGCTTTCGGCCTCATTACTCTGCGAGTACTTCTGCGTGATGCTGTAGTCATGCGGCAGGTCGACCTGCTGCCAGGCCGAATCGTCGAACGTCGGGTCCTGCGCCTGCACGGAATCGGACAGCATGAACTTCCAGTTGGCGTCGAAATCCGAGGTGCGATCCTGCTTGGAATCCACGGCGCTGGAGTAGACCACCTCCGGCGTGGAGCTCATCTGCGTGGTGGAGTCGGATCGGGTGGCGTCCTCGACCGCCCACGCTGAATTTGTTAACAACCCTAACGGTATTGACAAGGCCACTGTGGCGGCGAAAGCCACGATGCGGCCACCAAGTCTGCGAACTGCCATAAACGTTCCTTCTTCATTGAATCCACGAGCGCCTGCCGCGCCGCTCTGTTGCTGTTAGTGTATACGCACCAATGCGATATCCACACGGTGATCATGAGAATGATATCTCATTACCTGTATTTCATGTAAATGCCATTAACAAAAACGGCGTGTCGCCATCGCCAATCTTGTGCCCCCCCATACAGGGCCGGAAAAATCGCAACGCAACGCATGCCGGCAACGAAACGGCGCCATTACCACGTACCTTCAAGAAACGCAAGACACAATGTCCATATTGGGCCATAGCGTTGAAGGGCACAATGCAGGGGAACCCGCAGCAGTACGCGAGTTGAGAAAGGCCACACGCCTGACCCTTTGAACCTGTTGGTCAAGATCATCGTAGGGAGCAATGATTATGAGCGAGGAATCGCCGAACACGCGGATATCGCCGCAAACACAGCCATCACTGCGCGAGCAGATAGCGGACGCGGTGCGCACGGTACGCGAGACTACGCCGCTGGCGCAGTCCTTCACCAATTTCGTCACCATCAACCTTGTCGCCAACGCGCAGCTCGCCGCCGGAGGCGCGGCGGCCATGAGCTTCCTGCCGGACGACATCATCGACACCGCCACGATCAGCGGCGCCGACTACATCAACGTCGGCACCCTGCTGCCGTTCTACAAGGACGCGCTGCCGCAAGTGGCGAGGGCGTTCCACAACACCGGCCATCCCTGGGTGCTCGACCCCGTCGCCGCCGGCATTGGAGAGACCAGAACCGCCATATTGCAGTCATTCAAGCGCTATCCGCCGACCGTGATCCGAGGCAACGCCTCGGAGATCATCGCGCTCGACGCCATGTGGGGGCTGAACGAGGAATCCGCGACCGCTACCGCATCCAAGCCCGCCGGCGTGGAATCCGTCGACGACGTGGAATCCGCCATCGCACCGGCGCAGCGGCTCGCATGGTTCATGGCGAGGCACGGCGCCAACGGCACGGCGGCGGTGGCCGTCTCCGGTGCGACGGACATGGTGACCGACGGCGAACACGTGTACCGGCTGGCGGGTGGCAGCGCCATGATGACGAAAATCACCGGCGCCGGATGCTCGCTCGGCGGCGTCACCGCCGTGTATCTCGCCGTCGCGCAGCCGCTGATCGCCGCGATCGCCGCCACATCGCTGTACAACACGGCCGGCGAGATAGCCGAGAAACGAAGCAACGGCCCCGGTTCGTTCCAGGTGGCGCTGCTGGACGCGCTGTGGAACGTTACCGCCGAGGAGGTGGCAGACCGCGCGATCGACATGCGATAGCCGCCCCTCCCGGTGCTCCCGATGAGTGGCGCCGGCATCATATTCTTCCAATAGGCATCATATTCTTCCAATAACACAATTAAAGGAACAACAGATGAGCAATGAATACCCATTCGCGTCCATGCGCGATTCGTTCGACCTGAGCGCGTACTTCGTGGTCGGCCCCCAGGACTGCAAGGACCGGCCGCTGACCGAGGTGATCGATCAGGCCTTGCATGGCGGCGCCACCTTCATTCAATTGCGAGCCAAGGGCGCCGACGCCTCTGAGCTGACCGAGATGGCCCGCGACATCGCGCAGATCATCGAGGACAACGAGAAGTCCGACTCCGTGGCCTTCGTGATCGACGACCGCGCCGACGTGGTGTGGCAGGCCCGCCGCAAGGGCATCAAGGTCGACGGCGTGCACATCGGCCAGAGCGATATGGAGCCGCGCGAGGCCCGCGCCCTGCTGGGCGACGAAGCGATCGTGGGACTGTCGGCTGAGACCGAGTCCCTGGTCCGACTCATCAATGAGCTGCCCGACGGCTGCATCGACTACATCGGCGCCGGACCTCTGCACGTCTCCTCCACCAAGCCGGAAGCCTCGGTGGGCGGCAACGACGGCTCCGGCAAGACCCTGGATGCCGCGCAGATCAACACGATCTGCTCCGCCAGCGAGTTCCCGGTCGTCGTCGGTGGCGGCGTGACCGCGGCTGACATGGCCATGCTGGCCGGCACGAAGGCCGCCGGCTGGTTCGCGGTCTCCGCCATCGCGGGCGCCGAAGACCCCGAGGCCGCCACCCGCGAGATGGTCTCCGGCTGGAAGGCCGTGCGCGCAGACGAGCGCCACGGATACGCCCCGCGCATCGTGACCCACACCCCCGCCACCGACACGCAGGCCGCGCAGGAAGGCAGCGCCGCCGCCGGAGCCGAGGCCACCGAAAAGAAGTTCACCAACGCCAAGGACGCCAAGGACGCGCAGAAGCTCGCCAAGCAGCAGCGCGTCGACATCGCCGCCCGTGGGTCCAAGCAGCGCGACAAGGCGCACATCCGCAAGACCAAGTCTGTGCCGTTCTCCTACGAGTACGGCTCCTACGACCTTGAGGTACCCTACACCGAGATCAAGCTCTCCGACACCCCCGGAGTGGGCCCGAACGCCCCGTTCCACGACTACAACACCGAAGGCCCCAAGTGCGACCCGAAGGAGGGCCTGAAGCCCCTGCGCCTCGACTGGATCCGCGACCGCGGCGACATCGAGGACTACGAGGGCCGCCGCCGCAACCTGCAGGACGACGGCAAGCGCGCCATCAAGCGCGGCCGCGCCACCAAGGAATGGCGTGGACGCACGCACCAGCCGATGCGCGCCAAGGACCACCCGGTGACCCAGATGTGGTACGCCCGTCACGGCATCATCACCCCGGAGATGCAGTACGTCGCCACCCGCGAGAACTGCGACGTGGAGCTCGTGCGCTCCGAGCTGGCCGCCGGCCGCGCCGTGATGCCCTGCAACATCAACCACCCCGAAGCCGAGCCGATGATCATCGGATCCGCCTTCCTCACCAAGCTCAACGCCAACATGGGCAATTCGGCCGTCACCTCCTCCATCGATGAAGAAGTGGAGAAGCTCACCTGGGCCACCAAGTGGGGCGCCGACACCGTGATGGATCTGTCGACCGGCAACGACATCCACACCACCCGCGAGTGGATCCTGCGCAACTCCCCCGTGCCGATCGGCACCGTGCCGATGTACCAGGCGCTCGAAAAGGTCGAGGATGACGCTTCCAAGCTGTCTTGGGAGCTGTTCCGCGACACCGTGATCGAGCAGTGCGAGCAGGGCGTGGACTACATGACCATCCACGCCGGCGTGCTGCTGCGCTACGTGCCGCTGACCGCCAACCGCGTCACCGGCATCGTCTCCCGTGGTGGTTCCATCATGGCCGACTGGTGCCTACGTCACCATCAGGAGAGCTTCCTGTACACGCACTTCGACGAACTGTGCGACATCTTCGCCAAGTACGACGTGGCGTTCTCGCTCGGCGATGGTCTGCGCCCCGGCTCGCTGGCCGACGCGAACGACGCGGCCCAGCTGAGCGAGCTGATGACCCTGGGCGAGCTCACCGAGCGCGCGTGGGCCAAGGACGTGCAGGTCATGATCGAGGGACCGGGCCACGTGCCCTTCGACACGGTGCGCATGAACATCGAGCTGGAGAAGGCCGTGTGCCACGGCGCCCCGTTCTACACGCTGGGACCGCTGACGACCGACACCGCGCCGGGCTACGACCACATCACCTCCGCCATCGGTGCCACCGAAATCGGCCGTTACGGCACCGCCATGCTGTGCTACGTGACGCCCAAGGAGCACCTGGGCCTGCCGAACAAGGATGACGTCAAGCAGGGCGTGATCGCCTACAAGATCGCCTGCCACGCCGCCGACATCGCCAAGCACCACCCGCACGCAATGGACCGCGACAACGCGATCTCGAAGGCCCGCTTCGAGTTCCGCTGGCTCGACCAGTTCAACCTGAGCTACGATCCGGATACCGCCATCGCCTTCCACGACGACACGCTGCCCGCCGAGCCGGCCAAGATGGCGCACTTCTGCTCGATGTGCGGCCCGAAGTTCTGCTCGATGGCCATCTCGCAGAACATCCGCAAGGCGTTCGGCGGCGAGGCCGCCCAGCAGCAGATTGTCGCGGACGCCGTCACCGGCAAGATCCCGGAGGGCGTCGAGACCCCGGCGAACCCGGTCACCGACGACACCGTCGTGTCCGCCAACGTCCTAAGCCCCGAGGAGATCCTTGCCGGTATGGACGCCATGGGTGAAAAGTACCGCGCCCAGGGCGGCAAGCTCTACTCCAAGGCCAGCGAGTAAGCTCCAGCCTTCATCGGTAATGCCCCCCGCTAGCGGGGGGCATTCGTATTTGCGGCTCTTCCTCTGACGGGCGCCATCCCGTATCATGGATATACGTTGCTCAATGTCGAGAAAGGGATTCCATGAGTACGACGAACAACAGCCTTTCCATACTGTCGAAATCCGGTTCGTGGATACGCGGCAATCCCGGACGATTCGCCTGCATGCTGATCGTAGCCGTCCTTTACGGCCTGCTTCTGGCCTGTATAGTTCAGCCCGATTATGAGGGCTTCATGGCCGCTGCACTGATGATCAACTTCCTTGTTCCTCCAGTATTGCTTATCATCAATATCGCGGCTGCCTGCTTCAGGAAAAGCACTTGGAAATTCCCTCTCGGATGCGTAGCGGTCTCACTCCCGCTGCTGTTCGCTCTGATCCACGGGTTCGAAGGCGGTCCTTGCGCGAAGGCCGACGTCTGCACCTCGATTGGCGGATGGCAGCTTTCATGGGGCTGCATGGAGCAAATCGGATACTTCATGCTGGTATTCACCGTATTCTCATTCGTGGGATTCGCCTTGGTGCGACTCATCAAGCACTTCCTGCGGGCGCATCGGTAGCGCATCAGGTCGTCGCTCTCCCGCCGGTCGGTGACGGTTATGCGGGTGCGGCTGTGCGGATGAGGCTGTGCGGGTGCAGCCATGACGGCGAAGTCGCTGCCACACCAGGACGAAAAACACGTTTTTGACCGTGGTGTGGTACACGCCCGATACGGGAGGATTCGCACCGGACAGCGGAATCGGCCATTTTTCAAGGATTGCCGATATTCCTCTTGTACCACGGCAGCGCATGTAACCGGTTAAAACCGATTCCGCAGCAAGGTCCTGTGCCACACCACGCGCAAAACCGGCGTTTTCGACGTGGTGTGGCACAAAATCCTCGACTTGTCTCACACTTTGGAACAAAAGACTCCACATCCCAATCAGACCAGCAGACAAGACCCATCCCCTCCCGCTGGCGGGAGGTGGCACGCAGCACCGGAGGGTGGACAAACGGCAGAACGGATGCAAAACCGACGAAACACAAGACCACACCATCGCCCGCTACGCGGGAGCCCTCCGGGCCCTGCAATCAAGGACGGCCTGCGGCCGCCAGCGAGGGCAAGAACCAACCCTTACCGCAAGCAGGAGCCGAGAATCGAGCTCGCACCTAGTGCCGGCGTGCGCGGAACTCGGGCCGATGCTCGACGCGCTCGAATGCGGTCATGAGGTCACCGGCGCGGATCGCGGCACGCTTGTCCTTGGCGGCCACCAGTGCGGCCTCGGTCCAGATGGCGCACACTTCGGCGCCGCTCCAGCCCTCGGTGCGCTCGGCGACGTCGGTCAACGGCAGCTCGCCCTCGCATGACAGCGATGCGGCCTGCACCTGCAGGATACGCAGACGGTCATGCTCGCTCGGCATCGGGAACGGAATCTGCCAATCGAAACGCCCCGGGCGCAGCAGGGCCGGATCCACGTCCTCTATGCGGTTCGTCGCGGCGACCACCACCACATTGCCCTTGGACTCGAAACCGTCCATCAACGTGAGCAGCTGCGCCACCAGGCGCTTGCCGACGCCGTTCGTGTCGGTCTCGCGCGAGGAGGCGATCGAATCGATCTCGTCGAAGAAGATGATCGCGCGCTTGTCGGACTGCGCCGCGGCGAAGATCATGCGCAGCGTCTCCTCACTGTCGCCGACGTACTTGCTGACGATCGTCGGACCGGAGACAAGGTAGAACTGGGCGTCAGCCACGTTCGCGATGATGCGGGCCAGGTGCGTCTTGCCGGTACCCGGCGCGCCGGTGAAGATCACGCCCTTGATGGGCTTCGCGCCGATCGCCCGCATCTGGGCGCTGTTGCCCAGCTGCGTCTCGATCAGCTCCTTCGCGCGGGCGATCACCCGCTCATACCCACCGAACGCCGCGAACGTGAGCGACGGATCGGCACTCGGCGTGAGGCGGTACTGCTTGATGTCGTCATCATGGTCGGACTCCCCCGGCCGGATCGCGGTCGGCCACAGCACCCGTTCGATGCCGAACAGATCGGTGAACTCCACCGTGTTTCCGGGCGCGATGTCGACCGGATATTCACCTTCCAGCAATTCCAGACCATCCGAGGTCTCGATGACCACGCAGTCCTCCAGCGCACGGCGGATTACGCCGACACGCGGCTTGACCGGCCACACCGAGGGCGGCACCTTCGTATAGAAGTCCTTGCCGACCAGCAGCACGTCGCCGATGTCGAAGATCTCCTGGCTGGGGAACGTCAGCTGCGTGCTGTGGCCGTTCGGCATCACCGCATAATATGCGGTGCGTCCTTCATCGAAGCCGGTGATACGCGCCAGAACACCATCACGCCGAAGGATATCGTCATTCGCCATCTCGCCGCAGCTCTCCTTTATCCGTGGTCGCCGATCCATGGTCGGCGATTGCAAAACGACTCCATCTCACCATAGAAACAGCGCAATTTCAAGACCATCCGGCTACAATGAACGGCATGACAGAGCAACTTGACACAACGGCGGCGCAATCCACGCTGCCTCCGGTGCTGACCATCGCCGGCAGTGATTCGTCCGGCGGCGCAGGCATTCAGGCCGATCTGAAGACCATGCTCGCCAACGGGGTGTTCGGCATGAGCGCGATTACCGCGATCACCGCACAGAACACGATGGGCGTGACGGGTGTGCAGAATATCACACCGGACATGGTCGCCGCACAGATCGACGCGGTGTACACGGACATTCCACCGGCCGCGGTCAAGATCGGCATGGTATCGTCGGCGGAACTCATCTGCACGATAGCGGACCGGCTGGAGGCCCATCACGCACGTCATATCGTGCTCGATCCGGTGATGGTCGCCACGTCCGGCGCCAAGCTCATTGATGACGACGCCATCACTGCACTCACCGAGCGCCTGTTCCCCCTGGCCGAGGTGATCACGCCGAACATCCCCGAAACCGAGGTGCTGCTTGACCTGATCGCCCACCGGGGAGCCTCGCTGGACCCTGCGAAATGGGCTGAGGACACCGACCGTGAGAGCACGCGTACCGTGAGCGATACGGCGATGGAGGACGCCGGCCGCACCGTGTCGGAGCATTACGGCTGCGCGGTGCTCGTCAAGGGCGGGCATGGCGTGGCCGACGCGAGCGACCTGCTGTATGCCGATGGCGTCGCGACATGGATTCACGGCGTGCGCGTGGACAATCCGAACACGCATGGCACAGGATGCACGCTGTCGTCGGCGATCGCCTCGAATCTGGCCAAAGGCGAGGCACTGCCCGACGCGATCCGCCATGCCAAGGACTATCTGACCGGAGCGCTCGGCGCGCAGCTGAACCTCGGCCACGGTTCCAGGCCGATGGACCACGCATGGCACTGGCGCTGACCTGCACGCGGCAGGCGGATCCCTTATGGCGACGCCGGCCGGAACATACCGTATATACAGACCATCCAACACAGCAACAACCAACCAATCAGGGGGCATTCATATGACCATCGACCGCAACGCCGTCACGCAGGAAGTGCCGATCGACCCGGAAACCGGCAAGCCGTATCTCAACACCGTGGCGGCTATACAGGTCTCCGCGAACGGCGTCGGCTCCGAGGTGTCGCCATATGTGGCGCAGGCCGTCGAGGTGATTCGCGAATCCGGCCTGCCGCAGGAGACCAATGCGCTGTTCACCAACGTGGAAGGCGACCTGGACGAGGTGCTCAAAGTGGCCGGCGAGGCCGCCAAGAAGCTCGCCGAGCAGGGCTACCGCACGAGCCTCGTGCTACACATGGACATCCGCCCTGGATTCACCGGTCAGCTCACCGAGAAGCCGAAGATCGTCGACGCCATCCTCTCCGGCAAAAGCGAGTGACCGGCGACGAATAACCGCCGCCCTGCCTGTGCCCGCGACCGCCACCAGATGACCGCCACCGAGCGATTGCATGGCACCGGCAGGCGGATGTCAATAGCGTGAACAATCCTGCGAAACCCGCAGATTGCGTGTACCGTTCTTCCTATGACGACGATGAAGGAGGTCGCCGAGAGAACGGGGGTGTCGGTCTCTACCGTTTCCTTGGTATTGAACGATCGCGACGAGGGCCGGGTCAAACCCGCCATCGCCGAACAGGTGCGCGCCACCGCCAAGCGGCTCGGCTACCGGCCTAATCCGCTTGCACGCTCGCTGCGCACCAGCAAGACGCGCATCCTGGGTTTCATCAGCGAGGGGATCGCCGCCACGCCCTATGCGGGCGGAATCATCCTCGGCGCGCAGGACGCGGCCAGCAAGTTGGGGTATATGCTGCTGACCGTGAACACCGACGGCAACAGCGACGAGGCGAGGGAGATCGCCACGCTGAAACGCTATGGGGTGGACGGGTTCCTTTACGCGAAGATGTCGAACCGTTTCACCGACGTGCCGAAACCGTTGCACGATTATCCGCTGGTGCTCGTCGACGCCACGGATCGCACCGGCCGGTATGCCAGCATCGAACCGGATGAAACGCTCATCGGCTACGACGCGACCAAGCGGCTGATCGACGCCTGCTGCGCGAGCATCGCCTATATCGGCTGCTCGGAGCCGATGCTCGCGCAGCAGGGACGGCTGGAGGGGTATCGCCGTGCACTGTTGGAGGCGGGCATGCCGTTCGACGAGTCGCTGGTGGTCGCCGTGCCGAACAACGGGCCTGCGTTGCAGACCGTGACCGACCTGTTCGAGCGGAGGCGGCCCGACGGGTACTTCTGCTTCAATGACGCCCGCGCATGGTACGTGTACGAGAACGCGGCGAGACGTGGCCTGGTCGTCGGCCGGGACGTGTCCGTGGTCGGTGTGGACAACCACCGGGTGTTCGCCGAGACGCTGGAGCCGCAGCTGACGACCGTGGAGCTGCCGCATTATGAGATGGGGTATTGGGCGACGCGCAAATTGGTATCGCTGATCGAGGGTCGGGAGCCGGACGATGACGAACCGGAGACGACCGCTCCCCTGCCGCCGTTGGACGCCTCAATACCGGCGAAGATTCATTGCACGCTGATTGACAAGCAATCCGTGGCGCAGCGCTGATTCGCGGGGCCCGCTTCACGGCGTGCACGGCTCATTCCATGTGCGGCGGTTCGCGCCCCGGGCATGTTGGCTGTGACGGCGGCGGCATGCATGATGCCTCTGATGCCGTACGTCAGATGCGGCGGCATGCATGATGCCGCCGTCGATATCGTCCGCTGGTATCGTGCCGGCGGACAGGCCGGATCAGCGTCCCTTGCCGAACGCCCGAAGCCGGATGCCGTTCCAGTCGGGGCTTACGGTGAGCGGTGTGGCCGCGTTCATGCCGGCGGTCTTGGCGGCGGACTGGACCGTGCTGGAACTCGCCGCGCCGGTCCTGCCGGGCTTGGGGGTCAGCACCCAGAAAGGGCCATCATCGCCGACGACCGAATAGGCGTCCACGATGGTGTCGGACAGCTCGTCCTCGTCATCACCGTCCCGCCACCAGACAATGGCTCCGTCGACTGCGGAATCATAGTCCTCGTCGACCAGATCCTCGCCGGTCAGATCCTCAATCTTGGCGCGCACCGAGTCATCGACGTCGTCATCCCACAACCATTCCTGCACGATGTCGCCGGACTGGAAACCAAATTCTTCACCGTTCTGTGATGCCGTTTCATTCACGGTGAACACATTACCAAAACGCTGGGAACAGCGACGTTAACACTCCGAAAAACCGGATGTTTTTTGGGTTTTTCTCGCAATTGATACGGGACATGCCGATGGACGCGTCCGTCTCATGGCCGATTCCCGGCCGTCCCGCTGCCACGCGGACAGGCCGGTTCCATGCTTCGTCCGGACGTGTTCCGGCGGGCCGGGATGGGCGACTCACGATGCGGTGCAACCGGCCAATCCGTCGGTGTGCCCCTGCCCGATCGCCACCAGAGCCTGATACGCCTCATCGAGCGTTGACACCTTGACGACATGCAGGCCCTGCGGCACGTGCCCTACCACCTCATTGCAGTTCGACTCGGGAGCGAGGAACCATGTCGCGCCGTCACGCAGGGCGCCCAGCATCTTGAGCCGAATGCCGCCGATGGCCCCGATCTTGCCCTTCGCGTCGATCGTGCCGGTGCCAGCGATGGTCTTGCCGCCGGTCTCATCGGCTTCGGTGAGCTTGTCGATGATGCCCAGCGCATACATCATGCCTGCGGACGGGCCGCCGATGTCGTCGACATGCATCGACACCTTCACGCCGGAGACGTCCATGCCCTTGCCCTTAAGATACGAGAGCGCGGCATTGGTCGCCGACGACTGGGATGAGTCCATCTCATGGGAGGATTCCTCGGCGTACTCCTCGCTGGTCTGCCCGACCGGGAACACGACCTCCTGCGGCATCACGGTCTGCTTCGGATCAAGCCATGCGACCAACGCCTGAGCGTTGGTGACGGGATACCCGGGCACGCCGGCGGCGTTGACGGTGACGAGCAGCAGCTTGCCGGAATCCTTGTGGGTTTCAGCGCCGGAGATGCTGATCACATCGGAGCCTGACGACGAGCCGAGCACATCCTGCGTCGGCCCCGGGCCCTCTACCGTATACGCGGACGGCAGCATCATCGTCACCACTGCCAGTATCACGGCGATGGCGCCGGCGAAATACCTGAGCGAGTGCGAGCCGAGGTAGTTGCGGATGCGCGAAAGTGCGCTGTGCGCGTGAAGTTGGTTGTTTTCATGCATATTCGCCATACCTCCCATAATATGGAATCAACTGACGTTAACACATAAGGCGGGAAACACCATGGATGAGAACGCGATGCGGCAATGGTTCATCGATTGCTTCGGACCGGTGCAGGGCGAAATGGCATGGAACCAGCTTTCGCAGCTGCCCGACGAGATCCGCGAGCAGCTGATGAGCCAGGATATCGGCAAGCTCCCCAAGCCCGAGGAAGTGCAATCGCTCATGCAGGCGTTCACCGCCGGCGGACTGAACACGTTCGGAGATATGAAGCAGACCGTGGAATCCGGGCCGATCAACGTGAAACTCGCCAAGTCCATCGCATTGCAGAAGGCGAACGCCGACGGCTCGCAGGGAACGGTGAGCGCGCAGTCGGCCGACATCGCGCGGCGGGCGCTCAGCGAGGCCAACCTGTGGCTGGACACGGCCTGCACATTCGACCCGACCTCAGGAGAGACGCAGATGCTCACACGGGCCGGCTGGGTCGAGGACACGCTGGAATCGTGGGCGAAATTCGCCGGGCCGGTCGCGCAGTCGATGAACGACGCGCTCGCCTCGGTGATCTCCGAGCGTCTCGGCAACTCGTTCAACGGCGAGATCGCGGGCATGTTTGCCGGACCGGTGCCGATTCCCGTCCCCGATGGCATGAAGGATCCCGGGCAGCTCATCAAGCTGCTGGGCAACACGTCATTCGCCATGCAGCTGGGGCACGCCGCGGGAGACCTGTCGCACGAGGTCAACGGCAGCTTCGACCAGGGCATCGCGCTGCTCAAGAACCCCGCGGGCGGACTGATCATGCAGAACATCGAGGAATACGCGACGTCGCTCGACATCCCCGTCGCGGAGGTGACGGCGTTCCTGGCGCTGCGCGAAGTCGCGCACGCCCGTCTGTTCGCAGGAGTGCCGTGGCTGATGCCGCGGTTCGAGGCGTTGATCGGCAAATACGCGCGTGGCATCACCATCGATCTCGACGCGATGGAGGAGCAGCTTCGCGATGCGGGCGCGATGGATCCGGAGTCGATCTCCGGCGCGGTGAACCTGACCAAGGTGGGCATCCCCGATACGCCCGAGCAGCGTGAGGCGCTGGTCTCGCTGGAGACGCTGATGGCGCTTGTCGAGGGCTGGGTGGATTGCGTGACGTGGCGCGCCGGCATGGCGCACATTCCGCATATCGAGCAGCTTCGTGAGATGATGAGGCGCAAGCGCGCGGTGGGCGGCCCGGCGGAACGCACCTTCGAGTCGCTGCTGGGCATGCAGCTGCGCCCCAAGCGCATGCGCGAGGCGGCGGCCCTCTGGGAGCAGATCACCGCGGAGCGTGGTGTCGAAGGGCGCGACGGCGCCTGGTCCCACCCCGATCTGCTGCCCGCACTGCCCGAGGAGGCCAAGACCGTTGACGCCGGAGCCGCGGGGGACACGGCCTCAGGCGTTACGAGGGCCGGAACGGATGACGGAGCTTCCGTCGCAGGTGACGCGAAGGACGGCACAAAGGACGCCGCGAACGGAGCCGAGGCGCAGAACGATGGCGGCGCCATCGACTGGGACGCCGAACTGAGCAAACTGCTCGGCGAGGACGGCGGCGAAAACGACGAAAACGATTCCGCCAAGTAACGTCACCACACATGTCGCGTGCCCCCGCCAGCGGGGGCACGCGACATGTGCCTTGGGTCAGCTGAGGAAGCGGCTGGGGAGGCGATTGGGACGGGAGCCCTCGTCCTTGGCCCGCGCGTACGACATGTGCAATCCGTCCTCGGCGCGGGTGACGCCGACATACAGCAGCCTCCGCTCCTCCTCCAAAGCCTCGCCCGCAATCGATGCGCCGTAGGGAATCAGCCCCTCCGAGCAACCGACGATGAACACGTACGGGAACTCCAGACCCTTGGACGCGTGAATCGTCGAAACGGTCACCGATGAGGCTGCAGCACTCAATCCCTTGGCCTCCAGCAGGGCCAGACGGCTCTGCGCATCATCCGCGAGCGCCGAGTTCTGCCATCCGGAGTCACGCCTCACCCGGTATCGCAATCCCTCGGCCCGAAGCGCGGCGCAGATCGCGGGCTGCTGCGCGTTGATGCGCGTCAGCACCGCGCAATCGCCGGGATCCACACCGCCGGCGACCAGACGCGCTATCCGCGCGGCGATGCCCCGCGCCTCCTCCTCATCGGTGTCATAGCATGTGTGGCCCACGCGTGGCCCGCCCGAACGCGCCGAACGCAGCACCAGATACTGTTCCCGTTCTGGCGCGGCGGCCAGCACCCGGTTCGCATACCGCACCACCTGCGGCGTCGAGCGGTAATCCGTGTTCAGAGTGACGTCGGCGGTCAGCGGGCGGAACTCGTCCGCGAAATGCAGCAGGTCATAGCTGCTCGCCCCGGCGAACGAGTAGATCGTCTGCGCCGGATCGCCGACCACGCACACGTTGCGGTTGTTTCCGAGCCACAGCGTCATCAGCCGATGCTGCAACGGCGACACGTCCTGATACTCGTCGACCGTCAGCCAGCCAATCGACGAGCGGATCGAGGCGGCCAACTCTTCGTAATCATCCATGACATGGCACACGAGCAGCAGAATGTCATCGAAATCGATCTGTCCGCGGACCGTCTTCTCCCCCTCGTACGCCGTGATGACGTCGGCGAAACGCTGTGGATCGAGCTCCGCCGGCGGCTGACGGTGCGTCGCCGAGCACACGCGCGGATAGTCGTCGGGCGCCACCAGCGACACCTTCGTCCAGTTGATCTCCGCCCTGACGTCACGCACCTGCTGCGCATCGATGTCCGCGGCATTGGTGACCCGTCTGATCGCCCTCTCCACGTTCTCGCGCTGGTCGGAGGTCACGTGCGGCAGCGGCGTCTCGAAGATGTCGTCCCACACACGCCTCAGCTGCTGCAATGCCGCAGAATGGAACGTCGCAGCGGTCACGTCGTCGCCGACCCCCAGCGTCTGCAGCCGCGCGCGCATCTCCGCGGCCGCCTTCACCGAGAACGTCACGGCGAGCACCTTGCGGGCATTCCAATCCCCCCGCGCGCACGCATAGGCGATGCGACGGGTCACCGTGCGGGTCTTGCCCGCTCCGGCCCCCGCGATGATGCGCACCGGGCCGTCCAACGCGGTAACGGCCGACATCTGCGCATCGTCCAGCCCCTCAAGAATCGTCTCGCTCGATGCACTCATATCCTCCATTGTGGCGCATGCCCGGCCGATGCGCTGCCAGCATAGTGGGCAAACCGTGTTTTTCCGCGAGTCATACGGCCAATTGCCTCCCGCGAGGCGCGACATTGTATTAGTGTGGGAGTGTGACTCAACGAAGCAAGCTTATGTTGGCGGCACTCGCCTCGGCGGCGATGCCCAGCATCGTCATGGCCGGCGTGCGAGACAGCGAACGGGCCAACGACACCGACGACGCCGCGGGCATCGATCAGGCCGTGCTGCAGGATGCCGCAGGCAGGATGTATGACATATACGCATGCGACACCGAAGACGGCCGTAAGCGCCTGACCGGGCGCGTGCAGGCCGCCAGGACGCTGGAGCGCGCCAAGGATCCGGGCGGTCTCGGATTCGCCCTGGATACGGTGCTTGCATTCGTTGACGGCAAGGAGAAAAGCACGCTCACCGGCGGCGCGACCGTGATGGTGGCGGCGCACAACGATGGCGTCGCAAGACCCCTCGATCTGCTTACTTTGGATGATTGCGCGGCGATGGGCACGGCCATCGGCGCCATTCACCGGCTGCGGCCGAATTTCCTGCAGGCCGAATCGTATCCGGTATTCTCCACCGGGCAGATTCGCGCCCAGCTGACCGCCTGGATCAAGCGGCTGCGGCAGGCGGGCCATGTGCCGCCGGAAATCACGTCGAGCTGGGGCCGGATCATCGAGACGGAGGGCCTGTGGTCGTTCGTCACCTGCCCGGTGCATGGCGGGTTCTCGGATGGCGACGTGCTGTTTTCCGGCGCGACCATCACCGCGGTGACGAACTGGCAGAACATGCAGGTCAACGATCCGGCACGCGATCTCGCGTGGATTTTCGGCAAGCTTGACGAAGATCACCGCAATGCGGTGCTTGCGGCGTATGGCCGCATGATGGGTTCTCGTCTGGACGATCTGATCATGCTGCGCGCGAACCTGTGGCTGCAAATGGAGCAGGTCGGCGAGTTCATCGATGCGTTGAACCGGGCCGATAGTCAGAAAATCATCCAGTTCAAGGCGCAGGTGGAGCGGCTGGCCCACCAGCTCGGCGCATTCACGCGTAAGACCGCGCCCGCGACGACGTCGGGTGCCCAGTCGTCCAAGCCGCCATCGACCATCACCGTCGGCACGCTGCTCAATGACGCCGACCGGCGCAAGGCCGCGGCCGCGACACAGGCCGGAGCGCGTGTGCCCGACGACATCGCCGACCCGAACGACAACACCGACGAGACCGACCGCACCGGTTCCGCGGACATCAAGGCGGCCGGGGAGTTCGATCCGCAGACCATGGGAATTCGGTACAGCGCTGAGACGGAACATGTCACGGCAACGGCGGGCACGACATCGGAAACGATGACGCTGAGCCGCGGGGACAGCGACGACACGGGCGATGCAGACGCAACAGGCGCCACGGACGATACAGACGACCGCACGCCGAACGCGACGCCGGCCGCCCATATCGAAGACGCCCCGTCCCAAGCAACGCCGGACCGACAGGACGGCGCGTCGGCGGCGCGCGACACCCCGACCATCGTCATCCCGCTGCTCGAACGTGAGGAACGCGCCATGCGCGACGCCCAGTCCGAGCTGCAGTCATCGCAAGGCAAGTAGCCTACAGCGAAAACCGTCACGCACGTCGATGGGAGCAATGCACAATGGCTTTCATCGGCACGCGTGCATGCGACTGAAAGCCCGTGGCGCAAACGGGCGTCGGACACATCATCCACCCAGCGCCTTCAACAGCGCATCATCCCGAGAGGAGCAAACATGGACATCGAATTGGGCATCGCCAATGTGGCGCGACCCGTCACCTTCAGCACCGAGGAGGACGCGGCCAGCGTCACCGAGGCCATCGAATCGGCGCTGTCGGCCGGAACCCCGATCAAGCTGACGGACGACAAGGGCCGTCGCATCATCGTGCCGGCGAACGCGCTCGGATACGCGCTCATCGGCTCCGAGACCAAGCACGCCGTGGGCTTCGGGGCGCTCTGACCGAACGCCGGGCTCAGATGGCTCCCCTCTCCCGCCTTTGTGCGTAGGCGGGAGTCGGCCGGATATACAGTGACGACCGGGAGCGACCGGAGGGTTTGAACGCCCTGCGGCCGCTCCCGGTTTTGTGTTTTCTCTACAGCCGGGGTCGATGGTCGGTGTCAGACCAGCGAAATCGCCCCTCGCCGCACGATCTCGGCCACGGTCTCGTCATCAGTCAGGTTCTCGCCCAGATGGTTCGGCTTGCCGGCGCCATGCCAGTCCGATCCGCCGGTGACCAGCAGCTGATGCGCCTGCGCGATGGCATACAGCCGTTCCCGCTGCTGCGGCGGATTGTCCCGATGCCATACCTCCAGCCCGTCAAGCCCCTCTTCGATCAGCGTCTCGATCTGGCTGTCGGACAGCAGTGTCACGTTGCGATTCACCGCGCCCGGATGCGCGATGATCACCACGCCGCCGGCTGCGGCCACGGCGGCGAGCACCTCGTGCGTGGTCGGGGAGGGCGTGGGGATGTAATACTTCGATGTGGCGCTCACCGCGTCGGCGAACGCCTCGGACCGCGTGCGGTACACGCCCGCGGCGACCAGCGCATCGGCGATGTGCGGACGTCCGATCGTGGTCCGCTCCCCCTCGTGCACCTGCTCCAGCACGGACTGCCAGCTGATCGGATAATCCTCGCCCAGTCGCGCCACCATGGCCTTGGTTCGCTTCAGCCTCGCCTGACGTGTGCGCGCGAACAGGTCCGACGTATGACGGTCGTTGGGATTGTACTGATACGCGAGCATGTGCACCGACACCGGCCCATCGCACGCCGTGATCTCCGTGCCGCGCAGCAGGCGCATGCCCTCCTCGCGCGCCGCGGCCTCGGCATCCGCCCATCCGCTGGTCGTGTCATGGTCGCTGATCGAGGCCCCGTGCAGGCCGATATGGCGGCTCAGTTCGACCAGGGACGCCGGGGTCTGCGTCCCGTCCGAATACACCGTATGGCAGTGGATGTCCCAGCCCGACTTCGGCGGCGCGGCGGCAAGTGCTAAACGAGTCATGTATCCATCGTAAGCTGTGTGCTGTCGGTTATTGCACAAGGCGCGTCATAACCCCGCGAAAAATCAAGAACCACCGTGATATCGCCGCGTTGTCAGCCACCCTCATCACGGTCTCCTCGAACGTAAGGATGATGTATGACTCACAACAGCGATGCAGTCAAACAGGCTGACATCAGCGTCGACGCCGGGCTCACCGGCTGGCGTCATGGCGCGGTCTGGACGTATCTGGTCATGTTGGCCGCCTCCGCGGCGGCATTGTTCGTCTCCCTCATGCTGTCGGCGGAGACGCTGCAGCTCGCTCGCAATCCCGGCGTCAAGCTCGGCTGCGACGTGAATGCCGTGGTCTCCTGCTCGACCGTGGCGGAATCATGGCAGGCGGAGTTCATCAAATTCGCCGGATTGAGCTTCCCGAACGCCTTCTTCGGCATCGCCGCCGAATCCGTGTTCGTCACGATTGCGGTGATAGGCCTGTCCAAGGTCGTCGTGCCGCGCTGGTTCGCGCTTTGCACATGGCTGGGCGGGCTCGCGGCCTTGGCGTACGCCTACTGGCTGTTCATCCAATCGATGTTCGTGATCCGCGCCCTGTGCCCGTGGTGCCTGGGCCTGATGTTCGCCACGACGATCCAGTTCATGGCGCTGTCGCACGCTACGGTGAGCGTGCAGCGGATGCCGGCGAAATCCAACGGCCTGCGCAAGTACTACCGGCTGAATTTCGATCTGATGGTGGACGTGGTCTGGATCATTGCGCTGATCGTGCTGATTATCGTCGTGGATGGGCCGGCGATTTTCGCCTGATACGAAAACGAGGCTCTCAAAACTCGAAGATAGGGAACCGCCATTGTTGGAAAATGGCGGTTCCTTTTTTGTATCTTCGAGTTTTGAGAGCCTCGATCGATCAGATCAACGTCACGTCCGCGACCAGAGTGGCCGAACCGGTGAGCGCGACGGTCTCATCGGTGACGTCCACCCGCACCGTGCCTCCCCGCACGGTGATGTCCCAGTGATCTACGCCGGTTTTGGCGCGCAGCGTGATCGCGGTGGCGCACAGACCGGTGCCGCAGGACAGCGTCTCGCCGCAACCGCGCTCATTGACGCGCATGGTCGCCTCTCCCGTCCCTGCGGCAGCGTCGATCTCGTCGACGCGCACGAACTCCGCGTTCTGGTCGGATTCCAGCACCGGTGAGACCTCCGGCTTGGTCACAAGATCCAGATCCTCGACCCTTGGCAGCGTGGACATCGCGTCTTCGATCACGCAGACCACATGCGGATTGCCCATGTCCACGAACGTGCCGCGGGCGGCTCCCGGCGTGCCGGGAATGGTCACCGTGAAGGCGTCAAGGTCGCCGCGCCGCCATGAGCCCATGTCCACGCGGAACACATCCCTGCCGTATGGCGCCACGTCGCCGAGCGGGCGCAGCGTCTTGACGCCGGCGCGAGTTCCCAGGCGGAACGGCTCCCTCACCTGCGTCGACGCCACGCCGCACCGCTGGGCGAACAGCGTGATCGCCCTCGTGCCGTTGCCGCACATCTCTGCGAGCGATCCGTCGGCGTTGCGATAGTCCATGAACCACTCGGCGTCTCCGTCATCGCACGCCGCGACCTGCGCCTCGCTCAGATCGGCGACGTACCGCGGTTTCGTGAGCCTGAGCAGGCCGTCGGCGCCGATGCCGAAATGCCTGTCGCACAATTGCCGCACCTCATCGGCGGTCGGCTCGAAACGGCCGTCGGAATCCAGATACGCGATGAAATCATTGCCGGTCGCATGCGCCTTGGTGACGCTTTTCGGGATACTCATGACTGCCAGAGTACTCCCAGCCCGCGAATGGGCTGGCCGTCCGATGCATGGCTGCACAGCCGATGCATGGCTGCACGACTGCTGCGCTTGCGGCCGTGCGACGACATCGTGCGCTGCGGCCGCAACGCATGCGCCGGATAACAGTGTGCGATAGTATGGGGGCGTTCGATGACACGGCCTCCCGGCAGGAAGGCTTGGCCGCTAGACGTTGGAAAGGCGATGGGACATGACTTCGACGGCACCGATCGGCGTATTCGATTCCGGCTTGGGCGGTATTTCGGTGGTGCGACAGATCGTGCAGGACATGCCTCACGAGCGGGTCCTGTATTTCGGGGATTCCGCGAACGCGCCATACGGCACGAAGACCCCGCAGGAGGTGCGTCGGCTGAGCTTCGACATCATGGAGAGGTTCATGAGTCAGGGGGTCAAGGCGGTGGTCATCGCCTGCAACACCGCCACATCCGCGGCGGTGAACGCGTTGCGCGACCATTACGACATTCCGATCATCGGCATGGAGCCTGCGCTGAAGGTCGCCTGCGATCGGGGCGACACCGCCGCGGGAGACGGGCCCGCACCTGCACGACACATGCCGCAGCACGTCATCGTCGCGGCCACGCCGCTGACGCTGCGCGAGCACAAGTTCGCCGCACTGATGGACCGTTTCAAGGCGAACAACATGATTTCGCCCCAGCCATGCCCCGATCTGGTGGAAATCGTCGAAAGCGGAAGGCTTTGCGACCATGACCTGGTGATGCGCACCCTGCACCGGTATTTTGACGGCTATGACCTTCCGTCCATCGACTCGGTGGTGCTCGGCTGCACGCATTTCGTGTTCTACCGCGACTACTTCCGTGAGCTGCTGCCGTCGACGACCGCGATTATCGACGGCAATCGCGGAACGGTCCGGCATCTGGGCATGGTTCTGGAATCGTTGGGGAAGCTTGCTCCCGAGGAGATGGACGGCGGCGTCGAGATCGCGAATTCCGATAGCGGCGAACGCATCGCCGCGCTGTCACGAGAACTGCTGCACAGCTAGATCGGGCGCCCCTGGCAGACACCGTGATTGTCCGCATAACGGGCGTACACTTGGACGACACTACGAAAGGGGACGACGATGACGGTGAAGGCGACGGACAACGGTCACAAGGCCACGGCCCACGCGGATACGGGCGCACGGGACGCGGGTGCAGCCGAGACGGTCGAATCGCAACGCACCGACACACAGCGCAGTGATGTATCCGCACAATCGAAACCCTCGTACAGGACGGCGCTGATCGATGTCGGCGGAGGCTTCCGCGCGATATTCGGAGCCGGCGTGATGGACCGCTGCCAGGAGGAAGGCATCACGTTCGACCACTGCTATGGCGTCTCCGCAGGCAGCGCCAACATGGTGTCGTTCCTCGCCGGCCAGCACGGCCGCAACCACAAGTTCTACACCGAATACGCCTTCCGCAAGGAATACGCCAGCTTCGACAGCTATGTCAAGCACCACAATTTCGCGAATCTGGATTACGTATACGGCACGCTGAGCAATCACGACGGCGAATATCCGGTGGATTATGAGGCGTTCGCGGCGAACCCCACCGGGTTCACGGTGATCGCGTGCAATGCGTTGGACGGTTCCGCGAAGTATTTCGACAAGTCCGACGTGCATTACGATGATTTCAACATCATGAAGGCTTCGTCGGCCGTGCCCGTGGCCTGCGAGCCGTATGTGATCGACGGCGTCCCGTATTTCGACGGTGGCATCGTCGATCCGGTCCCCGTGCAGAAGGCCATTGACGACGGATATGACCGCATCGTGCTGGTGCTGACAAGGCCGAAGGACGTGCTGCGCGAGCAGAAGCGCGACATCGCGCCGGCGCGAATCCTCCGGCATTCCTATCCGGCCGCCGCTGAGCGACTGCTGAACCGATACGCCACCTACAACGACGAGGTTGCCTTGGCCAAGGAGTACGAGCGCGACGGCCGCGTGCTCATCCTCGCGCCCGATGACCTGTGCGGGCTTTCGACGCTGAGCAAGTCCTTCGAGGGACTGGAGCTCATGTACCGCAAAGGCTACGCCGCCGCCGGCGCGATCGCCAACTACCTGGCAAACTGAGGCGTGGCGCACACCCCCAATTATCGTGCCGGGTAGGGAAGGCCACTCCTCCCCCACCCGACGAAAGTCCCATTCCGACATGTTCGGATGGGACTTTCGCGGATAATGCCAGCGACTGGAATATCAGCCACTAGCTGCGGAGCCGTTAAGCGGGAAGCCCGGTGGACTTCCCATAGGCGACGCCGAGGCACGACAGTGCCGAGGAAACATGACGGTCTGCCGAAGGCAGTCCTTGGCTACTCCAGTTCCACCGCGCCGGTATAGAGCTGGTAGTACTCCCCACGTTGCGCGATGAGGTCGTCGTGCGAGCCGCGTTCGATGATGTTGCCGTGGTCAAGCACCATGATCACATCGGAGTTGCGCACGGTGGACAGGCGGTGGGCAATGACGAAGACCGTGCGGCCCTTCATCAGGTTGTCCATGCCGGCCTGCACGACCTCCTCGGTGCGGGTGTCGATCGACGACGTGGCCTCGTCGAGGATCAGCGCGGGCGGATCGGCCACGGCGGCGCGGGCGATGGAGATTAGCTGGCGCTGGCCCTGGGACAGGCCGGAGCCGTCGCCTTCGAGCACCGTCTGGTAGCCCTTGGGCAGCATGCGGATGAAGCCGTCCGCGTTCACCAGTCGCGCGGCCTCGATGCATTCCTCATCGGTGGCGTTCAGTCGGCCGTAGCGGATGTTGTCCATCACGGTGCCGGTGAACAGGTTCACGTCCTCAGCACGATGCCCAGCGAGCGGCGCAGATCCGGCTTCTTGATGCCGGCCACGGAGATACCGTCGTAGAGGATCTGGCCCTGCTGGATGTCGTAGAACCGGTTGATGAGGTTGGTCACCGTGGTCTTGCCGGCACCGGTGGCACCGACGAGCGCGATCTTCTGACCGGGCTTGGCGAACCAGGTGATGTCGTGCAACACCGGCTTGTCGGGATTGTAGCCGAAAGTCACGTCGGTGAAGCGCACATCGCCGCGCAGCAACGTGTAGCGGCCGTCCGGCGAGGTAATCGCCTGCTCCTTGGCCTTGACGGCCACTTCGCGCGCGGATCCGTGCAGTTTCTCGGCGGCCTTGAGCGACCTCGTGCCGTCGTCGCCTTCCTCGCGCTTCCACGCCCAGTGGCCGGTCTCGTGGTCGACCTCCCGCATGGTACGGCCGTCCTCGCCGAGCTCGACGTTGACGAGCGTGACGGTGCCGTTGTCGGACTCCACGGGCTCGTCCATCAGCTTGAAGATTCGGGAGGCGCCGGCGAGCGCCATCATCACCATGGTCAGCTGCTGGGAGACCTGGCCGATCGGGTTGATGAACGAACGGGAGAGGGTGAGCAGCGAGACGAGGGTGCCGAGGGTGAGCGGCTTGACGCCGGTCAGGCCGAGATCGTTGACGCCGGCCAGCGAAACGGCTGCGCCGATGATGGCGAGCAGGATGTAGAGCAGGTATCCCATGTTGCCGACCACCGGCATGGTGACGTTGCCCCAGGTGTTCGCTTCGGCGGACGCCTCGAACAGCTCCTCGTTCTTCTCGTCGAAGGTCTTCTGCGTGGCGTCCTCGTGGTTGAAGACCTTGATGACCTTCTGGCCGTTGACGGACTCCTCCACGAAGGCGTTCACGTCGCCGATCCACACCTGCTGCTTGACGAAGTAGCGGCCGGAACGGCTCACGATCTTGCGCACGATGAAGTAGAGCAGCACGGTGAACACGATCACGAACGCGGTGAACGGGATCGAGAGCCACAGCATGGACAGCAGCGCCACCAGCGCGGAGATGATCGAGGAGAACATCTGCGGGAACGACTGCGAGATCGCCTGACGCAGCGTATCGGTGTCGTTGGTGTAGTGGCTCATGATGTCGCCGTGCTCATGGCTGTCGAAGTAGCGGATCGGCAGCTTCTGCTGGTGGGCGAACATGTCGTCGCGGATCTTCTTGAGCGTGCCCTGTTCGACGGTGACGATCAGCCACTGCCAGGCCCAGGACGCCACGATACCGGCCAGGTACAGGCAGCCCATAAGCGAGATGGCGCGCAGCAGCGGCGCCCAGTCGGGATTTGTCTCCCCCACCATCGGCAGGATGTACGTGTCGATGAGGGACTGGAGGAACAGCGCGGATCCGGCCTGCGCGGCGGCGCCGATCAGGATGCAGATCACGATGGCGACGACGCGCCACTTGTATTGGAAGATGTAGCTGAAGATGCGCTTGATGGTGCCAGGTTCGGCTTTGCCCATGCCGGGTTTGCGGTTCTTGAAGCTCTGGTCGTTGCTCATCGCGTCTCTCCTTCCTTGGTCTCGGTCTCAGATTGCGCCCCGGCCGGCTCCGCGGCGACCAGCTCCTCGGGTCGGGCCTGGTTCTTGGTCTGGGACTCGTAGATGGACCGGTATTCGTCGCAGGTGGCGAGCAGCTCGTCGTGCGTGCCGGACGCCATGATGCGGCCGTTGTCCATGACGAGGATCATGTCGGATTCCTCGACGGAGGCGACACGCTGGGCGATGATGATCTTCGTGGTGTCGGGGATCTCGTTGTGGAACGCGTTGCGGATCAGCTTGTCGGTCTTGGTGTCGACGGCGCTGGTCGAATCGTCGAGGATGAGGATCTTCGGCTTCTTCAGCAGCGCGCGGGCGATGCACAGGCGCTGGCGCTGGCCGCCGGAGACGTTGGTGCCTCCCTGCTCGATGTAGGTGTCGTACTTGTCGGGGAATTCCTGCACGAATCCGTCAGCCTGCGCAAGCTGCGCGGCGTGGCGGACCTCCTCGTCGGTGGCGTTCGGGTTGCCCCACCTGAGATTCTCGGCGATGGTGCCGGAGAACAGCACGTTCTTCTGCAGTACCATGGACACCTGGTCGCGCAGGGCTTCCAGATCGTAGTCGCGCACGTCCACGCCGCCGACCTTGAGCGAGCCGGAGCTCACGTCGTACAGTCGCGGCACGAGCTGCACGAGGCTCGACTTGGCGGAACCGGTGCCGCCGACGATGCCGATGGTCATGCCGGAGCGGATCTTCAGGTTGATGTCGTCGAGTACGGGCTTTTCGGAACTGTCGGAGTAGCGGAAGGTGACGTGGTCGAATTCGATGGACCCATCGGCCATGTCAGTCACCGGACTGGCCGGATCAGTCACGGTGCTTTCCTCCTGCAGCACCTGACAGATACGCTCGGCGGAGGCCTGGGAGATAATGACCATGATGAAGATCATCGACAGCATCATCATGGCCATGAGGATCTGCATGGCATAGGTGACCAGTGCGGTCAGGTCGCCGGTGGTCAGGCCCACGGCGGCGTTGTTGCCGGAGGCGACGATCTGCTGCGCGCCCATCCATGCGATGAGGATCATCGAGGCGTAGACGCACACCATCATCAGCGGGCTGTTGAAGCTCATGATGCGCTCGGCCTTGGTGAAGTCCTTGAAGATGCGCTGGGAGATGCGGCCGAACTTGCCCACCTCGAAGGATTCGCGGTTGTAGGATTTCACCACGCGGATGCCCTGCAGGTTCTCGTCGACCACGTTGTTGAGCGCGTCGTAAGTGTGGAACACGCGCTCGAACACGGGGTGCACGAGCACGGCCAGACCGCACAGGCCGATCGCCAGGATCGGGATGCAGGCCAGGAACACCAGCGAGATGGACGGGGAGATGCGGAACGAGAAGATCCAGGCCACAATCACCATGATCGGGGCACGCACGCCCAGACGGATAATCATCATGTAGGCGTTCTGCAGGTTCGTCACGTCGGTGGTCAGTCGGGTCACGATCGAGCCGGTGGAGAACCGGTCGATATTGGTGAAGCTGAAGCCCTGAACCTTCTTGAACTGGTCCTGGCGCAGGTTCTTGGCGAAGCCCGCGCCCGCGATGGCCGCGAACTTGCCGGACAGGAAGCCGGCACCCAGCGAGACCATCGCACAGATCAGCAGGATCACTCCGAACTTGATGGTGGACGGCATGCTGCCGCCGGTGATGCCCTCGTCGATCAGCGAGGCCATGATCGTCGGGATCAGGATTTCCAGGATGCCTTCGACCGCCACGAGCACCGGGGCCAGCAGACTGGCCTTCTTGTACTCGCGGATCGACTTGCCCAGCGTGCGCAGGACATGTTTCGGCTTGTCCGGTTCCACGGCTTTGCGCGCTTGCGCAATCGCTTCTTCGGTGCTGCTCACTTGTTCTCCTCCTTCGTGTTGATGACCTCCGCTTCCGAGTATTCGGGAGCCGCCATTGACGGCGTCTGGGAGGATGTCTGATGTTCAAATTCATGTTGTGCGCGCTCGATGTTGGCACGCATGCGCTCCACGTAGTCATGCAGCGCATCTTGCTCCGTTTGCGTGAAACCGTCGACCAGAAGACGCTCCACACGCTCCCCGTTCGCTTTGAGATCGGCGACGATGGCGTCGGCTTTATCCGTCAGCACAATGCGCTTACATCGTGCGTCGTGCGCCACGGATTCACGGGCAATCAGCCCTTTCTTCTCCATCAGCGCCAGCACGCGGGATGCCGTGGAACGGGTGATGCAGAATTTCTGCTCGATGGTGTGCTGATAGATCTCCCGATCCCGATTGCGCGCCAGGAACATGATGATATGCGCGTTGCCGCCGGTGGTCTCCTTGGCGGAGAGCGGCATGCTTTCGCCCAAATAACGGTCGACGGCCTTACTCACCGCCCGTATTTCAATGCTGAGAATACGTTGCTCCATACCCCTCCATACCATGTCTGTCGATGCGAAAATCGCATTCCGATCATTCAGGCAACACAACATGATAATGCATACCATATACAACAGTTGCATATACAACAATCGGCGTGTTGAACAATTTCTCCCACCCGTCGATAGTCCGATTCCAGCGTCCGCAAATGGGACTTTCGCGGGAATATAGGGTAATCGACAGCGAGAGAGCGGCTAACAGGCATAGCAAAGGGGTCTCATGGCTGACCATGAGACCCCTGATTGCTTGTTACGGGCGGGTGCCCGTCATGCCGTTACCGGCGGCGGCGAACGACGTTCACCGTGACGAAGCCGGCAGCTGCGAGCAGCAGCATGGCAACGCCGATGACGGCGACGCTGGCGCCGGTCTTGGACAGACCGTTGCCCTTGTCGTTGGGCTTGCCCGCGGAAGGCTTGTCGCCATCGTCGGGCTTGCCGGTGTCGCCGGCCTTGGCCAGCGCGGCAGTGGCGGACTTCAGCGTCGTGAGCGCGCCGGAGATCTGCGCCTCGGTGGCGTCCTTGTCCTCCAGCACGGCCTTGGCGTTATCGAGCGCCGCGGCGAACACCTTCCACGAGTCGGCGGTGTAGTCCTTCTCGTCAAGCTTCGACGCGGATTCGACCTCCTTGCGCAGGTCGGCCTTCGGATCGGTCGGTTCGGGCTCCGGATCCTTGGCGGCGACCTTGAACGTCACCGTCGCCGTATCCGTCGACTTGTCCGAATACGTCACCGTCACCGTGGCCGTCACCGTCTTGCCCGCCTGCGCGTCCGTCGGCGTGAACGACACCGTACCGTCCGCGGCGACCGTGAACCCGTCACCCGCGACCGCGAACGTCGTG
Organism: Bifidobacterium bifidum ATCC 29521 = JCM 1255 = DSM 20456; assembly: GCF_001025135.1. Classification (NCBI taxonomy): domain Bacteria; kingdom Bacillati; phylum Actinomycetota; class Actinomycetes; order Bifidobacteriales; family Bifidobacteriaceae; genus Bifidobacterium; species Bifidobacterium bifidum. Next base: position 588,029 of record NZ_AP012323.1, on the reverse strand, counting down.
CCCGCCGGGGCATCCGCGGCGGCGCCGCCCTTCGTGAACGACACCGCGGCGGTGGCCTTCTCGCCCACCTTCGCCGCAACCGAAGCCGGATACGCCGCAGCATACTGCTCCGACAGGCCAGGCTTGGGCTCAGGCTCGGTCTTGGCGGCGACCTTGAACGTCACCGTCGCCGTATCCGTCGACTTGTCCGAATACGTCACCGTCACCGTGGCCGTCACCGTCTTGCCCGCCTGCGCGTCCGTCGGCGTGAACGACACCGTACCGTCCGCGGCGACCGTGAACCCGTCACCCGCGACCGCGAACGTCGTGCCCGCCGGGGCATCCGCGGCGGCGCCGCCCTTCGTGAACGACACCGCGGCGGTGGCCTTCTCGCCCACCTTCGCCGCAACCGAAGCCGGATACGCCGCAGCATACTGCTCCGACAGGCCAGGCTCGGGCGAAGGCTCGGTCTTGGCGGCGACCTTGAACGTCACCGTCGCCGTATCCGTCGACTTGTCCGAATACGTCACCGTCACCGTGGCCGTCACCGTCTTGCCCGCCTGCGCGTCCGTCGGCGTGAACGACACCGTACCGTCCGCGGCGACCGTGAACCCGTCACCCGCGACCGCGAACGTCGTGCCCGCCGGGGCATCCGCGGCGGCGCCGCCCTTCGTGAACGACACCGCGGCGGTGGCCTTCTCGCCCACCTTCGCCGCAACCGAAGCCGGATACGCCGCAGCATACTGCTCCGACAGGCCAGGCTCGGGCGAAGGCTCATCGGCATCCGTGTAGGTGATGACCGGGCTGATGTGGATCGACGACTTGGAGGCGCCGGCCGCGGCATCCACCGAGAAGCGCAGCACATCGCCGACCGCGACCTTGACCGTGCCCTTGGCGGACGCCAGGCATTCGTTGAACCCGGTCGCCGTCGCGAAGGAATCGGTCATCGTCGCGGAGCAGATCACCTCGTCGTTCTTCAGCAGCTTCAGGACCACATCCTTGCCATTGCTGTTCGACTGACGGATGTACGGCTCGACGTGCGCTCCGGTCACCTTGTCCAGCGTGACCTTCACGGAACCGGCCTTCGGCGCGGTCCAGGCCATCGCCGTCGCCGCGGAATCACCCGGATTGTCGGCGATCAGGCCGTGGATGGCGCTGCGGTCGGCCGGAAGGCTCTTGTTCTGATAGTCCACACCGACGCCGTAGTACTTGTCGTAGTACGTCTGCGGGTACACATCGGAACCGAAATCGGTAATCGTCTGCCATTTGCCGGACACCTGACGCTGCGACGTCCAGATCGGGCCCTGAGAGTCGGTCTTGAAGTCGTCGACCCAGTTCCAGGCGTTCTTCTGCACGACCGTGTAGTCGGCGGTGAAGGTGGAGCCGTCGGCGTAGAAGCGCAGCACGTCGCCGGCCTTTACTGCCGCGGCGTCCTCCAGCTTGGTGCCGTCACGGTACACGGCCTTGAGGGCCGAATTCGGCTCGGCGGTCACCAGGGCCAGCAGATCGGCGACGGTGGTCGGGGTCTTCGAGGTGAACGGCACATAGATGACGTTCGCGCCGTTCGCGGTGCCGGTCTCCAGCTTGGAGGTGCCGAGCGCCGCCGGAGCGGTCACGGTGAACGTGGCCGTCGCCTCGATGGACTCGTTGGTGTCGGAGAAGGTGACCGTCACCGGCACGGTGATGGCGCCGGCCCGGGTGCTGGTCAGCGTGACCTCACCGGTGGCGGCGTTCACGGACGCGCCGGCCGGGGCGCCCGCGCCGAGCGCGAACTTGGTGCCGGCGGGGATGGACGCCGCGGCGCTGTCCGCCTTGAGCGTGAACTTGGGCGTGCGCTTGAGCGCGACGCCCGCGCCGCCGGACACGGCCGGGTACAGCACGTTGTACTTCTGCGCGTTGGACTTCTCGACGTTGAAGGTGACGGTCGCCTCGTCGGTGGTGTCATCCGAGTAGGTGACGACCACGGTCGCGGTCTTGGTGGTGCCGTACGCATCGGCGCCGGGCGTGTAGGTGACCGCGCCGGTCGCGGCGTCCACGGCCACACCGTCGACCGCGGTCTTCAGCGCGTAGGACTTGACGCCGGTCGGGGTGGCGGCGGCACCGCCCTTCGTGAACTTCACCGTAGCGGTGGCCTTGGCGCCGACCTTGGCGCTCACCGCGTCGTAGGAGGCAGCGTACTGCGCCGTCTGGGACTCGACGGGTGCCACATCCTGATAGGTGATGACCGGGCTGATGTGGATCGACGACTTGGAGGCGCCGGTCGCGGCATCCACCGAGAAGCGCAGCACATCGCCGACCGCGACCTTGACCGTGCCCTTGGCGGACGCCAGGCATTCGTTGAACCCGGTCGCCGTCGCGAAGGAATCGGTCATCGTCGCGGAGCAGATCACCTCGTCGTTCTTCAGCAGCTTCAGGACCACATCCTTGCCATTGCTGTTCGACTGACGGATGTACGGCTCGACGTGCGCTCCGGTCACCTCGTCCAGCGTGACCTTCACGGAACCGGCCTTCGGCGCGGTCCAGGCCATCGCCGTCGCCGCGGAATCACCCGGATTGTCGGCGATCAGGCCGTGGATGGCGCTGCGGTCGGCCGGAAGGCTCTTGTTCTGATAGTCCACACCGACGCCGTAGTACTTGTCGTAGTACGTCTGCGGGTACACATCGGAACCGAAATCGGTAATCGTCTGCCATTCGCCGGACACCTGACGCTGCGACGTCCAGATCGGGCCCTGAGAGTCGGTCTTGAAGTCGTCGACCCAGTTCCAGGCGTTCTTCTGAGCGATGGTGTATTCGATCGGCGTGTTTGAAGTGCCTTCGACCTCGAAGCGCAGCACGTCGTCGGACTGGATCGCCGCGTCGGCCGCCAGCTTGTTGCCGCCGCGGTACACGTTGGCGACTGATCCGTCACCGACCGTCAGGCCCGCGCGAAGCTGCTTGACTGTGGTCGGGTTCTTCGCGGTGAACGGCACGTAGACGACCTTGGAGCCGCCGACCGTGGCGGTCTCGTACGCGTTGACCTTGCCGGAGACGGAGAGCACGTTGCTTTCGACGGCACCCAGGTCCGGGGTTCCCTTGATGGTGTTGCCGAAGAAGTCGTTCGTGACCGCGTAGTCGTTCATGTCGGAGATGACCTTGCCGGCATTGATGGCCGGGGAGCCGTCAACGGGCTTGTATCCGTCGAACTCGCTGCCGGAACGGCCATAGACCGAACCGTCGGCCTTCGGCGCGCTCGGCGCGTGTCCGGCATTGGCCAGCACGGTCTTCACATCGGCGACCTCGACGGCGTTGGAATCGGAGGCGGGCTTGTTCGCGTAATTGACGTACATGTTGTTGTCGTACGTCTGGCCGCCGTGCTGGTTGCCGCGGTTCCACGTCTCGGTCTTCTTGGTGTCGGTCGCGTTGATGAAGATGTTGTTCTCGAACTTCGCCTGGCTGTTGGATCGGCCGGTCAGCACCGCGCTGTCCTTACCGATGTAGACGGTGTTGTTGTAGATGTGGTTGCCCGGACCGTTGCTCGGCAGGTCGAACACGCCGCGGCGGTCGTTCTGCGAGATGTTGTAGCGGAACGTCGTGTTGATGGCGTACTGGTTGCAGATCATCAGCGAGGCGAACGAGTTGCCGTACGAGTAGTTGTACTGGTACAGCGTGCCGTCGCCGTAATCGGCGTCCCACGCCTGGCCGTCGCCGTTGCCGTGCTCGGAGTTGAGGTTGTTGTACATCTCGTTGTACTGGAAGATCGGGTCCTTGCAGCGCCAGGGCCAGATGCCCGCCGCGACCCAGCCGCCGTACCTGCCGCCGTGCTCGCGGTCATGCGGGTAGTCGACGTCGTTCATGTGCTTCGAGACGCTGTCGCCCACGTTGTACTGGATGACCGGACGGTCGCAGTACATGAGGGTGATGGCGTCGCCGCCCGCACCCTTGACGTAGTTGTTCTCGATGGTCACGTTGGTCTGGCCGTACTTGGCGATCAGGTCGTCGTCGATGCTGCCGTCGCCCCACGCCGCGTCGATGAAGTTGAGGTACGCGGTGTAGCCCACGGCGATGCCCCAGCGGTCCACGTCCTTGACGATGTTGTTCTTGATGGTGATGTGGTCGAAGCGCGAGATGTGGTTCTGCAGCCACGTGTTGTCCGCGGCGTTCTTGTTCTCGCGGGCGTAGTGAGCCATGAAGTAGATGCCGCCGTTGGCCATGTGCTTGTTGTAGATGTTGCCGTCCACGTCGTGGATGTTCAGGCCCTCAAGCGTGACATGGCTCATCGTTGTGCCGTTCTCCGCGATGCCGGCCACGCCGGTGCGGTCCATGCGGTCGGCCGAGCGGTCGAGCTTGGTGCCATCCGAATCGGCCGTGTCGGTCCACTTCCACGTGTCGATCGGGTCGTAGACGTCGGGGTCGTCATTGGTGATCTCCAGGTTCTTCACCGTGATGTACGACACGTCCTTGAGCAGGATGGCCGAGGAGACGGTGCCCTTGTTCTGGTGGTTGCCGACCGACGCACGGTAGTTCTGGTACCACCGGCTGCCCTTGACGCCGTTCGCCGCGATGACCGGCTTGGCGGAGGCGTCGCCGTAATCGGCGATGGTGATGGGCGCGTCGGCGGTTCCCGACGTGTCCTTGATGTGCAGATACTGGTCCTGGAACGTGGAGCCACGCTCCAGCAGCACGGAGTCGCCCGGCTTAAGGTCGGTCGCGATGGCGTTGACCTTGTCCAGCGTCTTCCAGGGATGGTTCTGATCGGTGCCGGCGTTGCCGTCATCGCCATGCGTCGATGACACGTAATATGTCGTTCCGGTCGACGCCGCCGCTGGCGTCGCATCGCCCGCGAGCGCCGAAGACGGCGCGATCAACGCGAACGCCGTCCCCAAAGCGACCGATGCTGCGATCATCCGTGATCCTACATGAGGTTTCATCGTTGTCCTTACTGTTATTGGAGAGTCTCCGTTCCCCTCCTCGTTGCGGGGGGACATGTCGGCGATCCGGTCATCCATGACGATGCCCCCTTCCGGGGTCATTCACGGACTCGCCACACCACCAATATGTAAAGAGACTTTACAAGTTCAAAAGTATAGCGGTACCCATAGGCTACGGCAATGGGGTATGGCGTATTCGGCATTTCGTTAACTGTCATAACGTCACCCTTGTACCCCCTGAACGGAACCCGGGAAATCAGTCGCAATGTCCAGCATTCGGACGCAAACCAGCTATCGATTCTTTGTATAACGGCACCGCCGTGGCCGATGGAATCTACAGGTACGATATGCCCCATGACGACACCGAGAATCAGTTACGCGCATCTGCTCGCCAAGCCGAATCCCAAGCACATCGACAGTCTGCTGCGATTCTTCGAGGAAGGCCGTTCCAAACGCGGCACGGGCGGTTTCGGCGTGGAGATCGAACATCTTCCGGTGCACAACGGCGACGACACCGCCGTCAGCTACTACGAGGAGAACGGCGTCGAAACGCTGCTCAAGCGCATTGCGCCGTACTATGACAAGGAAAAGGAGTACTGGGAGAACGGCCATCTGGTCGGACTCGGGCGCGAAGGCATCGCCGTGTCGCTGGAGCCCGGCGGTCAGGTGGAGTGCTCGCTGGGCATCCTCAAGACGCCGCAGGAACTGCTGACGCTGTATCGTTCCTTCCGGCGTGACATCGATCCCGTGCTGGACGAGCTGGGCTTCCGTCTGGTCAATTACGGCTACCAGCCCAAGTCGGGCTTCGCCGACGTCAAGGTCAACCCGAAGGACCGTTACGACGCCATGACCCGCTACCTGGGGCGGGTAGGCCAGTTCGGCCCGTGCATGATGCGGTGCTCGGCCTCCACGCAGGTGAGCATCGACTACGTCGACGAGCAGGATTCCATCGACAAGCTGCGTCTGGGCACCATCATCGGGCCGATCCTCGCCTGGTACTTCCGCAATACGCCGTATTTCGAGGGCGCGCCGAACCCGTGGCCCCTGCTGCGCCAGCGCATGTGGGACTATCTCGACCCCCAGCGCACGAACGTGATTCCCGGACTGTTCGACAAGCGGTTCGGCTGGGAGGAGTACGCCATCGACGTGCTGTCCACGCCGCTGATGTTCGCCGATCTGACGCATACGCCGGAGGCCAAGAGCCTGAGCGGCAAGGAGCTGCATCACCCGGCGTTCTATGAGAACGCCGGAGAGGTGTATCCCGACCGCGAGCTCAACCCGTACGAGATCAACCACATCATCTCCACGCATTTCAACGACGTGCGTATGAAGAACTTCATCGAGCTGCGGCATTGGGATTCGCTGCCGATCGAGCGCGCCGAGCGGCTGACGGAGATCATCGCATCCCTGTTCTACGTGCCGGAGAACAGGGAGCGGTTGGAAAGCTACTTCGAGGATATCCGCGAAGAGGACGTGTTCGAGGCGAAGGCGAACCTGCAGGCGCGCGGCGCGCAATCGGCGCCGTATGGCCAGCCGCTCGAATTCTGGAAGGAGTTCCTGGGATTGGAGGGCCTGTTGGCCGACGAGCCCGGCGATCCGAAGCATCCGGACGTATTCCAGGAATAACCGGAATCCAAGGCGACGACCGACGGACATGATTGTGGGGGCGTTCCTGCGCAATGCGGGCGACACCCCGCAATCATGTCCGTCGCGTATCATGACGGCATGAAGCAGTCACGAAAATGCGGATCAGGCTCTCCCAGCAAGGCAACGGACGGGAGCGGCCGTGACGCCGCGAAGATGGGGACGAAAACCAATACGAGAACCCGCGCGATCATCGTCGTCGCGGCCGTCCTGCTGATTGCGGCCATCGTCGGCACCGTCTTTCTCGTCCGTTCGCTCACGGCGAGCCCCGACTCGTCAAAGACGGACGATGCGCAAGCCAACGCGACGCAGGCCTTCCCGAAATTCTCCTTCGGCGACACCACCATCACGCAGGCCGAATTCACCCAGGCGTGGTCGTCGCAGCGCACCGCCGCCGTCAGCTATTTCAAGCAGAAGCACGACGTCAACCTCAACGCCCGGGACGCCGACTGGACCGCCTCATACGGCGGAGAGAAGCCGGTCGAATGGCTGACGAAACAGACTATCGACACGCTGCGCTTCCGTCACGCGGCGTACCTGATCGCAGTCTCGTACGGGCTGGTCGACGACGACTCGTACACCGGCATCGTCAAGCGCATGGAAACCCTCAACGCGAACAACCGGCAGAAACGTGAAGCGGGGCAGGTCATCTACGGACGCAGCGAATACGACATCGCCTCATACATCGACTACGAGATGACCGCGCTGAAGAACGACTACGTCGACGACGCCACGAAACCGGGCATGAACCCGAGCGAGACCGAGGTGCAGGAGTATTACGACGCGCACGACTGGACCGTGGACGGGGTCGAGGGCAAGGCGCCGCTCGCCGATGTGAAAGCCAATGTGAAGACGGCGCTGCGCACGGAACGCTACCGCGAGAGGGTTCAGAGCAAGGCCGACAAGATAGACGTGTCGACCCTGCCATGGAAGAGGCTGTACGCCTACGCGGCGACCCTGGTCGGCTGATCGCCGGGCCGAGGCTGATCCGTCAGTCGGCCGCGGCCAGCTTCTGGTGATTCTTCTTCGCCGCGGCGATCATCAGCTTGATGCGGTTGAGCTGATTGGCCTGTGAGGCGCCGGGATCATAGTCGATGGAGACGATGTTCGCGTCCGGGTGCAGACGGCGAATCTTGCCGAACATGCCGCGGCCGGTCACATGGTTGGGCAGGCAGGCGAACGGCTGGGCGCAGATCACATTCGGGCAGCCAGACTCGATGAGCTCCAGGATCTCGGCGGTCAGCAGCCACCCCTCGCCGGCCTGCACGCCCACCGAGGTCACCTCGGAGGCCTTCTTGACCAGCTCGGGCATCGGCAGGTCCTGGCTGAACTTGCCATGCGCCAGATCGATGGCCGCGCGCACCGGGTTGAGGTAACGGTCGAGACCCCAGCGCATGAGCGAGTACAGCTTCTTGTTGCCGCCCATGCCGAGGTTCTTCTCGTTCCAGTCGGTGATGTACGGACGCGTGGTCATGAACTCCATGATGCCGGGGACCACGGCCTCGCAATCCTGCGATTCGATGACGTCGACCACGTGGTTGTTCGCGTCGGGATGGTACTTGACGAGGATCTCGCCGACGACGCCGACGCGCACCTTGCGCGGGATGTCGCGCAGCGGCAGTGCGTCGAACGATTTGACGATCTCCTTGAGCAGCGTCTGGTACGGCAGGTAATGCTTGCCGATCTTCTTCTTCGCGGTATCGGAGAAGCCGTGGTGCTCGATGGTCTCGCGCACGATGGTGTCCCACATCTGGTACAGCTTGTCGGCGCTGCCCTTCTCGACCTCGTACGGGCGCACGCGCATCAGGCATTTGAGCAGCAGGTCGCCGACGACCAGCGCCTTGATGGCGCGGTGCAGCAGCGTGGGCGTGGCCTTGAAGCCCGGGTTGTCCTCGAAGCCCTGCGTGGACAGCGCGATGACCGGCACCTGCGGGTAGCCGGCGTCGATCAGCGCCTTGCGGATCAGGCCGAAGTAGTTCGTCGCGCGGCACATGCCGCCGGTCTGCGTGATGGCGAGCGCCACATGGTCGGGATCGTACTTACCCTTGACGATGGCGTCGACGAGCTGGCCGATGACCATGATCGCCGGGTAGCAGGCGTCATTGTTGACGTACTTGAGGCCGAGTTCGACGTCCTCGCGGCTCGCGGTCTTGAGGATGTCGAACTTGTATCCGCCGGAGCGGATGACCGACTCGACCAGCGACATGTGGATCGGGCTCATCTGGGGGCCGACGATCGTGTAGTCCTTCTTCATTGACTTGCCGAACGGCACCTTGTTGGCGTACTTCGACATGGTCGCGGTGTTGTGGCCGGATTTCTTGGCGGTCTTCCTCGCGGACTTGCCGTTCGGCGAGGTGGCGGCGAGCCGCGACTCGGCCTGCGCCGCGCGGCGGGAGGCGTCCTTGACGGCCTTGGTGAGCTGCGGGTTGCTCTTCATCACCGTGTCGAGCATGACCTGACGGCCGGGCGTGGGCGCCTCGGATCCGGTCTTGCGGAAGCCCGTAGAATGCGGGGCCGGCTGCTCGGCGGCGTTCTTCTGCTTCTCCGCGGCCTCGACGGCGGCCTGCGCGGCGGCGAGCTGGTCCTGGGCGGCCTTGAGCTGCACCTCGGCGGCCGCGAGCTCCTCCTTGGCCTGACGCTGCGCCGCAAGCTCGGCCGCACTGGGGCCGACCGGTTGGTCCTGCTTGTTCGGCAGCACCTGCTGGCGGGATTGGGACTGGGCCTGTGCGGCCAGACGCCGCTTGTTGGCCTCGCGCTCCTCGACGGCGGCCTTGAGCGAACGCAGGCGGATCTTCGCCGCTCCGAGGTTGCTCACCTCATCGATCTTGAGCAGCGTGTACACGTCGGCCTTGTCGGCGAGGATCTCGGCCACCTGATCGGTGGTGATGGCGTCCAAGCCGCAGCCGAAGGAGTTGAGCTGCACGAGTTCGAGACCCGGGTAGGACGCCACGAAATGCGCCGCCGCGTAGAGCCGCGAATGGTAGGCCCACTGGTTGGTGACGCGCAGCGGCATGCGGGAGACGGTCACCTTGCGGTCGCCGACGTGGCGGAAGCCGTTCGCGTTCTTCTTGCGCGGGTCCTCCTCGCCTTCCGACAGGTAGTCGCTCAGATGCAGGTTCTCCCCCGGCTGCAGTTCGCAGATCGAATCCTCCGAGAGCACGACCATGCCGAGCGCGCAGATCGTCTCAGGGATGCCGTGGTTGACCTCGGGGTCGATGTGGTACGGGCGCCCGGCGAGCACGATGCCCCGGCAGTTGTGCTCCTTCATGTAGGCGAGCGCCTTGAAACCTTCCTCCTGCACGTCGTTCTTGAAGATCTTGTCCTCGGCGTACGCGGCCTTGACCGCGGTCTCGGCCTCCTCGCGGCTCACGTTCGCCCACGCGAACTCCTCGACGATGCGGTCGACCATGAGCTCGTGGTTGGCGAGGTTGAAGTACGGGTGCATGTAGCGGATGCCGTCCTCGCGCAGTTCGGGCATGTTCGCGCCGATCACCACCGGGTAGTTGGCCACGACCGGGCAGTTGTAGTGGTTGTCCGTATTGGGCACGAGGTTGTCCTCGTAGCTCACGCGCGGGTAGAAGATGTTCTTGACGCCCTTGCCCAGCAGCCACTTGATGTGGCCGTGCACCAGCTTGGCCGGGTAGCAGATGTTCTCGGAGGCGATCGATTCGATGCCGGTCTCGAACAGCTCGTGCGAGCTGCGGCCGGAGATCATCACCTTGAAGCCGAGCGAGGTGAGCAGCGTGAACCAGAACGGGTAGTTCTCGTACATGTTGAGCACGCGAGGGATGCCGATCTCGCCGCGGGTGGCCTTCTTGTCGGTGAGCCTGCGGTAGGCGAAGCAGCGCTTGTACTTGTAGTCGTACAGGTTCGGCCTGTCGGAGCGCTTCTTCTTCGCGTCGCCGCCGCGCTCGCAGCGGTTGCCGGTAACGTAGCGCGAGCCGTCGGCGAACGTGGTGATGGTGAGCTTGCAGTGGTTCTGGCACAGCTTGCACACGTCGCGCTCGGAGGTCATCGACATGTTGTCGAGGTCGTCGCCGGACAGGATGTTGGACGCCGTGTGGTGCACGCCGTCGATGACGACCTCGTGGTCTTGCTCCGCGCTGACATCGTCGCTGCCGGCCATATCGGCGGACTGGCCCGCGGAGACTTCGGCATCGTGGTCGTGCGCGTCGTCGGCCACGTCCTCGTAATGCATGCGCGCGGTCAGGGCGGCGCCGAATGCACCCATCAAGCCGGCGATGTTCGGGCGGGTCACCTCGCGCTCGGTGAGCAGCTCGAAGGCGCGCAGCACGGCGTCATTGAGGAACGTGCCGCCCTGCACGACGACGGTGTCGCCGAGCTCACCGGAGTCACGCAGCTTGATGACCTTGTACAGCGCGTTGCGCACGACCGAATAGCACAGGCCGGCGGCGATGTTCTCCATCGACGCGCCTTCCTTCTGTGCCTGCTTGACGGACGAGTTCATGAACACCGTGCAGCGCGAGCCGAGGTCAACCGGATGGTCGGAGTTGAGGGCCGCCTGGGTGAACTCCTGGATGGTCAGACCCATCGACTGCGCGAAGGTCTGCAGGAACGAGCCGCAACCGGACGAGCACGCCTCGTTGACGGCGATCGAGTCGATGACGCCGTCGGTGATGGCCAGGTATTTCATGTCCTGGCCACCGATGTCGATGACAGCGGTGACACCGGGGCTGACCATTTCGGCGCCGCGGTAGTGCGCCATGGTCTCGACCACGCCCTCGTCCAGGTGCAAGCCGGTGGTGATCAGTCCCTCGCCGTAGCCGGTCGCGCAGGATCGGGCGATCCACGCGCCTTCGGGCAGCTCGGACTGGATCTTCTTGACGATGTTGATGGCGGCGGTCAACGGGCTGCCTTCGTTGGTGGCGTAGCTGGACCATACGATCTCGCGGTCGTCGTTGACGAGCGTCGCCTTGATGGTGGTCGAACCCGCGTCGATACCGAGGAAGTGCGGGCCTTTCGCGCCTTCGAGCGTGCCGATGTGGATGTGTTCGCGATGATGGCGCTCGTTGAACGCCTCGCGCTCCTGGTCGGAGGAGAACAGCGGGGGCATGGTCGGCGTGTTCGCCGGCAGGTTCTTCAGGTCGTCGAGGGCGGCGATGATGTCGTCACAGGTGCGCGGCTCGAAATGCACGCCGTCGACGTCGATGCCGTCCGGCTCCCCAGCGATCAGCGCGGAGCCGTATGCGACGTACAGGTGGGCGTCGGTCGGCACGATGAACTCGTCGACCTTGCCGGCGAGCGCGCGGTGGAACGCCTCGCGCAGCTCGGACATGAAGAACAGCGGGCCGCCGAGGAAGATGACCGTACCGTGGATCGGGCGTCCGGAAGCCAGGCCGGCGATGGTCTGCGTGGCCACCGCGGTGAAGATCGACGCGGCCAGATCGGGCTTGGCGGCGCCGTCGTTGATCAGCGGCTGCAGGTCGGTCTTCGCGAACACACCGCAACGCGACGCGATCGGGTACAGGGTCTTGTAGTCCTTGGCGTAATCGTTGAGGCCGGAGGCGTCGGTGTCGAGCAGCGTGGCCATCTGGTCGATGAATGCGCCGGTGCCGCCCGCGCACGAACCGTTCATGCGCTGTTCGGGAGTGGGCTTCAGGTACGTGATCTTGGCGTCCTCGCCGCCGAGCTCGATGATGACGTCGGCCTGCGGGTATTCCTCGTCGATCGCGCGGGTCTCGGCGATGACCTCCTGGATGAACGGCACGTGCAGGTTGTCGGCGAGCGTCAGGCCGCCGGAACCGGTGATGGCGAGACGAATGGGCTCGTCGCCGCGGCCGAGGTCGACGAGCGTCTGATGGATGTCCTTGAGCAGTCCAGCCACCGTGGCGCGGACGTTGGCGTGGTGACGTCGGTAGTCGGAGAACAGCACGTCATTGAGCGCATTGGTCTGATCGAGCACCACGGCCTTGACCGTGGTCGATCCGATATCCAGACCCACGCGCAACGGCTTACTATCGTGGCTTTCGGCCGCGGTATTCGCTGTATCCACCATCTGTTACCTCTGTCTTCGATTCGGGACTTCCCGCTACTTCCTTATGTAATGTAGTCCGAGACCCCTCCTAACGAGCCGTCGTATGGCGTGATTTCGCTAACAAACGCAAAACGGAAACTCGACGGTTTCCCCACGATTGCGGCGTTACCCCCATTATCGCGCATTCGGGGGGGGTGAGCCGAGCATGCCAGCAGGCTGGTGGTCTTATGGACCAGCGCTATTGACCACCCCAGTCCCGCCCAAATCCCTGATATGGCGGACACGCCGGCGACGACGGAGGGCCATACCCCGGCCGCAGTATCCGAGACCTCCAGCGGACCGGGCACGCCGCTGCCCGCGAAAACGTCGACCACGTCGTCCCGCACGCCGCGCATATACAGAGTCGTCCTCCCCAATCCGGTGCCCAGCATGCGCGAGCACCTTTCCCGGAAACAGAGCATCATCACATGGAACAGCGGACTCACGCGAGGCCAGATGAATGCGGGGAGAAGCAAGGCCATGCCGATGGCGGGCGAGACTGTCAGGATGGCCGCGATCAGGCCGACGGCATCGAATCCACTGGATGGATGGCAAGGCCGGCGGCGCCGTCACGACGCCTGTGCGCCCTCGCCGGCCTCGCGATCCTTGAGGTACATTTCGGGGATGTCGCGCTCCTGGTCGTGGAGCTTGGCCCAGACGACAGGCCTGCCGGCGGCCAGCGAACGCGGCACGTCGAGGATGCGCTGGTTTCTGGATCCGCGGAACTGCAGGAGGGAGTCGTGCTGGTCCTTGAGGTAGCGGCCGTCGACGAGGATGTCGATGAGCTGCAACAGTTCGAGCTTGTCCGGCGTCTCACCGGGGCGCATCAGCTCCTCCCACGTGTAGCCGGTCCAGCACCAGATGTCTTTGTCGTGGCCGAACTCGCCGCGGATGCGCCGGGCGAGCGGCAACAGGACGGGCGTATTCAGCATGGGTTCGCCACCGAGGAACGTGATGCCCTGGATCCACGGCGCCTTGAGGTCGTCGACGATCTTGTCTTCAAGCTTCTGCGTGTATTCGTGGCCGGCCTGGAAATCCCAGATCGACGAGTTGAAGCATTCGACGCAGTGGAACGGGCAGCCGGAGACGTACAGCGAATTGCGTACGCCTTCGCCGTCGGTGACGATGAAGGTCTTGTAGTCGGCGATCATGCGCTTGGACATGCGCCGCCCGTCCCACTGGCCGGAACGGGGGTTGTTGGTCAGTGATGACGGCACTCCGGGTCCGCGGCCGGTCTCGCCGGCCGCGAAATCATGCAGCGTCGACTTCCTGTCCATCATCATCCTCCCTGTCCAACCGTAACGTTGCGCGCAACGAGCGAGGGTCGCCGGTATATGTTGTCTGACCGTAAGCTCGGCCGAACGGCCTTGAGTGTGTCAGACAACATATACCGGCGACCCTCGCGGACAGCACAACGCGCGGTACCGGCAGTTACTTGGCCTCTTCGAACCACTCGCGCTCGGAGCCGTCCGCCAGCGTCACGTGACCGGTCTCGCCGCTCATGTGCTTGACGCGGTGGGAGATCTCCTCGTGACGGCCATGCACCATCGGGCGCTGCACCGGGTTGCCGAGGTAGCCGCAGGTGCGCTTGGTGACGTTGCACTTGTCAGGGTCGCAGTTGCCGCACTCGGGGCACTTGAAGCCCTCGTCGGTCGGCTCGAAGTCGCCCTGGAAGCCGCACACGAAGCAGTGGTCGATCGGCGTGTTGGTGCCGAGGTAGCCGATGCCGATGTTGTAGGCGTAATCCCACACGGCCTCCAACGCCTTCGGGTTGTCCTGCAGGCACGGGTACTCGCAGTAGTTGATGAAGCCGCCGGACGCGAAGTACGGGAAGTCCTTCTCGTAGTTGAGCTTCTCCATCGGGGTGGGCTGCAGCCACACCGGGTAGTGGAAGGAGTTGGTGTAGAAGTCGTGGTCGGTGACGCCCTCGATGCGGCCGAACTTCTCGCGGTCCATGCGGTTGAAGCGGTCGGTGAGGGATTCGGCCGGTGTGGAGTACACGGAGTAATGGTAGCCTTCGGCCTTGCTCCACTGCTTGCACAGTTCGCTCATGCGCTTGACGATCGACAGCGCGAACTCTTTGCCCTGCGGGTCCCAGCCGTGGTCGCGGATCCAGTCCTTGCCGTAGAAGACGGCGGTGGCCTCGGCCAGGCCGATGTAGCCGAGCGACACGGTGGCGCGCTCGTTCTTGAACAGCGTGTCGACGTTGCCGCTCGCGCCGAGGCGACCGAAGGCGCCGAAGCGGAACAGGGTGGGCGCGTTGACCGGGGTGGCCTGCTTGCAGCGCATGATGCGGAACTGCAGCGCCTGGTGGGCGACCTCCATGCGCTCGTTGAACAGCTTCCAGAAACGTTCCTTGCTGCCGTGGGATTCGATGGCGATGCGCGGCACGTTCACGGAAACGACGCCGAGGTTCATGCGGCCATCCTCCTCGTCCTTGCCGGTCTCGGGGTTGATCCAGCCCTGCAGGAAGGAGCGGCAGCCCATCGGCGCCTTGAAGGAGCCGGTGATCTTGACGATGTTCTCGTAGAACACGACGTCCGGGTACATGCGCTTGGTGGCGCATTCCAGGGCGAGCTGCTTCAGGTCGTAGTTCGGGTCGCCGGGGTCGGCGTTCACGCCGTGGCGCACGGTGAACACGAGCTTCGGGAAGATTGCGGTGTGGTGGTCCTTGCCGAGGCCGCGGATGCGGTTGAGCAGGATCGCGCGCTGCACCTCGCGGGCGAACCAGTCGGTGCCCAGGCCGAAGCCGACGGTGACGAACGGGGTCTGGCCGTTGGAGACGCGGTTGGAGTTGATCTGGTACTCCATCGTTTGCATGGCGTCGTAGATGGACTTGCGCGTGCGGACCTTGGCGAGGATCTCACGCTCCTGCTCCAGCTCGTCGACGTCGGTGTGGAACGGCGTGTCCATGGGCAGCGGCTCGCGGGAGCCGAAGTGCAGCTTGGCGGGCTCGTTGGCCTTGGCGTTCTCGACCTGACGACGGGCGAACTCCACCGGCATGCCGTCGGGGATGGTCTCGCGGGCCTCTTCGAGGAACTTCTCGTAGTCCTTCTTCGCGTAGGCGGCGAGGTGCTCGTCGGCACGGTTGGCGGTCTGGCCGCCGTACTGGCTGGAGGCCACGTCCTTCATGATCTGGGTGATCTGCGTGGCGGCGATGGCGATGGACTTCGGGGAGGCCATCGGCGCGTTGCCGAGCGTGAAGCCGTTGGCGAGCATGTCCCAGAAGTTGGGCAGCGAGCAGTTGGACTGCGCGGTGAACGGCGAGTAGTCGGCGTCGTGGAAGTGGATGTCGCCCTTCATGTGCGCGTTCGCGACGGCCGGGGGCAGCATGTTGAACGCGGCGGCCTTGGAGACGGCGCCGGCGAGCAGGTCGCGCTGAGTGGCGTAGACGTTGGCATCCTTGTTCGCGTTCTCGTGGATCAGCGTCGGATCCTGGTTGATGAAGCGGGAGACGGCCTCGTTGACGTCCGTGGCCTTGGCGCGCTGGATGTCCTTGTCGAGACGGTAGTTGGTGTAGGCGCGGGCCACGTCGTACAGGTGGGCGTCGATCAGGGCGTGCTCGACGAGGTTCTGGATGTCCTCGATCTTGGCGGGACCGTTGTAGCGCTCCGTGATCTCGCCTTCGATCTGGTCGGCGAAGCCGCGGATCAGCTTCTCCTCCTCCGGGCCGACCTGCTTGTCAAGGTCGGCGAAGGCGGACTTCACGGCGCTGATGATGTTTATCGGGTCGAAGTCGACGACGCGACCGTCACGCTTCTCCACCAGCACCTTGGAGGAGGTGGCGGTACTGGCGTTCATCAGCAGAGCATCCATGTCCTAATCCCTGTCCTTTCGTGATTCCCGGCATGTCTTGCGGCGGTCGCCGATCCGAAATCACACGTGTGTAAGTTGTTTGTTCTCTGATGACTATACGACATGCCACCCCTAGATATAGTGGGGAAACGCCGAAAACAATCCTAGATATGCACATTTCGGCGAAATAGAGCCGAAAAGAACATCCGTGTGATTTACTTCACGGTATGTCGTCAGCGTGTCGCGGCGAGACCATCACCGAAAAGCCGGCCAACAATGATACCGTCCGACGGCGACGCTCTCGCAGGCAGAAAAACTTGTCCTTTCTGTACGTAAACCTTGAAGACATGAATCAGGAACAGGACCTTGCAATCGCGATGCAGCGGCCATCGGAGGGCGGCGGGGAGCGCATCCCCAAGCCCTTCGACCAACTGCCGCGCCTGGCAGCCGAGACCACCGCGGACAACCCCTGGCCAGTCAGCGTACTGAGCCAGAAATTCCATACCGCGGTGGAGCGCTGGCCCGCCGCGTGGATCGCCGGGCAGATCACGGAGATCAACACGCGCCGCGCCGGCTCGGCGTATCTTACGGTGCGCGATGACGTGGAGGACATCGCCATATCCGTGTCCGGCTGGCGGGCGTTCGCCTCGAAGGCCGCCTCATTCAAGCAGGGCGACCGCGTGGTCGTGCATGGCAAGGCCGACATCTGGGTCAAGCAGACGCGGTTGAGCTTCATCGGCGACGACATCCGCAAGATCGGCTCCGGCGGCGGACTGAAGGAGCAGATCGACCAGTTGCGCATGAAGCTCAAGGGCGAGGGCCTGTTCGACGCGGACCGCAAGCTGCCGCTGCCGGAATTCCCCTCCTGCATCGGACTGATATGCGCCCCGCACGCACGGGCCGAAGGCGATGTCATCACCAACGTGCGGCTGCGCTGGCCGACGGTGCGGTTCAACATCGTCCATGCCTTCGTACAAGGGCCGCAGTGCCCGCAATCCATCGTCGAGGCGATTCACCGGCTAGACGCCGACCCGGACGTCGACGTGATCATCGTGGCGCGAGGCGGCGGCTCGTTCGAGGACCTCATCGGATTCTCGGACGAGGCGGTGGTGCGCGCCACGGCGGGATGCGAGACGCCGATCGTCTCCGCCATCGGGCATGAGGACGACTGGACGCTGATCGACCTGGCGGCGGACCTGCGGGCCTCGACGCCGACCGACGCGGCGAAGAAGGTCGTGCCCGACGTGCACGAGCAGTGGCAGCTGATCGGCAATGCCATCGACCGCATGCGCATGCGCATCGACGCGCGCGTCGGCAACGAGATACGGCTGGTCGAAGGGTACGCGAACCGGCCCAGCCTGACGCAGCCGCTGACCATGCTGGAGCCGTACCAACGGTTCGTCGACGACGCGCGCCGCCGCATGGACATCGGCCTGACGCGCATCGTGGACGACGCCAGCCTGACCGTGGAGAAGCTGCATGCCAGCCTGACCGCGCTCAGCCCGCAATCCACGCTCGACCGCGGATACGCCGTCGTCCAGAACGCCGACGGGCACGTCATCGACGACGCCGGAAAGGTGAGCGCGGGAGACCATCTCACGCTGACGCTGCGCAAGGGGGTCATCACCGCCACCGCCCAGTAGCGGAGTGCCGCACGGCAGCAGAGTGCGGGGCAGATATCAGCCGCATAACCATATATATATGACCGTTATCCAATCGAATACGACACGCATACACGACAGAAGGAGACCATCATGACCAGCAAGAACGCATCGGCGGCGAGCGAGCCGGCGACCAGCCTGACCGACAAGGAGCGCGAGGCCATCGCGCAGATGCCGTACGAGGAGGCCCGCGACAAGCTCATCCAGGCCGTGCAGGCGCTGGAGGCCGGCGGATTGAACCTCGACCAGTCCATGCGCCAGTGGGAGATCGGCGAAGCGCTTGCCAAGCGTGCGCAGAGCCTGCTGAACGAGGTCAAGGCCAAGCTCGATGCCGCCCAGGCCGAGCAGGCCAACAGCGCCGACACCGCCGGCACCCAGTCCAACCTGGACTGACGGGGCACCCTACGCGGGACGTTGCGTCCATAAGCACGCGCCACGGCGAAGCCCGCGCGAACTTATGGACGGAAAACACGAGGTTTGCGCCCATATGTGCGCGCAGCCGTCGTTTGGGCGAGCACTTATGGACGCAACGATGGCGTGCCGAGACCATCTATGTTCCCATATGCGTGGTGACACACCGCCGTAGTGCCACGCACCGTAGTCGCACTACGCGGCATCCGTCATCGTCCGACGCCTACCACAACATGACAACGTCGCCGTAAGGTACCGCCCCGATCAGCCGGCCGTCACCGCCGTCACCGCACGACGATGGTGGCGAGCAGCGCGGCGTGATCCGAGCCGGCGACCGACTTGACCTGCATCTGACCGGCGATGATGTCCTTGTCCAGCACGATATGGTCGATGCCGGCGAACCGCGGCAGCGGCAGCTTGTTGGACGGCCAGGTGAACGTGAACCCGTGCCCCGACTGCCGCGCGGCGTCCGAGAACCGGTTCCCCAGGATGTTGCGGAACGGCGTGTGGTCGGTCGTGGCGTTGAAATCGCCCATGAACACGTAGCGCGAACCTTCGCGCGAGCGCATGGATGCCAGCTCGTCCAACGAGCGCTTCCACCGGCTCCAGTAGCCGGGAATCGGCGCGGTGGTATGCACGGAGACGAATCGCAGCTGGGCCTTGCCGCCGCCGAACGTCACGGTGCCGCCCGGCATGAACGACGCGCTCGACCCGACCTCGTCATCGACCGGACGCCTGAGCTCGGTCGCGGACCAGATGCCGTTGCCGTAGACACCGTCCGACGACGAAACCTGCGAATACGGCAGATAGCTGTGGATGCCCGCCTCGTCGAGCTTCTTGACGAAATCGTTCGTCGTCTCCTGCAACGCGAGCACTTCGACGCGCTGATCCCGCACGATGTCGACGATGGCCTTCGCGTCCGCATGGCCTTTGTAGACGTTGAAGGTCATCACGCGGGCGATCATGTCGCCGGTGTCCGCCCGGGTCGATGCCATGGCCGCGTCGACGGCCGCCGGCAGCTTCGTGGACGCGCTGAAGAACGGCCACTGCCACCACACCTGGAGGCCGATGCAGGCGAGCGCCATCAGCATGGCGATCCAGCGGCGCGAGATGACCGACAGTATCAGCGCGAGCACGGCGAGAATCACGAACCACGGCGTCGCGGATACGATCACGGGGATGTACGGCAGCGCCTGCAGGTCCTCGGGGAGCATGCGCAGGACGCTGCACACCAATGCGAGAGCGGCGAATATGACCGACAAGACGCCAAGGAGACGGTGGCGTCGGCCGCGTGGGGCGCTTGTTTTCGCGGCGGGCCTTTTCGCAGTGCCGGACGACGCGCCGGACCGCCGAGCCGCTGAGCCGTAGGCGTTCCGTGATGATCCTCGCGCGTTTGCCATTCGCCACTCCCCTGTCGTCCGTCAACCGGTACGCAACGACATGTATTCTTCCAGCCGTCGCGCATACAAGCTCATACGATAACGCCCCGGAACCGCGGACGCCATCGTTCCCGAGAATCATTCCCCATTCCGGCACGTATGCGCGGCGGCCTGCGGGCTTCACACTGCGCACGATACGCGCATATCCGCCCGACATGTATAATGGTCATTCGTTGCCCCGGTAGCTCAGGGGATAGAGCACCGCTCTCCTAAAGCGGGTGTCGTGCGTTCGAATCGCATCCGGGGCACCCATTCGACTGGAAGACCCGAGCAGAACGATTCGGTCATCCTTGAATAACTATCGAGTCTATCGCCCGGATCCCAATCCCCGCGCATCCATACCATACGAGACATTTCGGGAATATACCGTCACTGTGCGAGGGTACCGTCACTGTGCGTGTGCACACGCACAGTGACGGTTGTTGAAATCCCTTATTTTCCAATGGTTTTGAAGGGTGCCGTCACTCTGCGAGTTTTGAGAGCGCCATTTTTCGACATCGTCGTCACAGGCCTTCCAGTGACACCCGATAGCATGCGTGCAGAACAGTGACCGACCGGCATCATGCATGACATCCCCGTGCGCGTCACCTCCAGCACCGCCGCCGACAGGACGGGCCAAGGCGGCATGAGGAGGGCGGCAGCGCAGCGGGGATGATGATTCCAACCGGCCACCGGGGAAATGGATGATCTCTCACGATGATGGATGGGACGGTGACGCATGGCAACGCTGAAAGACGTGGCGAAGGCGGCGGGGGCATCGCCGAGCACCGTGTCGTACACGCTTCGCGGCGGCGCCTACGTGTCGCAGGAGACCCCGGGGCAGGTCTGCGCGATCATCGAGCGCAACAAGAACACCACGCCGGTCGACATCCTGCACTGACCGCCCCCTTCACCCGGCTCGCCTCGGCTCGGCTCCGCCGCCATCCCGCGAAAGTCCCATCACGACCAATGTACATGGGACTTTCGCGGGAAGAGGGCGGGGAATGGTCAAGCGCCGCGCGGCAATCAGCAGCAGCCCGTCTCGCGGTGATCAGTGGGAGGCCAGCGCCGTGATCCGGTCAAGGAACTGGCTCTTGAATCGCGCGATGTCGACGCGCACGGCCACCTGCGTGGTCTTGTGCGAGTAAGTGAGCCGGTCGTGAGCGCGGTCGCCGATGGTCCTACCGCGATACGCGCCCTCCAAGTCGACCTGCAGGTTCATGCCCAGCGTGGTGACCAGCGTCGGGTCGAGCGCCGCGGCCACGGCAAGCGGATCGTGCATGCCGCACCCCTCCAGCTCGGGCTGCGTCGCCGAATACGCGTCGATGTAGAAATCCGTCATGCCCGCCAGGAAATCACCCGCCGCGGTGCCCAGCCGCCGCCATCGCTCGATGTCGCGCCGCGTGAGCACCGCCTGATGCGTGACGTCAAGGCCGATCATCGTGGTTTCCACGCCGCTGCGCAGGATGGCGTCGGCGGCCTCCGGGTCCTGCATGATGTTCGCTTCAGCACCGGGTGTCACATTGCCCGGCACGGTCAGCGCACCGCCCATGAACGTGATGGAACCGACGAGCTCGCCGATGCGCGGCTCACGACGGCAGACTTCGGCGATCGTGGTCATCGCGCCGGTGGGCACGATGACCAAGTCCTTGCCGTACGTGTGCGCCGCGTCGATGATGAAATCCGCCGCGGCCGTCGTTTCCGGCGAGCGCCGCGAATCGGGGATCGTCATGTCGCCGATGCCGTTGTCGCCGTGGATGCGCCGCGTTCCTGCCGACGGCGAATAGCGGAAGTTTTCCGGTGCGGTCGACGGGCGGTCGAGACCGGGATACACCGACACTTCGGGATGCCCAAGCAGGTCGGTGACGGCGAGCGCGTTGCGCATGCCGGTCTCGACGGTGACGTTGCCATAGGTGCCGGTGATGCCGATCAGCCGGACGTCATCGGCCTGTTCGCTTGCGAGCGCATACGCGATTGCCAGTGTGTCGTCGATGCCGGTATCCAAATCGAGAATGAGTTTGCGTGTCATGCGGGTCTCCTTTGCCTTCCGTATTCTACGCCGCACACCTATGGCGACTGTCAACCGGCCTCGCCGCGTCCCGTCAGACGAACAGGCTCATGTCGCTGGTCTCGCCGGAGCCGAGGAACGTTGAGACGCCGCCGAGCTCCACTCCGTCGATGAGCTCCTCCTGATGGATGCCCATGATGTCCATCGACATCTGGCATGCGACCAGGCGCACGCCGTGATCGGTCGCCTGCTTCATCAGCGATTCGAGTGATTCCACGTTCTTGGATTTCATGATCCAGCGGATCATCTTCGCGCCGATGCCGCCCATGTTCATGCGCGAGAGGCCGAGCTTGCGCGTGCCGCGCGGCATCATCATGCCGAACATGCGCTCGATGAGCGTCTTCCTGACACGCACGCGCTTGGGCTTGCGCAGGATGTTGAGCCCCCAGAACGTGAAGAAGATCGTGACCTTGCGGCCCATCGCGGCGGCGCCGTTCGCCATGATGAACACGGCGATGGTCTTGTCGAGGTCACCGCTGAACACGACGAAGGTCTTGTCATGGCGAACGTCGCCGCCATCCGGGTTGAAGCCGGTCTGCTGCGGTGCGGCGGCGGGAGTCTCGGCCGATACCGTCCGACCGGCCGGCGACGACGGGCATGCGGCGGCCGGAGCGCCGGGGGCCGGCATGTGCGCGGTCTTGTCGATGACGACATGAATCACGCCGTTTTCGTCGCGTTCGAGCGAGACGAGATGGTTGCCGGTGCGTTCGCACCACACCGCGATGTCTGACAGGAAGGCGTCTTCGGTCGCCTCGGCGGTCAATCGGGTTCCGATCGGCAGCGGGCGCAGCGTGTCGGCGACCTTCACGATCGGACCGGGGCACTTGAGCCCTTTGGCGTCGACGAATACCGCGTGAGGCTGCGCGCCGTCCGTATCTCCATCGCTGCCGTGCGAGGCGGCCGAGTCGGCAGCCCCCGTCGACTTGCTCTCATGCTCAGGGCCGCGCAGGGATATCTGCTGCGCCGCGGCCGGGATGGAGAGCGTCGCGGCGCTTCCCTTCGCCTGCTTTTCGGGCCGGGCATCACCATCGTCGACGTCGTTCTCCCGCTGTTGCGGCAGAGAGGCGAGATACTCCCGATACGCCTGGAATCCGCCGTCAAGGTTGATGGCGTCATAGCCGCGATCGGCAAGGATCTCGGTGACCTGCTCGCTCCAATCCCCCACCCGGCAGAACACGACGACCGGCTTGTCGTTCGGCACCTGGCTCAGCCTCGTGCCGATCTGGTTGAACGGGATATTGATCGCGCCATCAAGGCCATGGACCAACACCTCGTCGGGCTCGCGCAGGTCCAGCAGCGTCACCGTGGATTTGTCGAGCTCAGCGAATCGTGCCGGCGTGATGCGCTTGATGGCATCGCCGTCGTCGTCCGCCAGCGGTGAATCGATGTGCTTGTCCGTCATGTCAGATGCTCCCCTCATATGTTCGTGGCTCATGCCAGCGCCTGCGCGCGCCCTGCGCCTTTGGCCGCCGAGGCGCACGGTATCCGTTCATGAGCCTATGCCAGATGTCTGTCTCCCGTTGCAGCGTGGTGATAGACGCCGGTGATGGCGCGTTATTAAACGGCGGAATCGCCGTCATTCACACGCCGCACGCCGGCTGGATGTATCGCGCCGGATCCAGCGTGGTTATGGTCGGATGCTCGCCGCACACCGGGCAATCGGGTTCGCGCTCCGGCAACGGCACGGCGCGGCACGTCATCGCCAGCGCGTCGAACGTCATCAGACGGGCGGTCAGCGGCTTGCCGACGCCGAGTATCAGCTTCACCGCCTCCACCGCTTGCATGCTGCCGATCACTCCGACCACTGCGCCGAGCACGCCGGTCTCCTTGCAGCTGGGCACCTCGCCGGCCGCGGGCATATCGCGGAAAATGCAGCGGTAGCAGGGGCCTCGCCCGGGCACATACGTCATGAGCTGGCCCTCGAACCGCAGCGCGCCACCATATATATACGGCTTCCCGGCAAGAACGCAGGCGTCGTTGATGAGGAATTTCGTCGAGAAATTGTCCGCGGCGTCGACGATGACATCGTAGCCGGCAATCAGCTCGGCGATATTGCCGGCAGATACGCGTATGTGATACGGCTTCACCGTCACGTCTGGGTTGATGGAGGTGACGGTTTCGGCCGCCGATTCGACCTTCGGCATGCCGACGTTGCCGGTGCCGTGAATGATCTGACGTTGCAGGTTCGACAGGTCCACCACATCATCATCGACGATGCCGATCGTGCCGACGCCGGCGGCCGCCAGATACATCGCGGCCGGCGATCCCAGACCGCCCGCGCCGATGACCAGCACTCGTGCGGCGAGCAGCTTCTTCTGTCCGCGTACGCCGATCTCCTTCAGAATCAGATGCCGCGAATATCTCTCCAGCTGGTCATCCGTGAAAGCCATGTCCTTCTCCCCTGTCAGCGGCACCCGTCCGCGACGTCGCCCGACTCGTCGATGTATGCACAGCATAGCGTAACGGAGGAACGGTATTTCGCGCGGGG
This sequence comes from Bifidobacterium bifidum ATCC 29521 = JCM 1255 = DSM 20456, assembly GCF_001025135.1. Taxonomy (NCBI): domain Bacteria; kingdom Bacillati; phylum Actinomycetota; class Actinomycetes; order Bifidobacteriales; family Bifidobacteriaceae; genus Bifidobacterium; species Bifidobacterium bifidum. The sequence goes on along the minus strand of NZ_AP012323.1, from coordinate 563,624 downwards.
AGCACACGGACGGCCGTTTTGTGACGATCATCCCCGGCGGGCGCCCGGATGGGGTTAGGATTGGAGCAATGCGCACAGGCGGGCCTGCCGCCGGAGGCGAACACAAGGAGGCCGATGATGACTGCTGCACACCTGACCGTCGCACACTGCGGCGAGGTATCCGCCCTGACGCTGGGACTGCCGGCCTCGGCGGCGATTCCCGAGCAGAAGGGCACGCTGCCGAAGGGATTGTTCGTGGCGAAGGCGCCGGTATCGTCCAAACTCAAGCAGCGACTGGTCAACGACATCGCCTCGATCACGATGCTCGCGCTGCTGCGGCCCGCGAACACGGCGATGGGCGCCGGCAGCGGCAAGATGCCCGAGGTGCTGGTGATTGGCCTGCGCGTGAACACGCCCGGCATCCCCGTCGAGGTGATCGATCTGATCGCCGGACAGCGTAAATCCGGCATCGTGTTCGTCTGCGTGCACGAAGGCGAGTTCGAAGGCACGGTACGCGAGGAGTGTGCGCTGGCCGTGCGCCGCAACGTGCCGGTCCGTGCCGGTCATGTGCCGATCACGAAAGTGTTCTCCGGCGAATGGAGGCCGGCCGGCGAGGTCACGCTGGAACTACCGGAAGGGAACGCCGACGGCGGCGCGAAGACGATGGACGACCTGTGGGATTCGCTGTGCGCGCAGGCGATTCTCGATTCCGCGGACGGAGCCAATCTGGACGCGCGAATCGCCCGCCGGGACCAGATCGTCACGCTGAAAGCCGCCGAAGAGAAGCTGTCGCGTGATCATCAGCGTGCCAAGAACCCCGCCCAGCGCAACGAGATTTACGCCAAACTGCATAAGATTCGCACGCAGCTGGCACAATTGGAGCAGTAGATGCCCCGTCACCGGCGCGGCATATAGATGCTGCGCGCAGAAACCGCAACGGTCAGAAACCCAGCCGCGTGCGGCCGAACTGATCGAGCCAGCGCAGAATCGCGCCCTCGCGTAACGCCCACGGGCAGATCTCGACCTCATGCACGTTCAGGGACCTCATGATCTCGTCGGCCACGATGCCGCCGCCGACGATCTGCATCGCGCGCTCCGGCGTGATGCCCGGCAACGCCACGCGCTGCTCCGGCTCGATGGCCGCAAGCCGGGGAATCCAGTCCTCCAGCTGCTCGCGCGTCATGATCCACGTGTCCTCGCGCCCGGACTGGCGCAGCACCGCACCCGCCAGACGTGCCAATGAGCGGAACGTCTTTGACGTGCCCACGGCATGCGCCGGATGCTTGGATTTGGGGAACGCGTCGACCATCGGCTCCAGAATCCTGCGCACTTTCTTGCGCACGACCTCCAGCTCGTCAACGCTCGCCGTGCCTTCGGGCAGATACTCGCGTGTGATGCGGCAGGCGCCCGCGGCGGCGCTGAGCGCCACGGTCGGCTCCTCGTCGGAGCCCATGGCGACCTCCAGGGAGCTGCCGCCGATATCGAGCATCAGCAGGCGCCCGGCATCCCACCCATACCAGCGTCGGGCGGCGAGGAACGTCAGGCGGGCCTCGTCCGTTCCCGACAGCACGGTCACGCTCTGGCCGATGCGCTCTTCAATCTTGCGCAGGATCTTGTTGCTGTTGGGAGCCTCCTTGATGGCCGACGTGGCCATCGCGAGCAATTGCGTGATGTCGTATTCCTCGGCAAGTTCCATGCACTGATCCACGGCGGTCAGAATCGCCTCGATGCCGGACTTCTTGATCGACCCGTCATCCTTGACATACTGCATCAGCCGCACCGTGGATTTGGTGCTGGCCTCGGGATCGGGTCGCGCACCGGGCGCAGCGTCGACGATCAGCATATGAATCGTGTTGGAGCCGATGTCAAGCACGCCCAATCGAGTGACGCGCGAACGCAAATTCACCATAGCATCTCACTGTATCACCGGCGCGGCCGCAGCATGCGCGCGGTGTTCCACCCAAGGCCGGCCGCGGTTATCGGAGAATCATCGCAGCGAGGCGACGAACTTTCCGAGCCGGGACAGCCCCTCCGTCAACGCCTCGCGCGACGCCGCGTAGGACAGCCGCACATGCGTGTCCGCGGTCGCCGGGCCGAAATCCCGTCCCGGAGTCAGCGCCACATGCGCCTCTTCCAGCGCACGCTCGCAGAACGTCCACGCGTCCAAACCGGTTCCCGCGACGCTGAAATACGCGTAGAACGCGCCGTTCGGAACCACTTCGAGCGGCAGGCCGATGCGCTCCAGACCACTTACGACGATGCGGCGGCGGGCGAGCAGCTCCTGTCTGCGTTCCTCGCACACCGCCAACGATTCGGGCGTGAAGCAGGCGAGCGCAGCATGCTGGGTGGGCGTGTGCGCGCATAGATAATAGTTGGTCGCCAGATCGTCGACCGCCTCGATCGTGTATTCGGGCACCACCGCCCAGCCGAGACGCCAGCCGGTCATGCCGAAGAACTTGGAGAAGCTGTTGCAGATGATCGCGTCCGGGTCGGCGAGCAGCGCGGACCTGACCTCGCTGCCATCGGGCTCCCGGTCGGCGAGGTCGAGGTATGTCTCGTCGATGATGCGCCACGCGCCGCGGAATCGCGCCAGATCGCACACGCCTTTGAGCACGTCGAAGTCGATGGTCGTGCCGGTGGGGTTGGACGGCGACGTGACCATCACCGCCTTGGTGCGCTCGCTCCACGCGCGGTCGACCAGTTCGGCGTTGAGATGGAAGCGGGTGGCCGCGCTGGTCGGCACGTCCACCACCACGCCTTCGAAGGAGCGGATCAGTTCGCGGTTGCACGGGTAGGACGGGTCAGCGACGATCACCTCGTCGCCGGGGTCGACAGTGAGCGCGGTGGCCAGCAACAGTGCGGCAGACCCGCCTGCGGTGATGACGATGCGGCGGGGGTCGATGTCGACATGATGGCGTTCATGGTAGAAATCGGCGATGGCGCGTCGCAGCTCGGGCAGGCCCAGCGCAGCGGTGTACGGCAGCGCGCGGCCATCATATTGCTCTCGCATCGCGTCGCGCACGGCGGGCGGCGCTCCGAAATCCGGCTCCCCCAGACTCAGCTTGATGACGCTGATGCTGCGGGCGATCATCTCGTCGGCCCTCTCGCCGAACACCATTGCCCGGAACGGCTGCGCCTCGCGTGCGCGTCGCGACATCGTCGGCTGTTTCGTCTCGCTCATCATGCATCACCCTTTGCCGTCCATTCGGTACTGCCACCGATTGTAATTGCCTACCACCCTCCCGGCAAAGTCCCGTTTCACCGGGCGTTCACGGGACTATGGCCGGATGTGGAGCCGGTAATCGGGGAATTATACGATGGAACCGCCTGCATTGACGGAACCGGCCGCATTGGCGAGGTCAGCAAGCTCATTGGACGCCATGGAACCAGGCACGGTGATCTCGGTGTAGAGCCGTTCCAGACGCGCCTCGCGCACGGGCTTGGCGAGCTCGCACTCCCAGACGACGATGACATGCCATCCGGCGGATTCGAGCGCGGCGTGCTGCGCGATGTCGCGGTCATGGTTGCGGGTCAGTTTCGCGGTCCAGAATTCCACATTGGATTTGGGAATGGAATACTTGGAACATCCCTGATGCGCATGCCAGAAGCATCCGTTGATGAACACGATCGTATGCCATTTGGGCAGAACCACGTCGGGATGGCCGGGATAGCGCCTGTCGTTTTTGCGGAACCGAAGCCCCCGCGAGAACAGGTACCGGCGCACGAGCACTTCGATGCGGGTGTCCTTCCCGCGGATATGCGACATCGTGTAGCTGCGCGTGCCCCGCTCATACCGTTCGCCGGGCTTGGCCTTCGCGCCCGATTTGCCGGATCCACCGGTCTTCCTCGCGGCCTTCCTCGCGGCCTTTCCCTCGGCCTTCCCCGCAGCCGTCATCTCATCGCCGGCGCCTTTCGCCGCCTGCCGCCGCTCGTCATGGTTTACGCTTTGTTCGCTCACGGTCTCCATTATCCGCCATTGCCGACATCGGAGCGTCAATCGCGATAGACTACACGTACGCTTGCAACCACGGAGCGGAACCAGGGAGGCAGAATCATGGATGGCTCAACCACCTCGATCAGCGTGGATCCGCGGCAACAGCTCGACGACATCGTGGATTTCGTCAATGACAGCTGGCTGGCATCAACGGATTTCGACGGCCCTACGTTCCTGTGGAACCATATGATCTCCGACGCGTCCGCCCAGGACGACGACAACCGCAACAATGTGCCCGTCGCCGCTCCCAACGAGGTCGCCGACGTGATCGGGTTGACGATGCAATGGTACTTCGACTCCATCTCATCCACCGTGCCGACCGCCGAACGCACCGAGGACGGCGTGTCCATGCCGCGCAACGACATGCCCACGTTCCGCATCGATTCGCAGGCGCTGTCGGGAGTGGATGCCGTGGTCGGCAACGCGCTGATGAGCACGCGCTGGGTCGACGCCACCACGAATCTGGCGAAGTCGGTCGAGATGACCGCGCGATTCGTGGGCAACGCGGCGGACCGGGACGGCGAGGGCTTCGACTATCTCAAGGAGCTCATCCAGAACGTGCGCGTGTACATGGATTCCGTGGCGCGCAACGCCGACCCGCAGGACGGGGAGAAGGCGCTGCGACTGATCACGCGGGTGGCCTGCAACGAGGATTTCCAGCTGAACGCGACGCAGATGGTGGAGCTGCTGTCGTGCGGCCTGTCGTTCGCGCAATGGGACGATACGCGCATGTTCGCCTATGATGCGCTGAACAGCGCCCTTGACACGATGGATCGTTTCGCCAAGGAGGCGAAAATCGACGAGGACGGGCGATGCGACGGCGAAACGGCACACGACGATGGCGTCATCGCCGCCGAGGCCGCGACCGGCTCGACGGCCGACGCTTCGGAACTCATCAAGCGCACGGTGGCGCTGTCGGCGCACCAGCAGTTCGAGGAATCGATCATGTTCCTGCGCCATGATCTGATGCGCGTGAGCGGTGATGCGGCCGACGCCGACCGCTTCTTGGTGAGCCACCACGAATCGGAAGCCATGGCGGATGCCTACGCGGCGCGCCTTATCGCGGCGGAGCGCTGGGATGAGCTCATCGGCTTCATCGACATGGTGGAGCGCGACCGGCCGAACCAGTACACAGTGATGTTCCCGGAGGATCTGGTTGCGTATGAGTGGGAATCCCTGCGCGAGGCCGCATTCGAGGCGCTGGGACGTTGGGACGAGCTCAGGGCGATGTACCGCGAGCGCATCGTCGAGGCGTACGACCCCTCCGACCTGCACACCATCGCCCAGCTGCGCGCGATCAGCGGCCGGGATTGGGCCGGGCAGGTGCGGAGCATCGTCACGGCGTACGATGACGGATCCGGACGCTACGCCCGCAATCCGATTTACGAGCGGCTGCTCGTCGACGAGCGGCTGAGTGCCGAGGCAGAACGCTACTGCCACACGTTCCCCGACGCCCGCGCCGATCTCGCGGCGGTATTGTGACGCGCTCGTCCGCCGCGATGGATCGCCGAGCCTAAAGCACGTATACGGTTCGTGTGCAATCGGCTCGTGAGGGGTCTTCGCGTTCGCCGGCTGGACAACTCCCGCATTATCGACTTTTGCGGCAGTTGTCCAGCCGGCAGCGATGACCCACATCGGCACGATTTAGCAAAAACGGCTTAACTGCAACGTTTTTCCGCGATTATTCTGCGAAATAATAGCGTTTTGCGCGTGTGGCGTCCTGATTTCGCGGGACAACACGCGCAAATATCGATAATGCGGAAGTTGTACAGCAGTTAGCCGTAACCAGCCGCGACCAGAGTCGGCCCAGCCCCGGCTTACAGCTCGAAGCCGAGTTCCTCGGCGGCGTCGGTCGGCACGGGGTCGTCGCACCAGAAATCCTCAAGGTTCTCGTAGGTGGTCAGACTGCGAATCTCGGCCTTGTCGATGTACAGTTCGCCACTCAGATGGTCGGTCTCATGCTGGAAGATGCGCGCCGGCCAACCGTGCAGACGCTCCTCATGCTGCTTGCCGTTCTCGTCGGTCCAGCGTGCGGTGATGTCGAGCCAGCGCCTACGCACGGCCTGATATCCGTCGAAGCTCAGGCAGCCTTCGTAGAAGCTGCGGGTCGCGTCGCCGATCGGCTCATAACTGGGGTTGATGATGGCGTGGAACGGGAATTCGGCGATCTCGCGCGGATCGTCCTCGTCGTCGCGCACATGGTCCTCGACCACCGCGAGCGCGAGCCCCAGGCCGATCTGTGTGGCGGCCAGGCCGACTCCCGGCGCTTCCAGCATCGTCGTGTGCATCGTGTCGATGAGCTTGTTCAGCGTGCCCTTGCTCAGCTGGCCGGAGTATTGCACGGTCTGCTGGCGCAGCACCGGTTCGCCGGCCTGCACGATCGGCAGGATTCGCTCCTTGCCGCCGGTTTTGAGGAGCTGTTCGACCTCACGGTTGAGTTCGAGGTCGACTTTCGTGTTTTTTCCGAACATACGAGTGATTCCTTGGTATTGCGGTATTGCCGTTATTCGTTCTACAGCGCGAGCTCGTCGGCCACGACCTTGGCGAGCCGGTCGCACACCTCGTCGGCCTGCTGCTGCGTGGCGGCTTCGGCCATCACGCGCACGAGCGGCTCGGTGCCGGACGGTCGCAGCAGCACGCGACCGGTGTCGCCGAGCAGCTTCGACTCCTTGTCGACGGCGGCCTGCACCGCCGCGTTGGTGGTGGCGGCCATCTTGTCGACGTTCGGCACGTTGACGAGCTGCTGCGGCAGCTGCGGGAAGTCCGCGGCGAGCTGCTTGAGGCTCTTGCCGGATTTGACGACCTCGTTGCACAGGGTGAGCGCGGTCAGAGTGCCGTCACCGGTGGTGGCGAACTCGCGGTTGATGACGTGGCCGGACTGCTCGCCGCCGAGCGTGTAGCCGCCGCGGAGCATCTCCTCCAGCACGTAGCGGTCGCCGACCGCGGTCTGCACGGTCTTGATGCCCATGTCCTTGAGGGCGAGCTTGAGTCCGAGGTTGCTCATCACGGTGACGACGAGCGTGTTGTCGGCGAGCTTGCCGGCCTCCTTCTTGGCGCGGGCCAGGATGCCCATGATCTGATCGCCGTTGACCATGTTGCCGTCCTCATCCACGGCGAGGCATCGGTCGGCGTCGCCGTCGAACGCGACGCCCATCACCGCGTCGGTGGCCTTGACCATGGCCTGCAGCTGCTCGGGGTGCGTGGAACCGGCGTTCTTGTTGATGTTGTATCCGTCCGGGGAGGCGTTGATGACCAGCACTTCCGCGCCGGCGCGGCGCAGCGCCTCCGGAGCGACCACCGATGTGGCGCCGTTCGCGCAGTCCGCCACGATCTTCAGGCCGCGCAACGGCTTGGGCTGGGTCTTGTCCGGGTTGAGCGGGGCGATGGTCGACACCAGATGGTCGATGTACAGGTTCGTGGCGGTCACCGTCTCATGCGAGACGCGGCCGACGCCCGCGCCGGTCGGACGGTCCCAGTCCTGACCGAGCACGGCCTCGATGTCGTCCTCCTTGCTGTCGGGCAGCTTGAAACCGCCGCGCGCGAAGAACTTGATGCCGTTGTCGGGCATGAGGTTGTGCGACGCGGAGATCACCGCGCCCATCTCGACGTTGAGCACGGAGGTCAGGAACGCGACGCCCGGCGTGGGGATGATGCCCGCATCGATCACGTCGAAGCCGCCAGCAGACATGCCGGCGCACAGCGCGGACGCCAGAAAATCACCGGACACGCGCGTATCACGGCCGATCAGCGCACGACGGCGGCCCTCCGGCAGGCCTTCCCTGACGGCACTGTTGCCCAGCACGCGCACGGCGGCATCCCCCAGATCAAGCGCCAGACGCGCGGTCAAATCCCTGTTCGCCAATCCACGAACGCCATCGGTTCCAAACAATCTCGGCATAATCTGCGATTCCTTTGCTTCGACGGCTTCCGCCGTCTCTTCGACATACCGAGCACCATCGTAACCGGCCGGCGAAGCGATTGCATCCCATATCCATGAATACTGCCCAAATCACGCGCAATTGCCAGTTTCGGAGAAAGACATGTGAGAGAATACAAGCAGATTCGCGAGTCATTTGCCAATGAGAGAAGGGGCCGATTGGGGCTTTCTCTGCTGTGGTCATTACCCTGAATGCCGTCCATGTCCGCCGGAGTTTCCATTGCCACCATGGTTGTCAGGGGCTGGAACTCCGGGAGCCGGTTCAGTCGGCGGGTATGGTTGCGGCGGAGCGAATCCTTGCCGGGGGATCTGCTGAGGATATGGCTGCTGCGGCTGGCTAGGTGGCTGTTCCGGCACCCGGTTCGGCAGGCGGAGCCTGGCCCCCACTCCCCTGTGATCCACCAGGATATGGGCGGGATGGCACGGGTCCGTTTGGGTATGATCGAACACTGCCATATGCCACACCGGATACGGGAATCCGCGCGCGCGTCCTACGCCGCCGAGACACCACCAGGGCGATTATCACGCCCGCGGCTATAGCGGCCACGCCTGCGCCGATCACGCCCCACAGCCACACCGGCATGCCGGACGAAGCGCTCTGCGACGGGTCTCCTTCGGGCTTGGCCTGCCCGTTCGGTGTCGTGGTGTTATTGGTCGAACCATCGGCGGTGTTCGTCGCGGAGTATTGCATGCAGTCGGAGCCGCCATCGGAACGGCACTGCTCCACCTTCTTCCACGCCGCCTGCTGACGCTCGTACTCCCGCCCGATGAGCCCGGCCTCACACGGGACATTATCCGCCGCGGTGCCAACGCCGTCCGGGTTCGTCTTGCAATCCTGCGTGTACCAGTCCTTCAGATCCGGGTATTGGGCGGCCGCCTTCATCTGGTACTCCAGAATCGGGTTCACATCCTTGTACTGGGTCGGGCCGACCGTCAGCAGCGCATTCAGGTCCACCTCGCCGAACCCCCGCTTGCGTTCCGGGTCAATGACCGGCTTGCCCTTGCCGCTCTTCGTGTTGCGTATCAAAGACTGGATGATCTGGTTGCCCGTCGCGTCGAGCCACTTCTGCATGGCCAACGCCAGGTACGACGACAACACCGCGGCCGCGGTCGACGTGCCGCCATTGCCCGCGATATTGTATACATTCGAAAGAGGATTGACCGGGCCTAATACGTTCATGCCATAGGACAGCACCGCCACATTACCGTCCATGACATCCGAGGTGGAAGCCAGGTTCCCGGACTCGTCCACGCTGTTCACCATCACCACACCGGGGAAGGTCTCCATGCTGCGCGGGTCGCCGGTCAGATCATCCAAGCCGGGATTCATGTCATTCGCACGTCCTCCGACCATGACGACCCCATGACGCAGGGCATCCACATACCCGGCATAATCCGCGCTGACGAGATCACCTCCCTGGGAACGGTTGAGGATGCGAGCGTCCCAGTCCACCGCCGTCTTGACATCTGCACCACTGTCGCTTGTCGCATCACCCGCGAGTTTCTGATCGCAAGGTGTCACAGCAGGCCCCGCATTAACCGCCCCATCCGTAATATGCAACACGTCCGCTTTGGGCGCCGCCCCCATGATTCCGGGCCACTTCGAAGTGTAGTTGCTTCCATCACCCACGATCCATGCCAGCATGTCGGTGCCGTGCGAGGAGTAGTAGCCGCCTTCACCGGACTTGATCGTCGCGGTCAACGGCTTGCCGTCCACCTTGCACTCGACCGTCTTGTCATCCACGTTATGGAATCGTCCCAGCTTGTATGTGATCGAGGCATGCTTCAACGCGGGATAATCCTCCACCGCCTGCGAATCCAGCACTGCCACCTTCACACCGGAACCATCAATGCCCTGCTTCCACGCGGCAGCCACCACATCGTTCGCCACCGGCCAACGCCCGTCATCCGCCGCGAACGCGCCGGGCGTCCACGCGCAAGGCAACACACACGCCAGCGCGAACGCGCACCCGGCCTTCACCCTCGACCAACGAGAAACCATGAACCTGCCCTTCCCGGCTCACGCCGTCTTTGGATGATATCGCCGAGGAGTTTCATGATGAACCCCCTACAATCCGAAAGTGTACTCTCATGAAGCTTTCAGCAATACCCCTTTCCCATAACATTTCGGTATACGGGCAGTGAACGGCGCAGTCGCAGGGGCGCGGCATGTGACGGCACGGTACATCACGCTGGACAACGTCCGCGATTACGCATTATGCAGGAGTTGTACGACGGCAGATATTTAGGCGCGATAAGAGAATGGCTTGAAATCAACGATTTCGCGGCTCAAGTCACTGTACAACACGTATATTTTGCCCGTTTGCGGGAGTTGTACAGCGCCGTAGGTGCACAACATCTGCGTTTCGCTGATATGCGGGAGTTGTACAACGAATCACGGCAACACGGCGATACGGCAACACGACGACTCTGCCGCACCGCCGGTACATACTCATGCACGCGAAACGCCCTTCGCGCGAACGGCGGCCTTGCAGGCGCACGTTACGCGAAGGGCGTTTCGTATGGGTCGGTCGCGCCGCCTTACAGCGCGGCGTTGAAGTCGCGCACCTTGAGCGTGCGCTGGGAGGATTCCACATTGCCGCGCACGATGCGCTTCAGGGCGTTGTCGGCATCCTCATGGTCGGCGAGCCACCGATGACCGAGTTCGACCAGCGTGGCCGGGTCGGCGTAGTACGGGTACAGGCCCTCAAGCAGCGCCTCGGCCATGTGGAAGCTCTTGTTCTTCCACACCCAGTCGACCACGTCGTAGTACTTGGCGGCGTACGGCTCGGCCAGGTCGGGGCGCGGCGTGGCGCCGAACCCGCGGGCCACGGCCTCCAGCTGCATGTTGGTCAGGTCGGCGTTGTTGAGCGCCTCGATCCAGGCCCATTCCTTCGCGGCGGCGTCGCCACGCACCGCGTGGGCGCCGAGCGCGAACTCGCGGTTCTCGGTGGTGTCGCGCTTGGCGAGCTGCGCGTCGATGCCGGCCTGGTCGATCAGCTTCACCGAGGAGAGCGCGTTGATGATCGTCCACGTGAAGTTGTTGTCGATCTCCAGTCCGGCCACGATCAGCGAGCCGTCGAAGAGGCCCTGCGCGTGCTCGGCGAACTCGGCGTCGCCCTCCTCGCCGTAGCCGAGGTACGCCGTGACGAGCTGGAACTGCTGGTCGGATCCGCCGGGAGCGGCGATGACGAGCTTCCACAGCTCCTTGGCGACGTGCTTGACCACGTCCGCGCGGCGATCCGGCGCGGTGTAGTGCCACGCGGTGGTGCTCATGCAGCTCAGCGCGTAACGGAACGTGGTGGACTCGGTCTCGGTGGCGAGCAGCGCCAGCGTCGTGTCGATGAACTTCTCGGCGGCGAGATCGCCGTCACGGGTCATGTCCCACAGCGACAGCCACACGACCGCGCGGGCGAGCGCATCATCGAAACGCTGCAGGTTCGCCAGGGCGAACGAGAGCGAATCGGCGTCGAAACGCAGCTTCGTGTATGTCAGATCATCGTCGTTCACCAGGATGAACGCGGGGCGCTTCTTGCCGGCCGCGGCGGCGACCACGGTGGATTCGCCGTCCACGTCAAGCTCGAAGCGGTCGGTGCGCACGATCTTGCCGGTGGCCGGATCCTCGTCATAGAAGCCGACCGCGAGGCGATGCGGGCGCAACACCGGGTGCTCGGCGGGGGCGGTCTGGTTGAGCGTGAGCGAGGCGATGGTGCCGTCCGCGTTCTCCTCGACCTCGGTGGCGATCGTGTTGATGCCGGACTCCTCCAGCCACTTGGCGCTCCACGCCTTGAGATCGCGGCCGGACGCCTTCTCCAGCTCGTGCAGCAGGTCGGCGAGCGTGGCGTTGGAGTATGCGTACTTGTTGAGGTACTGGTTGATGCCCTGGAAGAACTTCTCGCGGCCGACGTAGTACACGAGCTGCTTGAGCACGGAGGCGCCCTTCGCGTAGGTGATGCCGTCGAAGTTGACGTACGTGTCGTTGAGGTCGTTGATCGGGGCGACGATCGGGTGCGTGGTGCTCAGCTGGTCCTGGTTCAGCGCCCAGCTCTTCTCGCCGGAGCAGAACGTGGCCCAGGCGTCATGCCATTCGGTGGCCTCGGCGGTGGCGAGCGTGGAGGTGAACTCGGCGAAGGACTCGTTGAGCCACAGGTCGTTCCACCATTTCATCGTCACGTAGTCGCCGAACCACATGTGGGCGAGCTCGTGCAGTACGGTCACCACGCGGCGCTCGGCGAGCGCGTCGGTGACCTTCGACTCGAACACGTACTGGTCGCGGATCGTGACCATGCCGATGTTCTCCATCGCGCCCGCGTTGTACTCGGGCACGTAGATCTGGTCGAACTTGGCGTACGGGTAGGGCACGCCCCACGTCTTGGCGTAGAACGCGAAGCCCTTCTTAGTGATGTCGAACAGGTAGTCGACGTCCTTGGCGAACGCGGGGGCGAGCGCCTGGCGGCAGTACTGGGCCATAGGCACGGTGCGGCCGTCCTCGTTGAGGTAGGTGGTGTGCCATTCGGCGTACGGACCGGCGCAGATGGCGGTCAGGTACGAGCTCATGATAGGCGTGGTCTCGAACGTCCAGCTGCGGGCGGATTCGGGCTCGTGGTCGCCGAGCACCCCGTCTGCGGTGATGACGTCGTCGACGTCCTCCTTGGACTTGACCGGCATGTTCGACGTGACGATCCACGACTTCGGCGCGAGCACGGTGAAGTCGAACGTGGCCTTCAGGTCGGGCTGGTCGAACACCGCGTACACGCGGCGCGCGTCCGGCACCTCGAACTGGGAGTACAGGTAGATGTTGCCGTCGGACGGGTCCACGCTGCGGTGCAGGCCCTCGCCGGTGTTGGAGTACACGCAGTCGGCCTTGACGGTGACCTCGTTGCGGCGGCGCAGGCCGGTGAGCGCGATGCGGTTGTCCTCGAACACCTGCGCGGGGTCGAGCGCCTCGTCGTTCAGGATGATCTCGGTCACGTTGTCGGCGATCAGGTCGAGGAACGTCTCGCTGCCCGGCTCGGCGCCGAAGCAGATCGTCGTGGTCGAGCCGAACGTGCGCGCGTCCCGGGTCAGATCAAGCTGGACATGGTAGCTGATGGGGGCGGAGACGATGGACTTGCGTTCCTCGGCTTCCACGCGGGTAAGGTTTGCACCTGGCATATTTTCTAACTCCTTCTGATATGTCTTCCCGAAAGAAGCCGGGACCGTCGCGACAGAAAAAGGAACAAGGAACCGTTCACGCGGTTCCCTACTCCTCGCTGAGACGTTGACGTTCAGGCTTGCTTCTGGACGTATGCCGGCGTCACTTGCGTGAGCCGAAGCGGTTTACTTGCTGGGTTCTTCGATGATGTCCTGGGCGATGTCGGCGACGACCGGAACGATCATCGGCTTGCGGTGCAGCTGTCGGGCGATCCATCCGCCGAGCGTGCGGCGCATGATCTGCTGCAGTCTGTGCGTGTCCTTCGTCCCCTGCATCATCGCGTCCTGCAGCTGCTCGACGATCTGATGGCGGATCTTGTCGAACTCGCTTTCGTCTTCGGCGACAGCGTTGAGGAAGATCTTCGGGCCGGTGACGACTTCGGAGGCCTCGGTATCGACCACGACGAAGCTGGACACGAAGCCTTCGGTGCCGAGGATGCGGCGCTTCTCAAGCTCCTCGTCGGTGATCTCGCCGACCGAATCGCCGTCCACGTACACGTAGCCGCACGGCACGGAGCCGACGACCGCGGCCTGACCGTGGTACAGGTCGACGACGTCGCCATCCTCCGCCAGCACCACGTTCTTCGGATCGACGCCGGTCTTGACGGCGATCAGGCCGTTGGCGACCAAGTGGCGGTTCTCGCCGTGGATGGGCATCGCGCACTTGGGCTTGACGATGTTGTACATGTACAGCAGCTCGCCCTCGTTGCAGTGACCGGACACGTGCACGGCCGCGTTGTCGCGGTTGACGACGCGCGCGCCGAGCTGCACGAGCTTGTTGATGACCTTGTACACGCCATGCTCGTTGCCTGGAATCAGGGAGCTGGCGAGTATCACCGTGTCGAACTCGTTGATGGTGATGTCGCGGTGGTTGCCGTCGGCGATGCGTCCGAGGGCGGCCATCGGCTCACCCTGCGAACCGGTGCACATGAAGACGAGCTTGTCGTCCTGCACATCGTGCGCCTTCTTGAGGTCGATGACGGTGCCTTCGGGGATGTGCAGGTAGCCGAGGTCGGCGGCGATGGACATGTTGCGCACCATCGAGCGGCCGACGAAGACGACCTTGCGCCCGTACTTGTGGGCGACGTCGACGACCTGCTGGACGCGGTGCACGTGCGAGGAGAAGCTGGCGACGATGATCTTGCGGCTCGCCTGCGCGAACGCCTGGTCGAGCGCGGGTCCGATGGAGGTCTCCGGCTTGACGAAGCCTGGCACCTCGGCGTTGGTGGAGTCCATCATCAGCAGATCCACGCCCTGCTCGCCGATCTTGCCGAATTCCACCAGATCGGTGATCTTGTGGTCGAGCGGCAGCTGGTCGAGCTTGATGTCGCCGGTGTCAATCAGGGAGCCGGCGGGCGTCTTGACGTACACGGCGAGCGCGTCGGGGATCGAGTGGGTGACGGTGACGAATTCGAGGTTGAACGGGCCGACCTTGAGCTTGTCGCGTCCCTTGACCTCCACCATGGTGGGATGCTGGTTGTGCTCCTGGCATTTCGCCTCAACGAAGGCGAGGGTCAGCTTGGAGCCGATCAGCGGGATGTCCGGGCGCAGCTTGAGCAGGTAGGGCACGCCGCCGATATGGTCCTCATGGCCATGAGTGAGCACGAGCGCGTCGACCTTGTCGAGACGGTTCTTGATGTAGCTGAAATCGGGAAGAATCAGGTCGACGCCCGGCTGCTCCTCTTCGGGGAAGAGCACGCCGCAGTCGATGAGCAGCAGGTGACCGTTGTATTCGATTACGTTCATGTTGCGGCCGATTTCGCCCAGACCGCCGAGCGGCGTGATGCGCATCGAACCCTTGCGGTACTTCGGCGGGGCGATCAGGACGTCGTCCTGCTGGGGAGCGGTGGCCTGGCCCTTGAACGAGCCGGCGTTGCTGGTGTTGCGATTCGCGGATCCGCGGCGGCGCGACGCGCCACCGGAACGGGACCTGCGTGAATTGTTCTTCTTTTGTTGTTCTTGTGCCATTCTCTATTGGTTTTCTGTTTCTTTGCTTCCGTCTGTGTCACGGAAACGACGTTATCTGCAACCGCTCGCCCGTGTCCGCCGAGGCCGGTCGCATCCGCGACCGGGACGGCCGTTCCCGGAGTCGGACGATGCCGTAATCCGGGTGCATCCCGAGCGAGGCCGGTGTGGCCCGGTCAGAGCAGTCCCGCTGCTTTCATGCCCTCTTCGGCCTTGGCCAGTTGATCGGCGTCCGGGCCGATGTTCGGCAGGCGCATGGCCGTGGAGGAAAGATAGCCCTTGATTCTCAGCGAGGCCTTGGCCATGACGGCCTGGTAGCCGTCGCCGTTGAGCGCGTGGACGAGCGGGGCGAGCTGGTTGGCGAGGCGCTGCGCCTGATGGATGTCGCCGTGGTCGAACGCCTCGACCAGCTGGCGCATCGGCGAGGAGGCGACGTGCGCGATCACCGAGATGATGCCCACGGCGCCGATCGACAGGAACGGCAGGAACAGGCCATCATCACCCGAATACCAGGCGAGGCCGGTGCGCTGCTGCTTTTCGACGGCGGCGGCGAGGTCGCCGGTCGCGTCCTTGACGGCTTTGACATGCTCAAGCTCGGCAAGACGGTCATATGTTTCGACGCGGACTTTCAGCCCGGTACGGCCGGGCACGTCATATACGATGATCGGCCTCTCGGCCACGGAATCGACGGCCTTGTAATGGCCGACCACGCCGTCCTGGCTGGGGCGCGAGTAGTACGGCATAACCACGAGCACCGCGTCGGCTCCCGCCTCCTGCGTCTACTCGACCATGCGCACGGTGTGCGCGGTATCGTTCGAGCCGGCACCGGAGATCACCGGGACGTCCACGACTTCCTTGACGGCCCTCACCAGCTCGACCTTCTCCTCCATGTGGGTCACGGGGGATTCGCCGGTCGTGCCGTTCACCACCAACCCGTCGGCGCCGTCGGCGACCAATTGCTTCGCCAGAGACTGCGCGGCCTCGAAATCAACCGTCCCGTCTGCTTTCATGGGGGTGACCATTGCGGGGAGGATGCGTCCGAACGGAGCCGGGTTGAGAAGATGCATAGTACCGTCACTCATATCTCTTTACCGTACTTGGCAGCAAGGACGCATCGCCGTCACCCGTACATAATATGAACGCGTCCCGGACCTCCTTCATCCCACCAAAGTCCCATCCAGACCCCACCAAACGGGATTATCGCCGGATGGGGGATGCCAGGCCAACGCTTTACAGGTCGAGGAACTTGTCGAGGCCGACGGTCAGGCCGGCATGACCGCCGTCGGCGACCTTGCGCACGGCGAGCAGCACGCCAGGCATGAAGCTGATGCGGTCGAAGCTGTCGGCGCGGATGGTCAGCTGCTCGCCCGCATTGCCGAGCAATACCTCCTCATGCGCGTTGAGCCCGCGCAGACGCACGGCATGCACGTGCACGCCGTCGACGACCTGCCCGCGAGAGCCGCCATCCGTCTCGGTGGCATCCGGCATGGCGCCGAGGCCGGCCGCCTTGCGCGCATCCGCGATGGCGCGGGCAGTGTGGATAGCGGTTCCGGAGGGCGCATCCACCTTGGTGGGATGATGCAGCTCGATGACCTCTGCGGACTCGAAGTACGGCGCGGCGACCTTGGCGAAATAATCGGCCAGCACGGCGGAAATCGCGAAGTTGGGCGCGATGAACACGGCCTGATCGTCACGGGGAGCCTCGGCGAGTGCCGCCGTGACCTTGGCGAGTCTCTCATCGGTCCAACCGGTGGTGCCGACCACCACGTCGACCCCCCGCTTCACAAGCGCGAGCACATTGTCGAGCGAAACGGACGGCACGGTGAACTCCACCACGACATCGGTGTTCTCCGGCGTGATCCGCATCAGGTCATCGCCCGCGTCGAGTGCGAAGGCGAGCTGCATGTCCTGCGCACCGTTCACCGCATCCACCACATGAGATCCCATGCGCCCTTTGGCGCCGACCACTGAAACCCTGACCATCACACGACCTTTCCGAGCGAAACCGTCCGTAACTTTTCCAAAATTCCCTACCAATATATAGGCATGCCGGCCCATGGTCCGGCCACCTGTCCGTAAGCTGGGTCACATCCCGGCTCCGACCGGTTCGGCGCACCGTTCCACAACGCACTGATACGGCTTCATAAATTCTGGCTCGTTAGACCAAGGTTGACTTTTTGCCTTGCAGTGTGGTTACTGGGTAGCTACAATGATGGTAGGTATGAGAACAGGCAAGGTGGCGCGTATAGCCGATAGGGTCAGGAAGGAAGTTGGCGAACTGACGCCACAGGAGCGCGATCTCGCCATCAACCGCGTGAACACGCTGCATGCGCGATTGGAGGCTTTCATGTTCGGCTTCCACGGCGTGTCAACGAAATACCTGCAAGCCTACCTGGACTGGTTCCAATGGCTCGTCGCGTTCACCGACGGATTCGGCGAAACCGACGATGATGGGCTGCTCGCCCGCCAGCTCGGCAAAGGCCTGTATCGCATCCGCCGCCGTGACTGCCAGCGCATGACACCACCGTACATGGATTATTGGCGGAAAGCCGCATGACACCGTGCATACGATGTACAGTCGGAACAACCGACAAGCATAGGAGGCGCATATGGCGAGCATACCCACCACGACCATGAGGATAGACCCGCAGCTCAAGGAGGAATCCAGCCGCGTGCTCGAAGACCTCGGGCTCACCCTCTCCGGCGCGGTCACGATCTTCCTGAAGGCCGTCGTCAGGGAACAGGGACTCCCGTTCGAGGTCAAGAAGGAAACGTCGAATGGCAGATAAGGTCATCCGCATCAAAGACCTCCGTCCTCAAGACGTGCGCGGATTCCGAGGTGACACCGTGAGTGCAGATGGGCTCGTGGACTGGTATGCGCCTCATGTGGCCCAATGATCGAAACGAGCGAAACCTTCAACCTCGCTGTGGTTCTGGAACACCGAGGTCGGCTGGGCCACGGTGCATCCGCTGTCGGAGGCGAACGGCCGGGAATACGTGCAACTGGTCACTTGGGACAAGGGGCTGTCGCATATCGCAGGCAACGTGAACGGCAACACCATTCGACACTTCCCCGTGGTCACCGAGGTCTCCGCCCTGCACCGTCGCAGGCTGACGCTTCCCACAGAGGATGGCGGAGTTCTCGGAGTGCAGCAATGGCTACGTGCCGTATGGAACCATGCCAACGGACCGACCACCGGCTCGACGTGACGATACAGGCACAGATCCTCGACCTGCTGATGTCGCTGAAGGACGAATACGGGCTTTCCGCGCTGTTCATCACCCATGATTTCGGCGTGGTCGCGCAGATCGCCGACAAGGTGGCGGTCATGTATGCCGGGCGTCTGCTGGAAACCGGCGACGTGTATGACGTGTTCGACCATCCAGCGCACCCGTACACGGCCGGGCTGCTCAAGACCCGACCGGTCATCGGGCGGGCCATCGGCGAGCCGTTGCTCGAACACCGGCTCGCCACGAAGGCGGACGTGAACGACAGGGTCGCGCAGATACTGGAGATCCGCGCAGGAGCGCGGGCGAGGGTGACGGCGACGCGCTTCTGCGTCGCCGCGTTCCACGGCGGGTACATGGCTGACGGACGTCAGCGCCGTTTTCGGGCGAGGAACCAGCCGAGCAGGGCGAGCGGCACCGCGCACAGGGTGACGATCCACGGAATCATCATGCTCATGTGCGGACTGGATGCGTCCAGCACGGCACCGGCGATGGTCGACCCGAACGAGGTGCCGACCGAGCCTGCGGTGGTCACCCACGACAGTCCTTCGGTGAGCGAGCGCACGGGCACGATGTCCTTGACGATCAGGTTGCCGGTAGCGAACAGCGGGGAGACGCACAGGCCGGTCAGGATCTCCATGACGCCGAGGATCAGGAAATTGCCCATCACCATGCGGAACACCACATAGCCGACGGTGAGCAGCGTCAGGAACATGACCATATGCCGCCAGTGCGAGCCTTTCATCTCCCGGGAACCGAAGATGACCGCCCCGATGCAGGAGCCGACCGCGAACATGGCGAGCTGCAGGCCGAGGAACCGCTCCGCGCCGGCGGCCTTCATCGTGGCCGTCATGGACACGTCGAATGCGGTGAAGCTCATGTTGAACACCACGAACACGACCAGCAGCGGCAGAATGCCCCGGTACGTCAGTACATTGCGCGGCTTGGCGGAATAGGGCCGGTGCAGACGACGCAGCCGGAAACCGTTGTCTTCGGGGGAGGGCGTCGGTGCGGCATGGTCTCCGGCCGTCTGGAGTGCGGGAGCCGGCTGACCGGTGACGGCGTTCGACTGCGCGTCCGGTATTTCGGCGGCGACGACGTCAATCGGCTCCAACACGGGCGGGACGGTGTTCTTCAGCGAGAAGAACACCGCTCCCCCGATGCCGCAGGCCAGCGTGGGCACGAACAACTGCGACACCGGGTGCACCGAGGTGGCGAGGAACGCCGCCAGAATCGGGCCGAAGATGAATACGATCTCATCGATGGCCGCTTCCAGCGCATACGCGGTGTTGAGCAGCGACTCGTGCTGCGAACCGCGCAGCGCATACGCCCAGCGGGTGCGCACGAGGGCGCCGAACGAGAACTGGGTCAGCCCCATGCATATGGCCAGCGCGAACAGCACCGGGATGGGCACTCGGGCGAGCGCCGCCAGTGCGAACGCAAGCATCGCCACTATCTGCACACCAAGCGCCACCGGTCCGACACGCCGCTGCCCGAACCGGTCGAACAGGCGCGCGTAGAACGGCGTGACCGCGGCGACGGCGAGGATGTACATGGCGCTCATCGACCCGGCGACCGTCCAGTTGTCGTACATGTGGTTGAGCGCGAGCACGATGCCCAGCGACATCATCGAGATCGGCAATCGGGCCACCGCTCCGGAGATGCAGAACGCCTTGGCGCCGGGAATGCGGAACAGTTGCGCGTACGGCGACTGCGATGCGACGGATCGGCTCTGCTGTTGAGCCCCGCTCATCGAGTGTTCTCCGGGGTTCCGGCGTAGATGAAGATGTCGTCCATGTCTGCGCCATCCTCGGGATGGTCCGCCGCGTATCGGGCGGCGATGCAGTTCAGCCCCTTGTGGTCGTAGAAGCTCACGTCGCAACTGGAGTCGGTGTGCAGGTAGAACCGGGCGACCTGGCAATTCGCGAAATAGTCCATCGCCTGCCGCCAGAGCGAACCGCCGACGCCGTGTCCGCGAGCGCTTTTCGCGACGAGGAACAGCTCGATCTCGCCGCGCGCGACGTCGTTGATGTCGATTTCGCGTTCCATGCGCAGTTCCATCTCATGCCATTGCTCGGTCTCGGACAGGGTTTTCGTGCCGAGCGTCGACCGGTTCAGTTCGCCGTTGATCGCGGCGAGTTCCTGCTTGGCTTGCGGGAAGGCCAATGGCTCGCCGGCGACGCGCGACAGTGTGACGCCCATGAAGCGGCCGTCGAGTTCGGCGACGATGGCGCGGGTGGTCGGTTCGAGGTAGTGCAGCACGAAGTGCCGGGATATCTGCATGGACACCGGCGTGCCGGCGGCCGCGCTGCACTGACCCCATGTGCGGTCGAACTCCCGGACGATGTCGTCCAGATCATTCCAACGCATGGGCCGGTAGGTCACCGATTGCGATGGTTTCATCTCCTCGGCGGGCACTGTTGCCGTTGCCGGCGTAGATGCGATTGTGACGCCCGGCACCTCCTCCGGCGTGACGTCAGGCACGACGTCAGACATGACGTCACGCTGTGGGTCCGTCCCGATCGGCGTGCTCTCCGAGAGGGTGCTCTCGTCATCGGCGGATGGCGTGGCATTGGTGATGGTGGCATTCATGACGGTGTTGTCGTGCGCAACCATGGTTCTGCTCCTTTGTGGTTGTTGCGTCCGGCACGTGTGCCCGCCCACACGGTGCGCCAAGGGTCGCGGCATCCCTCCCGGCATGACGGCTGCGGCGCGTTCCATCCGCAGCGTGTGCCGCCCCCTTGGCGGTCACCTAGTCATTGTCGGATCCTTCGGGAATGCCGGAGCTCAACTCGGCTAGGATCTCTTGTTCGGTTTTCGCGCGGGCGTGCAGCTCGCGCGCGCCTTCATCAGGCTCACTCAGATAGTAGAGGGTGGCGTCGATTCTGTCCAGCGGCACGTGCTCGATGTACGACAGCAGCAGCCGATACCAGTCGAGCTGCACGAGCTTGTGTTCGATGTCCTGCGGCTTGCGTGGCTTGCGCCCGGTCTTCCAGTCGACGATGGTGTATTGCTTCGTCGGATCGTTCGCGTCCAGTCCGCCGTGGAACACCGCATCGAGTTTGCCGTTGACGATGACGTCACCGAGCTGGGGAATCGACACGACGATCTGACGTTCCGCCCACGCCGGGCGACGCTCCGACCACGTCGATTCGGCGAGTCGACGCTGCCATACGGTGAGCTGTCGTTCCTTCGCCGTCAGCGTGTCGGATTTCATTTCCAGTTCGGACAGATCGTGCAGCAGGGATTCGCGGGTCACCGGCTCGCGGCAGGTGCCGGCCGTACCGGTTTCGATGCTGCTGGAATCGTATGCGCCGATGCCGTCTGCATCTATTGATTGGCCGTCGCCGTAGGCGTTGATGAATTGTTCCGCCCATGCGTGGAACAGGGTGCCCGCCTCAGCGGCGGGGGATGCGACGCGCGGGATGGGCCGGATCAGGCCACGCCAATAGCCGCGTTCCTCGCGCTGGGTCATATGTCCCGCCCTCGCCTGCAACGCGGTGACGTTCTGCCGTCCGTGCTCCAGCAGGTGCTCCGCCTGACGGCGGACATAGCGGTCGATCTCGCGCTCGCCTCGGCCGAAGGACCATGGCATCAGATCGGGGTCTTCAACGAGCATTCGGGCGCGCGCCAGCAGGGAGTCCGGATCGTCGGTCACAAGCCCGGAATCGCCGGACAGCCCGCCGGTGAGCTTCGACAGGGTTTCCTCGGACAACTTGGCCGGCCATGTCGGGCCGCCGGCCTGTTCGCGTTCCTCCAATGGGGCGTTCCATGCCTCTTCGACGACATCCCGCTCATATTCGGTGGCGTGGTCGCCGACGAAGAACCCCTGCGGCCTGTCCACACCCAGCTGGTCCAGCGATGGGTGCGCAGACGCACCTGATGCCGCACCGGCCACCGCCAAGTCAGGGCTACTGTCGGCAATGGCATCCGCATTTTCGGAGTATCCCGCGCTCCCGCTCTTGCACGCGGATACCAGACCGCTCTCATGGCATAGCGAGTCCTGCATCTCCGTCCAGAATACCGACGGCTTCGAGGCGCTCGGTCTTTTGCCGGGACGGTTCAGGTACTGGCTCGGGTCTCGATCCAGAATCGAATACTGGCTGTAGGTGAGCAGCGCGTCTTTCTTGGCCCGGGTCAGCGCCACATATGCGAGTCGCCGTTCGTCAGCCAGCAGACGTCGGCCATATTCCTCTTCCTGGGTGAGATACCAGCTGGACGGGTCGGCGACATCCATATCGTCTCCGATGTCCTTGCTGCGCAGGTCTCCGTAAAACTCGTCGTCGATGACTTCGACATCGTCCAGGGCACGCAGTGTTTCGACCGGGGCGTCATCCGGATTCGCGTCGTGCGGGAAACGTGGCAGGATACCGGCGTCGACGCGCACGGGCGCAGGTACCGCGGCCGGGTCGTCCGCCCATGAACGAACCGTCGCCTTGTATTCCGGGGGAGTCCACGATTCGCCGGCACCGCCGCCGGGATGCTCCGCGTCCAGCTCGACATGCAAACCGCCCTGATTGCTGGGGAACACTCCTGATTGCATGGACACCACGGCGACGGCGTCCCATTCCAATCCCTTGGCCTGATGGATGGTCATCAGCACCACGTCCGCAGGAGTGTCGGGCACCGCCGCGGTACCCTCCTCTATCTGACCAAGCGAGTCAACCCATGACATGAATCCACGCAAAGTCGGATTCACGCCTTCGACGATTTCCTGCGTATAGGTGTCGACCAGTGCGGCGACCGACTGCAGAGGCGAACGCGCCTGCGTGGGGTTCACCGGCTGGGAGGGGTTTTTGACCGCCTGGGCGACGATTGTGTCGATGTCGAGGTTCAAGGCCCGCACCGCGGCGTCAATCACTTCCTTCAGCGGGTGATTAGTCACGGCATGCACACGCTGCAGTACTTCGCCCGCCTGTATGATACGGCGTGATGTCGTCTCGTCGAATCCGCCGCGACGCGACAGCAGCGACGGCAGGTCATCCCGCATCATCATGTCGATGAGGAACACCGCATGCGGCACTCGATCCCGGTATTGCTTAACGATGGCCTTCACCTGCGGGTCGGCGAACGTCGCGATGTCGGAGCCGCCATCCGCTTCCGAAACGAGACCGGAATCAATGGACGTGGAGACTATTGCCTCATCATGACCATCATCGGCACGAGCGCCATCGGAGCCTGAACCTATGATGCCGGATTCGACCAGTGCACGGTAGCGGCATTGGCTGTCGAGATCTTCGGCCATGCCGGCGAGGCGGGTGAGCGATTCGGATCCCAAACCGAATCGCGGCGTAGCCAGCAGCCTCATCAACGACGCTGAATCGGTGTGGTCGGCGGCCGCATGCAGCAATGCGATCAGATCCTGGACCTCCGGCCTCTCCAGCAGCGCGGAGTAGCCGACGACCAACGTCGTCAGGCCCGCCCGTTCGAGTTCTTGGGCGAATTGCGCCATGTGCGTCTTGCCTCGGAACAGCACCGCCACATGCGGGGTATCGGAGGCGGCCGTGGCGGCGTCCTTCCGGTACCGTGCGATGGCCTGTTTGGCGAAGCGTGCCACGGCATCGGCTTCCTGGCCGAAGGTGGCAAATCCCAGCACGCCGATCGTACCTTCCGCGGCGTTGTCCATCGCGGACAGGTTCGCGACGTCCACTTCGCGCATCAGGGAGCTGCCGGCCCGCCGTGGCGGTATGCGCAGCGGCTCGGTGAGGTTGTTGGCGGCTCTGAGCACGATGCAGGTGTTGCGTCGCGTGACGCTGAGCGGGTATGGTTTCGCGTCGGCGGGCATGCCGAAGTCCTTTTGGAACATGCGGAACGCTCCGGGACTGGCACCACGCCACGCATAAATCGACTGGAACGGGTCGCCCACCGCGTTCACCGCGGATCGCGACAGCCCGACGCCATCCTTGGACCACCCTCCGGCGCTGCGCGCCGCCTCCCGCCAGCGGGAGGAAGACCTATCAGCATCGGCATCAGCCGACTGGGGGTGGAACAGGGTGGCGAGGAGCATCGCCTGCGTGGTGGAGGTGTCCTGGTATTCGTCAAGCAGCACGTGCGTGTAACGGCGACGGTACCGCTCCCCGATGGAGGGGAATCGCGCGACGAGCTGGTAGGCGGCAATGGTGAAATCGCTGAATTCCGCCATGTTCTGAACCCGCTTTTCCCGCTCGTATTCCTCGACGAGCGTCAGCAGCGTCTCCCGACGCCGGGTCACGTCGCGCAGCTGTGCACACTTGTACACGCATATGTCACGAAGTTGCGCCCGGTATTCCTCCTGTTTGGCCGCGAAGGTCTCCTCCGTGTCCTTCTTGTTTTTTGTCGGAGCCTTGGCCTTCGGCTCTTCGTCAGGAACCGGCGTATCGCCAATGGCGATATCGAGTTGCGCGAGGAATGCCTGGTCCCAAGCCCGCACACGGCCGATGGCCTCGTCCATCGTTGTTGTGCTGCCACCGATCATGGCGTTGCCTATGGCATGCGACAACCCCAGTACACCATTCACCACGGTCTTGAACGCCCCGAGATCCTGCTCGAAGAGGATGTCCATGTGACGGCCGACCACGGTGGTCGCCAGCTGTATGGCACCGGCCTGGCTGAGCGGCTGCGTGTTCTGGTCGAAGCCGACAAGCAGGCCGTATTGCCGCACGATGGTCTGGAAGAACGCATCGTACGTCGACACCTCCGGCTTGAGGAACGCCCGGTTCGCAAAGCGCTCGTCTCCCCCGTCCGCCAGCACGGCGGCGGACACGCGCGACAGCAGTTCCGACGCGGCCTTGCGCGTGAATGTGAGGCCGAGGATGCGCTCGGCCGGCACGCCCTGTGCGATGAGGTTGATGATGCGGCGGGTCATCGTATAGGTCTTGCCGCTGCCCGCTCCGGCCACGACGAGCACGTCATCGCCGGTGGGCGCGTTGACGACTTTTGCCTGCTCGGGGCTGTCGGTAAATCGTGGTGCGTTCATGACTGCCTCGTTTCGAAGACGGTGTTGATTTCGCCGGCGCATGCCGGGCAGGCCGCTTTCATGCGGCAATACTGGAGATGATCCGGTTTCGGCCTTGCCTGTATATGGGTCGACCGACTCGCCGCGGCGGCGTAGAACACTCTCGCGATCATGGAGAGCGACCATACGGCCTGCGTGCCGCGCATGCCGAGGAACTGTCGCCATGCCGCTGCGCTTACACCGGTCGGAGGCTCTTCAATCAAATCGGGAGCATCCGAAAGCTTATCGAGGGTCTTGTAGCGGTTCCGCGGCATGAACGATGACGTGTTCAGACTGCCATCGGCGAACAGCGCCGGCTGGTACATTCCCTCCTGCGCGTTGCTGGTTCCGGACGTCGCAGGTGCATCCTTCTGTGCGACATGGAACAGACCACTTTGCGCGATGTCCGGCATGACTTGCAACGCTTCGGCTCCGCGCGGACCGTTTTCCGGGAATGCGAGTCCCAGTTGGTAGCAGACCAGCTGAAGATCGTTGAATATGGCCTTGGTCGAAGGCACCTTCCCGGTCTTGTAGTCGATCAGGCGAACGTGACGCTTCCCGTCGGGCATGATTCTGGTCTCCATACGGTCGATGCGCCCGGACAGACGCACGGTCAGCCGGTCGTTCATGGCTTCGGGCCACCCGCCAACCAGCGATCCCATGATGGCGGCGAGTTCATCGCGGCCGATCGGGTCGACGCCGTCCATCGCGTTATAGGCGGCAAGAATGTCGTCCAAGCCGAATACCGCGATGAACGAACGCTCGCATTGTGCGCTTTCCAATGTACCGATCTGGAAGTTCTTGACGTTGTTTACCGGGTATTCGTCGGTGTTGGACATGACGAAGTAGCTGGCGATGTGGCCCAGTACGTCATGCGCGGTATTGTCCTTGCGCGTCGCGTTGTATTGATCGGCCGGGTTGGTGTTGGCCGTCGGATCGTCGCGCAGCTCCTCATAGATGGCGATCATACGGTCCCGCACCGTGCTGACGCGTTCCGGAATCGGCAGGTCATCGCGCCAGTCCGCCGCGTCCAGGCCCTCGTTGCTGGCGGTTTCGGCGACGGCGTGGATCAGCGAGCCGAACGAGGTCGCCACACTGCCGGCGCGCGGACCAGTGAACCGGTTTTCCATCATCCAACAGACGGGACATCCCCAGATGCTGTCCACGGCGGATGGCGACAATGTTGCGATCCGCGGCACCGATGATTGGCCGGTTCCCTCCGCGGCCTTGTCCGGTTCCGGAGCCGCCGCCCGCGATCCCACCGTGCGGGAGCCGGAAGACGCATCCTCGACCTCGTCGAGGAACGGCCAACGCGTGATGTCAGCGGCTTCGACACCATTGTTTGCCAGCAGTCGCAGCGCATCCACGGCATCTTGAGATTCCTTGGAACCTCGTGGGTGTACGGCGAGCGCCACGCGGGCGGCGGCGACCAGGCCGCGAGGATCGGCGTCCAGACCTTGGAGCCGTCCGGCTTCACCGACCTGGGTATATTCCCGCCCTTCGGCCGACGCATGCCGTTCGCGGTTGAATCGTTCCGGTATGTATCCGTACAGGAAGTCAGACGGGGTCAGATCGTCGTTGTACACCGCACTTGCCGTGACCTGCTCCGATGCGCGGGTCAGCGCGACCAGCAGGCTTTTCTGCTCCGCATACAGCACGGATTCCAGTTTGTTGTCGCCATGCTCTCCGGAATCATCGGACAGCCCTCCATACAGCATGACATCAGCCAGATCCTCACCACCGAACATCGTGTTTCGGGCTGCCAGGTTCGGCCATATGCCTTGCTGGATGGCCGGAATCCACACCAACGGCCAGTGTCTCCCCGATGAGCCCGCCGGTGTGGTCAGCGTCACGGCATCGTCGATGGGGGCCACTTTGGCCAGGGAATCCGCTTCGATGCGCATCGCCCTCACCTGCGCAAAGAATTCGGGCAGATCCCGGCTTGCGGCCGAGCCGGATGCATAATCGAACAGCCGCATGGCCGTATCCAGACGGTCGTTGGCGGCACGTCCGGCATCCGTGTTGTTCAGGGCCTCGCGCTGCCAACGGGAGGCGACGTCGCACGCGTTCCAAGCCACGGACAACGCATACTGTGGTTCCTTCGCCGGCAGTTGTCTCAGGCCTTGGGCCACCGTCCCCACTAGATTCCACAGGTGGGCAAACACGCGGGAATGCGGGTCTCCCCGCCCGCACACCTCCTGAACGGCGGCGAGCACGTCATCGGCGGTTATACCGGACGCGCCCTTCGTGCCTGCCCCGACAGCGGAACCGGCATCGTCGACAACGTCACCTGTACCGCCTAGACCGGCGACACCGCCATGCATCGCATGCGCGTCATCCGCGAATTCCAGCAACAGGTACATGGCATCGACGCCGAACTGGAGTTCGTCGCCTTGCGGTGCTTTGACATCGATGATCGTGTCGTCGGTGATGGTCTTCCGATCGCGCCCGGAGACGACCCATTCGCGCCATTGCTCCCATCCGTGCATGAGCCTGCCCAAGGCATGCATTCGAGCGGTGTCACCAGCAATTCCAGCGTCCCCGGTCTTCCCCGCATCGTCGGCGGCACCGCCAGGCACATCGTCGGACGCATCCCCCTTGCATATGTCCTCGCACGTGACGATCTTGCCGAGTGATGCCAACGCGTTCATGGCGGCGTCCACCGGCTCCAGCCTGGCCGGGTATCCCTCATGATCCCGTCCGCCGCCGACGCTGACCAGCGGGCATCCCATCACCGTGGCAACCCGAGAGCGCACATACAGTGCGGTCTGCTGCAGATTCATGCCCAGCGCGGGCACCGTCTGGTTCCTGAGCATCGCCAATTCGAGCAGCGCGAACAATCCCTGCACGAACGGCTCGTCCTTCAACGGTCGTGTGACCGATGAATACCGTACAGGCACGCCGTCATGACGCAGCCGTTCGCCGATCGTGCGCACGGTGGCGTTGTCGTGCGCGATGACAGCCATGTCGTTCCAGTTGCGTCCTTCAAGGATGTGGGCTTGCTTGATGCGCCATACGACGTCTTCCGTCTCTTCGTCGGCCGAGCGGTACAGCGCGGTTTTCAGACTGCCATCGCCCGGCAGCGGATCGGCCTGGGGCAATGCGACAATCGGCAGGCTCGCCGGCAGCTGCGGCAATTTGCCCGGCCTCTGCGGCAGAGGAACCGTCTCGTCCTGCGTGGATCGGATGGACAGGGAGATACGGGATGCGACCAGATCGCGATACGTATAACCGTCGACGTGGTCCACCGCACGCTCCTCAACTCGGCCATTTCCGGCACCGCCAGCCGACAGACGAACCATGTCGGCGCCAAGCTGACGACGAATCTGGTCGAACAGGTATTCCGGATATGACCCGCGGAAGGTCTGCACGGCCTCGTCCGGATTGCCGACCAGCAGCAGCCGCGTCCCCGCACCGCGCAGCGCCTTCAGGAACGTGAACCCGGCGAAGGTGAGGTCCTGACAGTCGTCGACGACCAGCAGACGCGGCAGATCGTCATCGCCGACCATCCCGACCGCCTTGGCCCCCTCGACCAGCAGACGCGACGAGTCCAACCGGTACTCGCCCGAGTACATACGACTCACCGCGGTCTCGTATTCGCGGCGCAACGCGAACGCGAGACGCCACTGCACATGCAAACGCTCGACGCGCGGCGACCAATGCCTCAACGCCGACAGGGCCGTTCCTTCACGATCCTCGGAGACGCCCAGCTCATCCATGCGGGCCAACATGTCGCGCAGCTGCATGACGAAGGCGGCATTGACGCCTACGCCGGAATCCGCATCACCACCCTCGCCGTCGTTCCCGGCCACGGCATCGGCCAGCACGCCGTCCCAATCATCCCTGGCGAAGTATTCGCGCAGCAACGAACACGTGCCGCATGGATCCCCCGCCCGCACATGAGCCACATGGACGGAGCACACCGAACGCAGCAGCGCATCCTGCTCGGCGCCGTTCAGCAACCTCGGCAGCGGCTCGCCCGACCTCGAACGCATGACGGTGATCAGCCGGAACGCGATGGCCGACAGCGTCGTGACCGGTCGCGCCTGGGAGGTCGCCCCCAGCTCGCGAATCACCTGATCGCCTATCACATCGGCGATCTGACGCCCGGATACCGTCATTATCGCTCCGGATTCGCCGAACCGTCGCAGCCCGGCCATCAAGGCATCACGGGCCAGCGTGCTCTTGCCCACGCAAGGAGCACCAACCACCAGCAGCGCCTTGCCGGATTCCCCCTCAAGCAGTGCTTCAACCGCCTTCATGGCACCTCCATTCCCGTCGCCGGCCCCGTCGTCCGTCAGACAGTTCCTCCATCATATGCCAACAATCGAAAACCGAACCATATGTTCCGTTTTTATATCAGTTTTATTCTGGACTAACTGCGTCATCGCACGGCAGCTCCTGCCTGCGGCGAGCACTCCTCAGCGCTCCCCATCAAGGGTTGTGCGTGGGAACACCTCGGAATAGAGTAAGAAGAAGAGATGTCGTAAGGGGGGATAGCCAAATGCCGGCACAGCCAACACCGCCGCGGATATCCGGCTATGATTTCATCCAGCCACTCGGCACCGGCGCCACAGCCAGCGTATACCGGTACCATCAGCGCGTCCCCAGCCGCGACGTCGCCATCAAGGTCAGCAGCGCCACCCTCGACCCCCGCGCAGCCGCCCGATTCCGCAATGAGGCGAACTACATGGCGGAGCTTTCCGCGCACCCCTACATCCTTTCCATCCACGACGCCGGCGTGACCAGCACCGGACTTGGCTACATCGTGCTGGAATACGCGCCCGGCGGCTCCTATAAGGAGCTGATCCGCAAGCGACCACTCACCGCCGACCAGATGCTCGACCTGGGCATCAAACTTTGCAGCGCCCTGTTCACCGCGCACTGCAAAGGCATCCTGCACCGCGACATCAAGCCCGCGAACATCCTCATCACCCCGCAGGGACTGCCGGTGCTCGCCGATTTCGGCATCTCCACGAACGTGTATCAGGCGGGAACCCAGACCGGTTTCTCCGTGCCATGGGCCGCGCCGGAAGTGCTGACCGGACGCAGCGGCGGCACCGAAGCCGCCGACATCTACTCCTTGGCGGCGACCCTGTACGCCACACTGACCGGCCGTTCGCCGTATGAGCACGGTTATCAGGCGCATACGCAGCAGGAACTCGCGCAGGTCATCGTCAGTCGCCGCCTGCCGCCAATCGGCCGCCCTGATGTGCCCGCGGACGTCGAACGTGTACTCGTCAGGGGGCTCGACAAGAACCCGGACAACCGTTACGGCACGGCGCTGGAATTCGCCCGCGCGATGCAGCAGGTGCAACAGGCTTACTACGGCCATGCCACGCCCGTCACCGTGGAAGGCGTCCCCGAATATCCCAGCAGCATGACCGGCAAGCGCCGCGTCGCGCCCGGCCCCGCGAACGTGACGCGAATGGACGCTCCCACCGGTGCGTGGAAGAAGCCGCTGGCCATCACGGCCGTGGTCGTGGCTGCGCTGACGGCGGTCGTCCTGACGTTCGTCTTCGTCGTAATGCCGCACATGGATGACACCGCGACGCGCAACCGCACATCGGTCTCCACGCCGGGCGCCACCGGCGACTCCAACGGAACGGACGGCAATCCCGACGACATCACGGGAGCCGAAGTGGTGCCGACGCCCGAAAACCTGAACGGAACCTACGACGGCACCACCGTCACGTTCACCTGGACGAACCCGCAGCCCAAGGACGGCGACATGTACGCATGGTCGCCGGTACAGGGCAATTCTGCCACTTCCGTCCCCAGTACCAGCACCAACATCGTGGCCGACCGCAAAGTCGAGCTGCATGACGTGACCGACAAACAGACCTGCATCGAAGTGAAGATCGTGCGCAGTGACAAGCAGATGTCCCAGAATCCGGCCATCGCATGCGCGGTGAGGCAATAGGAACGCACTATATGAAGGACTGCACCATGCGGCACGGCATTGCACGAGAAGCGAGCGAACGAGAGAGAAGAGGATGCCATGAGCAAGCAGCCTAACCAGCGCCAACGCGAGCGGGCGTTCCGCTCCTCCATGCGCCGCCTGGTCTCGCCTGACGCGCACCGTTGGGCGATGCCCGTCATCGCGCTCGTCATGCTGATCGGCATCATCGCCGGCGCCATCTGGGTGAGCTCCATCACCCGCCAACACGTGCATCTCGACGACGGCACCGTTTGGGTCACCTCGCTCAAGAACCGCAAGGCGGCCCGCTTCAACGTCAAGCTCAAGGAACCGGATTCGGCGGTGGCCTCGTCTGCAGCCCGTTTCGACATCGTCCAGCACGACAGCGACACGGTGCTCACCGAAGGCGCGAAGGCCACCGGCATCTCCTCCGCCACGCTGGGTACCACCGGCAGGACGGAGACCAAGGGAGACACGACCGCGGTGACCGGCGGCGGCACCATCGCCTTCCTGAACACGAAAAACGGCAACGTGTGGGTCGGCCGCAGCTCCGACCTCAACTCCGTCAACCCCGCCACCAGCGACCCGTCCATGCGGCTGGGCACCGGAGGCAAGATCGCGGTCACCCATGACGGCACCGTGTACGGATACCGGCCCTCCGACGGTACCGTGCTCACGATGCAGGATCCGACAGGCAAGGCCGTGCAGGGTGGCTCCCTCACCGAAGGGAAGACCGTATCCGCCGACGATTTCACCGTGGTGGACGGCACCGCGGTCGTCACATCCGAGGGCAGACTGTACTGGCACAAGGGCAGCGCCGACACCGGCGCCAACAGCCCGTTGACGCTGCAATACCCCGACACGGACGGCCGTCAGGAGTCCTGGGTCGCGGCCGCCGGCAAGAACGGCCTGTACCTGGTCGAACTGGGCAAGGGAGAGAAGAAAGTCAACACGCTCACCTCCGGCGGTGCCGGAGACGCAGCCAAACCGGTCTCCACCGACGGCTGCGTGTCGGCCGCGTGGGCGCAAAGCGCGAACAATTACGTGCGTGTATGCTCGCCGAACGTCAGCAACCCGGAATTCGGCTCGCTGCAATCGGTCAGCGCCACGTCGGATTTGGTGTTCCGCACCAACCACCGCCTGACCGTACTCAACGACGTGGTCGACGGCAACGTGTGGAACCCTTCGGACTCCACCAAGGTCATCAAGATACAGTGGAACACCATCCAGACCGAGCAGACCGCCCAGCAGAAGCAGAACGACCAGTCCGCCAACAACCAGCGCAACTTCAACAAGACCTGTTCCGCGCAATCCGGGCAGATCAAGGCGCAGGACGACGAGATCGGCGCCCGCGCGGGCGGACAACAGATCCTCGACGTGCTGCGCAACGACGAGCAGACAGACTGCTCCGTGCTGCAGATCACCAAAGTCGGGGCCCCGGCGGGCGGCGATATGACCGTATCGCCGGTGTACGACGGCCGGTACCTGCAGCTGGACGCCTCGGCGGCCTCGGCCGGCACGGTGACGTTCACCTATGACATCAGCGACGGGCGCGGCCAGACCTCAACGGCCAAGGTGACGGTCACGCTGACCGGCTCGTCCGCCAATCACGCTCCCAAGCAGGCCGACACGCCGCCCGAATACGACGTGGAGCAGGGTGCCACGTACACGACGAACGCACTCGGCAGTTTCCAGGATCCAGACGGCGATCCGATGACATTGGTGTCGGCGGTCCCGCAGAACAGCGACCAGGTCGTCGTCTCCACCCGCGCAGACGGGCAGCTCGTGTTCAACACCGGTTCCGCCACCTCGGGGCGAGTGGGCGTGCAGGTCACCGTCTCCGACGGGCAGAACACCGGCACCGGACTCGTGTACTTCTCCATCCGCCCGGCAAACACGCTGCCGGCGACCATCGACGCCGTGGTCAAGCAGACCACACCGAACACCGAGACCACGGTCAACCTCAAGCCGTACGTGCATGGCACATCGGCGCAGCCCGCGCAGCTGTCCACCGTGGAACCGCCCGCGAAAACCAGCGCGACCATGAACGCGGCGGACCTGTCCTTCACATTCAAGGCCACCGCCACGGGCACGTATTACGTGCCTTACACCGTCACCCAAGGCTCCATCCCGTCCACCGGCCTCGCACGTCTTGAGGTGCAGCCGGCCGCGGGCAAATCCGCCAAGCCAGTCGTAGCCAACGATGTGGCGCTGCTCGGTTCGAACAACACCGCCATCGTCGAACCGCTCGCCAACGACGTGGATCCAATGGGCGGCGTGCTGTCGGTCACGTCGGTCGATGCCGACCCGTCGCTGGGCATCAAGACCGGCCTGGTGAGCCACAAGCGCGTGTATCTGACCGCACGGCAGGTGCCGACCAAGCCCGTGGAGATCACGTACACCGTCGCCAACGCGGCCGGCTCATCCACCGGCACGATAGTGCTGCAGCCGCCGGCACTGACCGCCGGCAACTCCGCGCCCAAGGCGTCGAACGTCAACACGCAGGTGCGCACCGACGGCATCGTGTCGGTGAACGTGCTCGACCATGTCTCGCATTCCGACGGCACCACGGTGACGCTGCAGCAGAAGCTGCAGTACGACAAGGACACGTTCAAGGGACTGGTGTTCGTTTCCGGCGACACCGTGCGTTATCAGGCTTCCAAACAGACGGGCGTGTTCCCGGTGACCTACACCGTCAAGGACAATCTCGGCAACTCGGCCTCCGGCACAATCACCATCACCGTGCATCAGAAGGACGCCAAGAACAAGGCCGCCCCCACTCCGCAGGACGTCGAGGCGCAGGTGGCCGCGGGTCAGAAAGTGCGCATACCGATCACACTGACCGGCATCGACGTGGACGGCGACGACGACCAGCTGCTCGGCCTGGGCAACAAGGCCCCGCAACTGGGACGCATCACCGAAGTCGGCGCGAACTACATGATCTACGAGGCGTACGAGGACTCATCGGGCACCGACACGTTCTCCTACGCGGTGGAGGATTGGACCGGCCAGCGCGCACAGGCACAGGTCAGGGTGGGCGTGTTCCAGGGCGCGTCCGACTCCGGCGTGTACGCGCGGGACGACGAGATCACGCTGCGCCCGCACACGGCGGCCACGGTGCCGGTGACGCTCAACGACATTTCCGGGGACAACACCGATCTGACCGTTTCGAAGAAACTGGAGTCACAGGGTATCTCCGGGGCGAGCGTGAAGGACAACATGATCTCGTTCACCACGCCCGACCAGGCGGGAACGTTCTACATCATGCACACAGTCGCCGATAAGGCCGGCCTGAGCGACACCGCGACGTTGACGGTCAACGTCGACCCGAATGCGACCATCGAGCCGCCCACCGCCTATGACTACCGCGTACCGTCCGCCGCGACCATCGACAAGCGGACCGTCGAGGTCGATGTCTCGCAGTGGATCGCCAACCCGTCCGGCACCGCGAACGAACTGAAGGTCGGCGTCGACCCGTCCGCCACCGACCACGCGAAGGTCAAGGGCGGCGAGAAGTCGACCGTCATCTCCGTGGATCTGACCGACGAGGCCCGTTCGGTGCCGTACACGGTAACGAACACGACGTACGGCATCACCTCCACCGCGTTCATCCAAGTGCCCGCATACGGCGTGTTCCCGCCGACGCTGCGTCCGAAGGCTCCGCCGCTGAAGGTGAACTCGCGCGAGACCATCACCATCAACATCGCCGACTATGTGCGTGTGGGCGCCGGCAAGACCGCTTACGTGCAGTCCCCCGAATCGGTCAGCGCCACCAAATCGGATGGCGGCGACCTCTACGTGAACGACACGACGCTGAAATTCACCGCGCCGAAGGATTACGGCGGTCCCGCCTCGATCACGTTCACCGCGGTGGACGGCAAGGGCAACGACAAGACGCAGATCATCAACTCCGCAGTGCTGACCCTGCCGATCACGGTCATCGGCCGCGAAGTGCCACCGCCGACCTTCTCGTCGTCCACGATCGACGTGGTGGCAGGTGAGGATGCGAAGATCATCGACCTGACCGCGCTGACCCACTCCCCCGCCGGCACATACGAAGATGAGAAGCAGTACACATATTCCGGCGGCAGCGAATCGGGCGGCATCACCGCGCGCGTCAGCGCCTCCGGCCAGTTGACCGTCAGCGCCCCCAAGGATGCTACCGTGGGATCGCTGGCCAGCATCCCCGTGACCATCATCTATTCGGGCGGCACGGTCAAGGCCGGCATGACCGCCCGCGTGGTGCAGTCGAACCGCCCGCTTGCCCGTATCGGCGCGAAGACGGTGAAGCTCAAGGCCGGTTCGACCGAACGGGTGGACCTGTTCTCCGACGCCTACAATCCGTTCCCGGATTCGTCGCTGACCGCCGTCAGCTGCAAGTCCGACGATTCGGCGAAGCTGACCGTGAACTGCTCTTCGAACGGCAACATCAGCATCACCGCCGGAACCGATATCGGCGCATCCTCGAACACCGTGCTCGTCACCGTGCAGGACGGCACCCGTTCGCGCGACCGACAGGTGACCGCCACCATCACCGTCTCCGTGGTGGACAAGCCCGGCGCGCCGCTGCTCTCCCCTGTCTCCGGGCAGCCGGCTGACGGTTCGGTGAACCTCTCGTGGACCGCAGGCGCGGCCAACGGCAGCCCGATCACCGACTACGAGGTCGATTGGGACGGCGGCAGCAAGTCGTGCGGCGCGGTCACCACCTGCCAGATCACCGGGCTGACCAACGGCAAGGAATACTCGTTCACCGTCAAGGCGAAGAACGAGGTCGGCTGGTCGAAGCCGTCTACCTCGGTCAAAGCCATGCCCGACAAGGTGCCCGATCCACCGAAGAAGGTCACCACCGAGGCCGGCTACCAGCGTGTGACGGTCAAGTGGGATGTTCCGGATTATGTCGGTACGAAGCCGGACAGCTACACGGTGACGCTGACCGGTTCGGGCGGCGGCTCCGTCACCAAGGAGACCTCCGGCAATTCCCTAGTGTTCCCAATCGACAACAGCGCCACCGGCGATGGCACCTCATACACCGCCACCGTCAAAGGAAAGAACCGTGCCGGCGAAGGCCAGCCCAGTGCCGCCAGCAACGCGGCGACGCCCTGGGGCGACCCGGACGCGCCGACGGTCAGCCTATCGGTAATAAAGGGCAATACATTGAAGGCCACGTTGACGCTCGGCAACATGCACAACGCGGGATGTTCCAGCGTGGAACTGAGCGGCGCAATCTCCGTGTCGGCCCCCTGCGGCACCCACACCTTCACCGATACGATCAGCCGCGATCAGTGGTATGAGGAGCTCAGTGTCAAGGCGACCGTGAACCCGCAGCAAAGCGGCGCCAAACCAGCTTCGGCTGACTCGAACAAGGTGACGCCGCAGTACAAGATACAGCCTCCGAAAAACCTGCAGGTGACGCTCAAAGGTAACGAGTGCTCCGTGTCAGTTGGCGGTAATGGCGAGCATGACGGACTCTCCATTTTCGCCAACGGTCAGGAGTACAGAGGCAACGGCGATTCAGCCGCCGCAACTTACCGCATCAACCCGTGGGAAACCTGCGGCACTGTATCAGCTACGCAGTCGTTCAAGGGGCACTCCAGCGAAGCCATCATATTTGACGGTAAGGGCCTTGTATACAAGACCCCAGCGAAGATCGAACCGCCTACGCTGGCGTGGAGCACGACAGACCGTAACCGCATCACGGTGTCCGGCGGCAGTGTGAACCTCTACGGTCAGCCGGCAACGGTCCTTGTCGCGTTCTCCACTACCAGCGGCAAGCCGACCGGTGAAAGTGATTGGAACGTCACATGGAGCACAGCTTCGAAGCAAGGGTACATCGATATCTCATCGTTCAGGATCGACACGGAAAAGCTGTATTGGTACATCAGCGTGACCGGTGCCGACTCCGCGCTGAACACCGCCGACGACATCAGGGAAGTCCAAGGAATGCGCAAACCGGCCGAGGGATCCGGAACGGTCACGGAAGGCGTAGACCCGAGCCGCATCCGACGCCGGTCGTTCGGTTCCATGCCATCCATCAGCACACTGGCCTCAAACCGACCATGATTTATCAACCATCCATCAACCGATACGACAACACCGTCCACCACACACATCAAGGAGTATCACGATGAGCGAGAGCAACGAACTCGACGACGCCACGCAACTGTCCGACAGGACGGTGTTGTCGGACAAGACCGTCCTGTCGTCCGGCAACACGGCTCAGTCCGCCGAGGCCACGACGAATGCAGCCGCACCGAGCACAGCGAAAAACAGTGCCGGGGAAAACGCAGCCGAGAAAAACGACACCGCGGAAGGCAACGCGGAAAAGAGCACAGTAGCGCGGTCCATCTCATCAGCGAGCGGCGATGGGACTGAGGTCTCCGATGAAACGGTGTTGTCCGACGGCACCGTGATTTCCGAGACACCGCATGCCAGGGGCGGTGCCGCGGTTGGTGAGGCCGACAAGTCGAAGGGGGCACCGACCGTGGCCATTCCTACGTTGCCGAAGCGCCGCGGAGGTGCTGCTGCCGGCAAGGCAATCCGAGGCAAAAAGTCGGCACAAGCCAAGCCGTCACAAGCCAAGAGTGTACAGAACAAGTCGGCGCAGTCCCCGGTGCAGAACAAGACGAACGGCGAGGCCGTCTCGCCCGTCAGTGACACCGGCGACAACACCACGAACAACGGCCCGGCCAAGACCGGCGTCGATCTCGATGCGACGCAGCTGAGCTCCATACAGCACCCGACCACCGCACCCGCGGCCAAGATTCCGAACGTCGCCTTTCCCAAAGCCAGAACCGCGAACACTCCCGTGGCGGCAGCCGCGCGCCCAGTGACCGCGAACCCGGCCGTCGCGAACACCAACCCGCAGACCCCGGCCAGCGCCGACGACATCGCCTACTTCAAGCAGGCGTTCGACGCGCTGCTCGCGAACGTCTCCACCGTCGTGGTCGGCAAGGCACATCCGATCCGTCTATGCCTGACCGCCCTGCTCGTCGGTGGCCATGTCCTGCTCGAAGACAACCCAGGCACCGGCAAGACTCAGCTGGCACGAGGCATCGCGAGCTCGATCAGCGCGTCGTTCAAGCGCATCCAGTTCACGCCCGACCTGCTGCCGTCCGACGTGGTCGGCATCACCTTCTACGACCAGAAGCACGGCGAGTTCGAGTTCCGCGAGGGCCCGGTATTCGCGTCCATCGTGCTCGCCGACGAGATCAACCGAGCCTCGCCGAAGACCCAGTCCGCACTGCTGGAGGTCATGGAGGAACAGAAAGTCACCGTGGACGGCGTCACACACGACGTGCCGCAGCCGTTCATCGTGATCGCCACGCAGAACCCGATCGAACAGCTCGGCACATACAAGCTGCCCGAAGCCCAGATGGACCGTTTCCTCATCAAGACGTCGGTCGGGTACCCCGGCCATCAGGTAAGCGTCGACCTCCTGCGGCAGGTCAACATCCGCGACCGCGCGCAGACCGTCTCCCCCGTGCTCGCCGGCGATGACATCCTCGCGCTGCGCGGCATCGGAGAGCGCATCCACATCGACGACAACATCCTCGAATACATCGTGCGCATCGTCGAGGCGACCCGTCATGACGAGAACATCGCCATCGGCTCGTCCATGCGAGGCGCGTTGGCGCTGACCCGCTGCGCGCGCATCTGGGCGGCCTCCGACGGGCGCGGATACGTGGTGCCGGACGATGTCAAGGATCTGGCGGTCGCCGTGCTGTCGCACCGCATCAAGCTCACCGCCGAAGCCACCTTCGCCGGTCTGACGACGGACGAGGCCATCAGCCGGATGCTGGAGACCGTGCCGGCGCCGTCGCTCGGCGCGTGAAAGGCGTTCCATGCGCAGGCACAACGACAGTTCATCATTCGAAGCAAGGCCGCAGAAGCCGCGGAAACCGCGCAAGCCGAAACCACGGAACGAGCGAGGCCAACAGGCATCGGGCAAGTCGGCGCGCCACAGGCGACGGCTTAGCTCGGCACGCCTGTGGCGCCGCTGCAAGCGCGCGGTCAGGCGATTCTTCACCTCGTTCATATCCCCACTGGGCTGGACCGTGGTCGTCATCGGCATCGTATGCGCGGCCGGATTCCCGTTGGTTCGCTGGCATGAGCTGCTCGCCATCGCCGCGGTGGCGCTGATGATGATCCTCTGCGCCATCGTGCTCTCGCTTGGCAATACCGGGTTCAAGGCGTCCATCGCCGTGTCGCGTCGCCGCGTCACCGTCGGCGACGACGTCCATGTGACCGTGGACATCGACAATCCCGGGCGCACCCCCACCACGACCGCACGCGGCGACCTGCCGTTGGGCGAGGCTCACGAGCGGTTCGGCATCCCCATGCTGGCGCCGGGCCAGTCCAAGCAGACCGATATCGAGTTCACCACCGTCTCCCGCGCCGTCCTGACCGTCGGACCGTTGAACATCCGCAAGGGAGACCCGTTCGGGCTGGTGCGCCACGAGAAGGCGCTGGCCGAACGCATCACCGTCTATATCCATCCGAACATCGCGCGGCTCAACACGCTCAACGCCGGCGTCGCACGGGATCTGGAAGGCCAGCCCAGCGGTCAGATCGTCGACGACGACCTCGACTTTTACGGGCTGCGCGAATACGAGCCGGGCGACGACGTGCGCAACGTGCACTGGCTCAGCTCGGCGAAGACCGGCACGCTGATGATCCGCCAGTACGAGGCGACGCGGCGGACCGACACGAGTATGACGCTCGACGTGAACCCGCAGGATTACGTCAGTCAAGAGGAGTTCGAGATGGCCGTGAGCGTGCACGCCTCGCTGGGCGTGCAGTGCCTCAAACAGGACCGTCCGCTGCAGACGCATGCCGGCAGCGCGCATGACACGCCGAAATTCCCGATGGGGTTCCTGGACGATTGCAGCGCCATCACCCCGCGGACCGACGACAACCCGAATCTGGTGGAGAGCACGCTGCGACACTCGCCCGACAGCTCGTTCTACTTCTTCACCGTCGGCTCGCTCAAGCAGCTCGACCATATCAAGCGCATGGTGCTCGCGCTGCCGAAATCCGCCACGTGCCTCGTGCTGCAGACCTCGCCGGGCGACGTGCGCGCAATCAAGCATTTCACGGACTTCACGCTGGCCACCGTCGGCTCGCTTGACGACCTGCCGCTCATCATGGAGGTGCTCGCATGAACGATGTGATCGACAGCTCACTCGGCTCGGACTCCGCCACGTCGGCCGTGGACGCCCTGCCCGGCCAGGTCGGGCAGACCCGGCGTCCGTTCTCTGGTCTCGGCTCGACCGTGACCGGCACGGGCACCACCACCGGCTCATGGGCGGAATCCACCCATTCAGTGATCTGGCTGACACGCGGCGGCAACCGTCTGCCGCTCGCCCGCGTCGGACGCCGCTCCTGGGGCACGAACCTCATCAGCGTGGCCGTCATCGCGCTGACGTCGCTGATTGCCGCATCCAATCTTCTCGACGTGTACGGATCAGCCGCCATGTGGGCCGTCGCCGCTGTACCGGCCACCCTGCTCGGCGCCCTCATCGCCTATGCAGGGACCGCACCCGCGCTGCGCCTGTGGTGGCAGATCGTGTTCCTGATCGTTGCGCAGGGCGTCATCGGCCCGGTCATCGCGCTGAACGACACCGCCATCAGCCATGTGATTCCCTCTGTGGAAACACTGTCACAGGG
Source organism: Bifidobacterium bifidum ATCC 29521 = JCM 1255 = DSM 20456 (assembly GCF_001025135.1). Classification (NCBI taxonomy): domain Bacteria; kingdom Bacillati; phylum Actinomycetota; class Actinomycetes; order Bifidobacteriales; family Bifidobacteriaceae; genus Bifidobacterium; species Bifidobacterium bifidum. The sequence continues at coordinate 522,769 of NZ_AP012323.1, read as the reverse complement.
GTTCGTCAGCACCTTCGGCGCGTTCAAATACCTTATCGCCGTACCGCCGCCGACCGGTTCCGGCGATGGCAGCCTGATGGCGGCATGGACGATATGCCTGTGGCTGTCATTCCTCGCCGGCGTGTTCGCCATCGGCGACAAACGGCAGCTCAGTGTGCTGAGCCTGCTGCCGATCGCCATCGAACTGGTGGTCTGCGCCCTGTTGGGCACGCAGACCGGTTTCCAGCCCATAGCCTCCGGCGTTCTCATCGGCCTCATCATGATCGTCTGGCTGTCGTGGCGATGGCAACTTCTGGAACTGGGACGCTGGATCAGCGCCACGATCATCCTGCTGCTGGCGGCCGGCCTGGGCGTGGGCGCATGCATGGTCATCGGGCAGTCACGTCTGATCCTGCGCGACTACTACGATCCGCCGCTCAGCCCGTACGATTACGCAAGCCCGCTCAGCGGCCTGCGCTCCTACGTCAAGGACCACAAGGATGACACGCTGCTCACGGTCACGAATCTGCCCGAGGGCACGCCGGTCAGGCTCGCGGTGATGGACCAGTTCGACGGCAACGTGTGGAACCTGTCCGACTCCACCGAAGCCTCGGACTCATCCGACTACCGACGCGTCGGCACCCGCATCCCCAATACGGTGGACGGCAAGAAGTTCACCGCCACGTTCACCATCGACAAGGGTCTGAGCGACAAATGGCTGCCGCTGGCAGGAGCGGCGAGCAGCGTCGACGTCACGTCAGCGGGAAAGACCGGAGGCGCCAACGGAAATGGCGGCGGCGAATCCCGATCCTCCGCCGGCCACACGCTCTTCTACTACAACGAGAGCACGCAGTCGGCCATCATCCCGGCCGGGCTGTCCACCGGCATGACCTATACGGAAAGCGGCATCATCGCCCCCACACCCACCGACAAGGAGATCGCCAAGGCCAACGCGGCGGTCACCAACCAGCCGGGCACCAAGGACGTGCCTGACTCGGTGGGCAAGTTCGCCTCGTCGGTGGCGGGCGGCGAGGACACGGCCGGCGCGCAGGCGCAGGCACTGGTCGCGCAGCTCAAGGATTCTGGTTGGTTCTCACACGGCCTGACCGGCGACTATCCGTCACTGCCCGGACATGGCAGCTATCGCATCAACGCGCTGCTCGCTGGATCCGCGATGGTCGGCGACAGCGAGCAGTATGCCTCCGCCATGGCGCTGATGGCCCGCGAACTCGGCCTGCCATCCCGCGTGGTCATGGGCTTCCTGCCCAAGAACGACGACGGCGACATCAGCAACGACCGCACCGAAACGGTCAACGGCACCTCGACCGTCAAATTCACCGGCAACGACATCGAAGCATGGGTGGAGATCAATCTCGAAGGCTACGGCTGGGTCGCGTTCTATCCGACGCCTAAAGAGACGAAGATACCCGACGACAACCAGAACCTCACCCCACCCAACCCGCAGACGCTGGTCCGACAGCCTCCCGTGCCGCTCACCGACCCGCTGCGCGACGAGGAGCAGGCACACGGCAAATCGGCGCTGGCCGGCGAGGATGCCACCGATGAGCCGGCGGCATCCATCTGGAGCACCATCGGACGCATCGCGGCGAAAGTCGCCATCTACGGCAGCCCGGTATGGATACCGCTGCTGATCTGTCTGCTGATCCTCGCACTCAAGACCGTCGCCCTGGCCCGCCTGCGCCGGCGCGGCGACGCGCGGCAGCGCATCACCTCCGGCTGGCAGGCCGTGCACGCGCTCGCCGGGCAGAGCGGCATACCCGTCACCGGCACGCGCCGCGACCAGGCGCAGGCCATCGCACGGCAGCTCAACATCGACGGTGCCCCACTGATTGCGTTGGGACGACAAGCCGATTACGCGGCGTTCTCCGGCCAGCCGGTCACGCCCGAACAGGCAGGCGCCTACTGGCGTTCCGTACTGACGACCCGCAAGCTCATGCTCGCCTCGCAGTCCTTCATGCGCAGGCTGCGAACCCGCCTGTCATTGCGCGGAGTTTTCCATAACGTTCGTATACTGTCAAGTATTCGTACATGGCGGCACGGAGACAAGAGGAAGCCAGACGGGCGGCAACCCGCCAAACAGCGGCCCGTCAAGCGGAAATCCTCCACGAAACAGCCCGCTGGCCAGAAGCCCGCCACGCAACAACCATCCGCACGGCAACCCTCCTCACAGAAAGGCCGACAGTCATGAACGACATGCAAATTCACGTGGCAGCGGACAGCAACATCGGCCTGAGGCGACGCGCCAATCAGGATTCGTTCATCATCGACGACGGCGTGTTCCTCGTCTGTGACGGCATGGGCGGCGGCGTCGGCGGGCAACGGGCCAGCAGCGCCGCGGTGGATCGTTTCGAGACACTGGCGTCACGTTTCAGCCGGAGCCGCACGACCATCGGGCGTACGATCGACCTCGCCCAAGCCGACGTGCTCGCCATCGGCCAGGAGCTCGGCGGCGTGTCCGGCACCACGGTGACCGGACTGATCGCGCCAGGGCGAATCGAACGGGACGCGCCCGGCGATGTGGCGCTCGAAATCAACCCCGACATGGACTGGTACGTCATCAATATCGGCGACTCGCGCACATATCACATGGATGCCGACAGCGACGGCCAGTGGGACGCCTCCACGCTGTGTCGCATCACGCGCGACCACTCCCGCCGTCAGGAGGCCATCGACTCCGGTGAGATGCTGCCGGAAGATGCCGTCATCATCCCGCGCAACATCATCACCCAGTGCATCGGCGACCCGGACGGCATCAACCCGGACTTCTTCGCGGTCCGACCGACCGGCAGGTTCATCATCTGCTCGGACGGCCTGCACGGCGAAGTCGATGACGCCGCCATCGCCGCCACTGCTGCGGCATGCGCGGACCCGCAGACCGCCGTCGACGAACTGATCCGCATCGCTCTGGAAGCGGGCGGTACGGATAATGTCACCGTAATTGTTCTGGACATAACGGGCGAGTATGCTGGGCAGAAGGTGTGGCATGCCAGTAGGCTCGCGCAGCAGGAGGATCTCGAAACGGTCAGTGACGAGACGCTTGACACCATACGCATCCAGAAACCGGCCAACCAAATCTGAACATCAAGGAAAGAGGTCACGATGGTTGATTATGACAAGGCCGTCGCAACAGTGCAGGATCCCAATGCCGATCCGGTCTTGCTGGCGAAAATCGCCTATGAAAACCCGGAATTCGGCGCCAATGTGGCAGTGAACCCGCGCTGCTATCCGGGATTGAAGCGTTGGCTGGCAACGTTCGGCGATGAGCGCGCGCGGCAGACGCTTGCGCAGATGGGCGTCACCGCCGAGGACGGCCCCGTGGCCGACGCGCAGCCGGCGCAGGATGTCGCCGCCGACTCCGCCGCTGCGGATCAGTATTCCGCAGATTCGTACAGCGCGGACCAATATTCCGCAGATTCGTATGCGGCATCGGCCGCGCAGCAGCAGCCGGCACAGGACCAGTACACGGCGGCGCAGTACGCGGCGCAGCAGGAGCCCCAAGCCACCAATCCATACGGGTACACGGCTCAGATGGCGCTGGAGACCACAGATCAGGAGCTCATCGCCAAGATCGCGCAGTACGCGCCGGAATTGCGCCCCTGCATCGCGCGTAACCCCAGCACCTACCCGGCACTGGTCGACTGGCTCGCCCAGCTGAACGACCCCGCGGTCAACGCCGCCCTCGCCACACGTCAGTGAAAGGAGCCGCTGACATGGCAACGATTCCCTATCCCCCGGCACCCGAGCTGGGCAGGTACGCAGACGATCCGGTAGACAAGCCTGCCGCAGTCTCTTCCGCAGCGGCGGAACCATCCCCCGTCTCATCCTCCACCGCCAGCCATGCGGCCAAGGGCTCGTCCGACGGCGATATCGAGGACTGGGACAGCACGGTGCTGTCGTCGTCCTTCACCGCCAAGGCGCCGCGGAAGATATACATCCTGCACAACGACGCCACCGGCCAGACCATCGTCATCGACAAGAGCACGCTGCTCGGACGCAAGCCGTCCATGGACGTGCCCGAAGGCGCCAAGGCCGAGAAGGTCGAGGATCCGACGCGTACCACATCGCGCAATCATGCCGCGATCAGCATCGATCAGAACGGCACGCTGTGGATCGAGGACTACGGTTCCCTCAACGGCACCTACATCATCCGCGACGGGCAGGAAGCGCAGGTGCTCAAGGGCAAGCCGCGCGAACTCGACGCCCCCGCCACGCTGCGTATCGGAGACCAGTTCTTCCAACTCACCGAGCGCCAGTAGCGGCATTGCACTATCCATCATGTGAAATACCATCCGGCGAGAGTCCCATCCAACGACGGAAAACGGGACTCTGACCGGATGCAATCGATTCGACGATGCGCACCCAGAATGTTTCACGGGATGTTTCACGGAGTATTTCGCGTCTATGCATTCTCCCGTAGACATTCCCGCGCTTCGCATATGACAAAGCGGGGCCCGGAACCACCGCAATGGTTCCGGGCCCCGCTTTCACAGAGCTAGGACAGAGCTAGGACTCAGACGAGATCGTTGCCGGAGTCGGCGCCGAAGTCGTTCCCGCCCTGATCATCGATGAAATCGTCAGGATTGAAGTCGTCGCCGAGCTTCAGGTCACCGAAGTCGATGTTGGAGAAGTCCACATCGGACAGGTCGGCATCGGAGAAGTCGGTCTGCGAGCCGTCCATGTCCGCGCCCAGCCCGAAGTTCGGGTAGATCGTGTCGCGGATGGCCTTGTCGGGCTCCACCACGGCGTTTTGGTAGCGGGCGAGGCCAGTACCGGCCGGGATGAGCTTACCGATGATGACGTTCTCCTTGAGGCCCTTGAGGTCATCGACCTTCTGGCTCAGGGCGGCTTCGGTGAGCACGCGCGTCGTCTCCTGGAAGGAGGCGGCGGACAGCCACGAGTCGGTTGCCAGCGAGGCCTTGGTGATGCCCATGAGCTCCGGACGAGCGGCGGCCGGCTTGCCACCGTTCTTGATGGTCTCCTTGTTGGCAGCCTTGAAGCGCGCCTGGTCGACGAGCTCGCCAGGCAGCAGCGGGGTGTCACCGGAATCGATCACGGTGACGCGGCGCAGCATCTGGTGCACGATGACCTCGATGTGCTTGTCGTGGATATCCACACCCTGGGAACGGTACACGGTGTGCACTTCGTTCACGATGTTGACCTGGGCGGCACGCGGGCCGAGGATGCGCAGGATCTTCTTCGGATCGACGGAACCTTCGACCAGCTGGTCGCCGGCGGCCACGTGATCGCCGTTCTTGACCAGCATCGGCGCGCGACGGGTGTCGGTGTAGACGATCGGTTCGACGCTCGTGTCGTCCGGCGTCAGCGTGATCTGACGGCCGTGATCGGTGTTCTCCACCTTGACCACGCCGGCGAACTCGGCGATCGGCGCCTCACCCTTCGGGGTACGGGCTTCGAAAAGCTCGGTGACACGGGGAAGACCCTGGGTGATATCGGACGCGGCGGCCACACCACCGGAGTGGAAGGAACGCAGCGTCAGCTGAGTACCAGGCTCGCCGATGGACTGGGCAGCGACGATGCCAACGGCCTCGCCGACGTCCACCAGCGTGTTGGTGGCCAGCGACCAGCCGTAGCACTTGGCGCACACACCGCGCTTGGACTCGCAGGTCAGGACGGAACGCGCCTGCACCTCTTCGACGCCGTGCGCGACCAGGTCGTTGAGCACGTCCATCGACAGGGCGTCGTCGCGCTTGTACAGCACGGTCGTGCCGTCGGCCGGGTCGATGACGTCGGCCGCAAGCAGACGGGAGTAGGGGCCACCGTCGGCGGCCTTGACGAGCGTCAGGTTGCCGTTCTCGTCGCGGTCGGCGACGCGCATGGTCAGACCGCGCTTGGTGCCGCAGTCCTCCTCGCGCACAATCACGTCCTGCGAGACGTCCACCAGACGACGGGTCAGGTAGCCAGACTCTGCGGTACGCAGTGCGGTATCGGCCAGACCCTTACGAGCGCCGTGCTCGGAGATGAAGTACTCCAGCACGGACAGGCCGCGGCGGTAGTTCGACTCGACCGGTCGCGGAATGATCTCGCCCTTCGGGTTGTTCACCAGACCACGCACGCCGGAAATCTGGTTGATCTGGGTCATGTTGCCTCGTGCACCGGACTCGACGATGATCGAGAGGTTGTTCTTCGGGTCGAAGTTCTTCTCGATGGCCTTGGAGACTTCCTCACCGCACTTGGTCCACACGTCGATGATCGCCTGGCGGCGGTCCTCTTCGGTGTAGAAACCGAGGTCGTACTGCTCGTTGATCTTGGCGACCTCCTCCTCGGACTGGGCGACCAGCTCGTTACGCTCCGGCGGCTCGACGACGTCGGAGAACGCGAAGGTCACGCCGGACCAAGGTGCGCGGGTGAAGCCGAGATCCTTGAGCGCATCCAGCGAGGCGGCCACCTGGGCGGTGGAGTACCGGGTGGAGATGTCGTCGACGATCTTGGCCAGCTTCTTCTTCTTGGCCTGCTCGTTGACGAACGGGTAGTCGACGGGCAGCGTCTCGTTGAAGAGGATGCGGCCCATGGAGGTAGCGAACAGCACGCTGCCGTCGTGGAAGCGCTCTTCCTTGACGACGTCGGGGCTGCCCGGTTCCGGATCCACGACGGTGATCTCGCGGGGCTCCCAGCCGGTCGGCAGCACGAAGTCCTTCGGCAGGCGGATCAGCACTTCGGCCTGCATGTCGATCTCGTGCAGGTCGAGCGCCATCTGCGCCTCAGCGTATGAGGAGAACACGCGGCCCTGACCCTTGGCGCCGTCCATGACGGTCGTCAGGTAGTACAGGCCGAGGATCATGTCCTGGCTAGGCATGGAAACGACGTGGCCGTCGGCGGGCTTGAGGATGTTGTCGGAAGCGAGCATCAGCGAGCGGGCCTCGGCCTGTGCCTCGGCGCTCAGCGGGAGGTGGACAGCCATCTGGTCGCCGTCGAAGTCGGCGTTGAACGCGGCGCAGGCGAGCGGCGGCAGGTGGATGGCCTTGCCTTCGACCAGGATCGGCTCGAACGCCTGGATGCCCAGACGGTGCAGCGTAGGCGCACGGTTGAGCAGCACGGGATGCTCGGATATGACCTCTTCGAGTACGCCCCACACCTCGGAGTCGCCGCGGTCGACGAGACGCTTGGCGCTCTTCATGTTCTGCGCGAAGTTCATGTCGACCAGACGCTTGATGACGAACGGCTTGAACAGCTCCAGCGCCATCGGTTTCGGCAGACCGCACTGGTGCATGCGCAGCGACGGGCCGACGACGATCACGGAACGGCCGGAGTAGTCGACTCGCTTACCCAGCAGGTTCTGACGGAAGCGGCCCTGCTTGCCCTTGAGCATGTCCGAAAGGGACTTGAGCGGGCGGTTCGAGGCGCCGGTGACGGGACGGCCGCGGCGGCCGTTGTCGAACAGGGAGTCAACGGCTTCCTGCAGCATGCGCTTCTCGTTGTTCAGCATGATCTCGGGCGCGTTGAGCTCGATCAGGCGCTTCAGACGGTTGTTGCGGTTGATCACGCGACGGTAGAGGTCGTTGAGATCGGAGGTCGCGAAGCGGCCACCGTCGAGCTGCACCATCGGGCGCAGGTCCGGCGGGATGACCGGGATGACGGTCAGCACCATGGCCTCCGGTTTGTTGCCGGCCTTCAGGCAGGCGTTGACGACCTTCAGGCGCTTGAGGGCGCGGGCCTTGCGCTGGCCGGAGCCGGAGTCGATCTCCTCGCGCAACTGCTTGGAGGCGGCCTCCAGGTCGAAGTCCTGCAGGCGCTTCTGGATGGCTTCTGCACCCATACAACCCTCGAAGTAGTCGCCGTAGCGGTCCTGCATCTCGCGCCACAGGTCCACGTCGCCTTCCAAGTCGCCCGGCTTCAGGCTCTTGAAACGGTCGAACACGGCGTTCAGACGCTGGATCTGATCGTCGTAACGCTGGCGGATGGCGGCCATGTCGCGCTCGGCGCCGTTGCGCAGCTTGGTGCGTGCGGGGCCCCTGCCCTCGCCTTCGGCCTCAAGCTGGGCAAGATCCTCCTCGACCTTGCGGGCGCGGTTCTCGATCTCGTTGTCACGGCGCTTGGCCATGTTGCCGATCTCGGTATCGAACTCGTCCTGCAGGTCGGGCAGGTCGTTGTGGCGCTGCTCCTCATCCACGCTCGTGACCATGTAGGCCGCGAAGTAGATGACCTTCTCCAGGTCCTTCGGAGCTATGTCCAGCAGGTAGCCGAGACGGCTCGGCACGCCCTTGAAGAACCAGATGTGGGTGACGGGGGCGGCCAGCTCGATGTGGCCCATGCGCTCGCGGCGCACGCGGGACTTGGTGACCTCCACGCCGCACCGTTCGCAGATGATGCCCTTGAAGCGCACGCGCTTGTACTTGCCGCAGGCGCACTCCCAGTCGCGGGTGGGTCCGAAGATCTGCTCGCCGAACAGACCGTCCTTCTCGGGCTTCAGGGTACGGTAGTTAATGGTTTCCGGCTTCTTGACCTCGCCGTGGCTCCAATTGCGGATGTCGTCGGCGGTGGCCAGGCCGATCCTCAGTTTGTCAAATGCGTTGACGTCCAGCACTCTGTATTGTCCTGTCTTTGAAATTGATGTTCAATCACGTTTCGTCCGGGTCGTCCGGCCCGCCGCGCCGCGCGTTCGCTGCGCGGCCGCGGGCCGGACGACCCGTGGGGAATCACTGGTATTCGGGTTCCGGGGCCTTCTGGTCTTCCTTGGCGGCGGCGTCGGGGCGTGCGCCGATGTTGAAGCCCAGGTCAGCGCTGGAGGAGGGATCGTCGTCCTCGTCCTTCATGTCGATGGCGACGCCTTCGGCGTTGAGCACTTCGACGTTCAGGGACAGGGACTGCATTTCCTTCAGGAGCACCTTGAACGATTCGGGGATGCCTGCCGGCGGGAGGTTCTCGCCCTTGACGATGGCACCGTAGACGCGCACGCGGCCGTCCACGTCGTCGGACTTGGTGGTCATCATCTCGTGCAGCGTGTAGGCGGCACCGTAGGCCTCAAGGGCCCACACCTCCATCTCGCCGAAGCGCTGGCCACCGAACTGAGCCTTACCGCCCAGCGGCTGCTGGGTGATCATCGAGTACGGGCCGGTGGAACGGGCGTGGATCTTGTCGTCGACCAAGTGGTGCAGCTTCAGCATGTACATGTAGCCCACGGAGATCGGCTTCGGGAACGGTTCGCCGGTGCGGCCGTCGAACAGGCGCGCCTTGCCGTCCTCGCCGACCATCTGGTCGCCGTCGCGGTTCGGCAGGGTGGACTTGAGCAGGCCCTTGATGACGTCGGGGCGCACGCCGTCGAAGACGGGCGTGGCGACCGGCGTGTTCGGAGCGCCCTTTTCGGCGCCCTTGGGCACGTACTTCTTCCACTCGGCCTCCAGATCGGGGTCGAGGCTGATGTCCCAGCCGGAGTGCGCGATCCAGCCGAGGTGCAGTTCCAGCACCTGGCCGAGGTTCATTCGCGAAGGCACGCCCAGCGGGTTGAGCATGATGTCGACCGGGGTGCCGTCCGCCAGGAACGGCATGTCCTCCTCGGGCAGGATGCGCGAGATGCAGCCCTTGTTGCCGTGGCGGCCGGACAGCTTGTCGCCCACGGTGATCTTGCGGTGTTGCGCGATGTACACGCGGATCATCTGGTTGACGCCGTTGGGCAGCTCGTCGCCGTCCTCCTCGGCGTCCTCGCGGGTGATCTCCTTGACCGCGATGACGGTACCGGTCTCGCCGTGGGGCACGCGCAGCGACGTGTCGCGCACCTCGCGGGACTTCTCTCCGAAGATGGCGCGCAGCAGGCGCTCCTCCGGGGTCAGCTCGGTCTCGCCCTTCGGAGTGACCTTGCCGACGAGGATGTCGCCGGCCTCGACCTCAGCGCCGATGCGGATGATGCCTCGCTCGTCGAGGTTGGCCACCGCGTCCTCGCCGACGTTCGGCAGATCGCGGGTGATCTCCTCGGCGCCCAGCTTGGTCTCGCGGGCATCGATCTCGTACTCCTCGATGTGGATGGAGCTCAGGGTGTCGTCCTGCACGAGGCGCTGCGAGATGATCACGGCGTCCTCGTAGTTGTAGCCGTTCCACGGCATGAACGCGATGAGCAGGTTCTTGCCGAGGGCCAGGTCGCCCTTCTGGATGGCGGGGCCGTCAGCCAGCACGGTGCCGGCCTCGACGCGCTCGCCGTCCTTGATGATCGGGCGCTGGTTGTAGCAGGTGGTCTGGTTGGAACGCTGGAACTTGGACAGCTTGTAGGAGCTGATGGTGCCGTCGTCGTTCATCACGCGGATGATGTCGGCGGACACGTAGGTGACCACGCCCGGCTTGTCGGCGATGATGACGTCACCGGAATCGTAGGCGACGCGCCATTCGGAGCCGGTGCCCACCAGCGGGCGCTCGGACTCGATCAGCGGCACGGCCTGACGCTGCATGTTGGTACCCATCAGCGCTCGGTGGCCCTCGTCGTGCTCCAGGAACGGGATCAGGGAGGAGCCGATCGAGACCATCTGACGCGGCGACACGTCCATCAGGTCGACTTCGCTGACCGGGACATCGACCGCCTCTTCCTCGTCCTTACGGGCAAGGGCCTGGCTGTTGACAAACCGACCGTTCTCGTCGATCTCCTGGTTCACCTGGGCGATGACGTGGCCGACTTCCTGATCAGCGGTCATGTGCACCACTTCATCGGTGATCTGGCCGTCGACGACCTTGCGATACGGCGTTTCGATGAAACCGAACGGGTTCACGCGGCCGAACGTCGCCAGCGAGCCGATCAGACCGATGTTCGGGCCTTCAGGGGACTCGATCGGGCACATACGGCCGAAGTGGGAGGCGTGCACGTCTCGCACTTCCATCGATGCGCGGTCGCGCGACAGGCCGCCGGGGCCCAGGGCGGACAGACGGCGCTTGTTGGTCACGCCGGCCAGCGGGTTGTTCTGGTCCATGAACTGGGACAGCTGGGAGGTTCCGAAGAACTCCTTGATGGTCGCATTCACGGGGCGGATGTTGATCAGGGACTGCGGGGTGATGGCCTCGGCGTCCTGCGTGGTCATGCGCTCGCGCACGACGCGCTCCATACGGCTCAGGCCGGTGCGCAGCTGGTTCTGGATCAGCTCGCCGACCTGGCGGATACGACGGTTTCCGAAGTGATCGATATCATCCACGTCCACGTGCAGGTCGACATCCTCGCCGTTGCGCTTGCCCGGGAAGGTCTTGCCGCCGTCGTGCAGGGTGACCAGGTACTTCAGGGTGGCGATGATGTCGTCGCGGCTCAGGGAGCGGTCGTTGATCTCGTGCTCCAGGCCAAGCTTGCGGTCGATCTTGTAGCGGCCGACGCGGGCCAGGTCGTAGCGCTTGGTGTTGAAGTAGAAGGAGTCGAGCAGGTTGCGTCCGGCCTCCGGGGTGGCGGTGTCGGACGGGCGGATCTTGCGGTACAGGTCGGTCAGGGCCTCGTCCTGCGTCTCGATGGTCTCCTTCTCCAGCGCGTCGAGCACGAGCGAGTAGCCTTCGAACGCATCGCGGATCTCGGGCTTGGTCATGCCGATGGCCATCAGGAAGACGATCGCGGACTGCTTGCGCTTGCGGTCGACACGCACGCCGAGCACGTCACGCTTGTCGATCTCGAACTCCAGCCATGCGCCGCGGCTCGGGATGATCTTCGCGCCGAAGATCTCCTTGCCGGTGGCGCGGTCCCGGCTGCGGTCGAAGTAGACGCCCGGGGAGCGCACGAGCTGGGAGACGATCACTCGCTCGGTGCCGCCGATGATGAAGGTGCCGTGCGGGGTCTGCAGCGGAAAGTCGCCCATGAACACGGTCTGGGACTTGATCTCGCCGGTGTCGCCGTTCTCGAATTCGGCGTTGACGTACAGCGGCGCCGAGTAGGTGTAATCCTTCTCCTTGCATTCCTGCACGGTGTGGCGGGGCTCCTCGAAGTACGGCTCGGAGAACGTCAGGCTCATGGTCTGCGCGAAGTTCTCGATCGGGGAGATCTCGTTGAAGACCTCGTCAAGGCCGGACATGTGGGGAACGGTGTCGGTGCCGTTCGCCTCGTCCTCCTCGACGCGCTTCTTCCAACGCTCGTTGCCGATCAGCCAGTCGAAGCTGTCGGTCTGCACGCCCAGCAGGTAGGGCACGGGGATGGGCTCGCGGATGGAGCCGAAATTCACACGGTCCGACGCCTTGTGCAGATCAATGTCATGCTGGTCGGCGCGTGCGATGATGGTGGTGGTATTCGTCGTAGCTTGAGTGTCAGCCAATGGACGTTCCTTATCGCTCGCTAATGTCGTTATCGATATGTTCCCGGAAACGCCGCAGATGGCCACCATATGCCGAATCGCGGGCGTTTCATCTTTGTCGACATGCCCGCTATATGACATGCACTTACGCAAATTCCAAATTTTAGCACAAATCAGCCGTCGGCGCAACATACATCACATGCGCGACACGCCGCACGCTGCGGCCGGACGCGGCAACCGCCGAGCCCGCGGCGAGCGGCCCGCTCAGGGCCGTCGCCGCACCTGACCGTCACTGCACCTGGATGGTGACCGGATCGCTGACCGCCTTGGGCGCGTTCTTCAGACTCAACTGCGCGGTATATGTGCCACGGTCCACCTTCGGCAGTTTGCTCTGATCCTCCACGCACTGGTCCCCCGTGCGGGAGGCGCCCCATGTCATCTTCTGCGACGTCCTGTTCATGTCGCTGGTCTTCGCCAGCAGCTGACGGTTCGGGTCAGCGGGGCAGGAGTCCGAACTGTATATCGTCTGGTCGCCGGACGACACCGTCAGCACCACATCCGACAGATCCAGCAGGCAGCTCGACGTGCCTTCATAGCTGATGCTCGCCGTGAAGTCCAGGGAACCTCCCACCGGAACGCCTTGGGAAGCCGCCGTCAGCGACAGCTTCACATCGGACGCGCCACAATCATTGACGCCGCTGGTCTTCTTCGGCGCCGGCACCGATTCACGCGCGATCGGTGTGGGACGCAGCAGGCTCATGCCATCCACCACGCCGCGGCCGAGACTGTACACGCAGAACACCACCAGCGAGACCGCGGCCAGTACAATGACCAGCGCGACCGCACGGCGGCGACGGTACATCGCCCGTCGTTGCGGGCTGACGACGCGCTTGCGCGGCTTTTGCCGCGAACCGGGTCGCGGCTGACGGGTGGGCTGAGTGGGCATGCCGTCCAGTCTACCTCAGGCACGCTCTCAAAACTCGCAGATAGAGGGGTTTTCGGGGATAAACCCCCTCTATCTGCGAGTTTTGAGAGCGCACTTATTGGGGTAACCGCAACGAACCATCCGGGAGCATGTCGACCAGGCCATCGTCGTCGAGGGAGGCGATGCATTTGTCGAGCTGGACGTGATCCGGCCACAGGGATTCCAGGCGTTCGCGGGCGAGGATTGGCTCAGCGCGCAGCGCGTCGAGGATGATGCCGCGCACCTGACGGTCGGTGCCTTGGAAACGCTGGCGCGGGCGGGTGCGTCGCTCTCCCAGCCCGGGGCGGCCCGCCGCGAGGAACGCGCAATGCTCACCGATCGGGCACTGGTCACACAGCGGGTTCTTGGCCGTGCACACCAGCGCGCCGAGCTCCATCACGGACTGGTTCCATATGACCGACGGACGGGTGTTGCGCTGCGTCATCTCGCGGATTGCGGATTCGGGGGCATTCACCGTCTCGCGGGCATTCGCGGCTTCGATGGCATCACGAACATCCGTCTCATCATCCTGCGGAAGGACCCTGCCGGCGAGCGCCCGCTCGGCCGGACTGGCCGCTCCCCCGCGCGATTCGACTCCGAGGAATACGCGCGACAGCACCCGGCGGATGTTGGTGTCCACCACCGCGATGCGCACGCCGAAGGCGAAGCTCAGCACCGCCGAGGCGGTGTAGTCGCCGATGCCCGGCAACGCGGTCAGCTCGTCGTAGGTTTGCGGAAGCCGGCCGTGGTATTGCTCGAACACCACGCGGGCGCACTCCTGCAGCCGCAACGCCCGGCGCGGGTAGCCGAGCCGCCCCCACGCGGTGATGACCTCCGCCGTGGAGGCTCCCGCGAGCGCGGTGACGTCCGGCCACACGCGCATCCAGTCAGTCCAGTATGGCACCACCCGACTCATCTGGGTCTGCTGGCTCATCACCTCGCTCACCAGCACGCCCCAAGGCGTCGCGCGCCCGAATCGCCACGGCAGGTCGCGGGCGTTGGCCTCCCACCATGCGGACAGCAGCGCCCGCACGCGAGGCACAGCGCACTCGCCCACAGGTTCGGCCGGCGTATCGTTCCGTATCTCTGGCATCGCTCCATTGTGCACGGCGACCGCTACATCATCACGGCGCCGCGCGATTTCGCCGATTCGGTGGCACAACCTTACCTGCAACGGGTCGCTCGCTGCGGGTAAAAGCATTCGCCCGGATTCGGCAGAGTGTTTGTGGGCCCGCAAGCGCAGGGCGAATCGGCCCTGCATCAGGGGCACGGCATGGGAACGGCTGGTCTCATACCGCGGCTGTCCGCCGTAGTAGAAGTTGTTCTTGTTCTGCCAGGCGGCGTCACCGTTGCTCACTGCGGTCAGCCCCTCGGTCCGTGAGGCGGGGGCGATCCGGTACGCGCCGCTCTCGGCGCCGTACAGGTCGTCGAAACGCGTCACCGGCTGCCCCTCGGATTGGTACACGCGCACCCAGTCGACGAGGAAATTGCTGTCCTGCTTCGTGGCCTGCTTCGTGTAGTCGACGTCGCCGACCCAGCCGTCGCCGACCTGCGTCTCCGGAATCGGGAACATCGGTCGCGAATGCATGCCGTCGACGTCCTTGCCGGCCGACGTGGGCGTCGACGACACGCCTATGCGGACCAGCGGATAGGTGCCCGGCTTGAGCCCTCGTGGATGCGGTAGCGGTTCTTGTATTCGAACTGCAGCCACCGCTCGCCGGTGCTGTTGTGCACGGCGTAGTTGTCGTCCTGCTTGCCGTCGCTGATCGCCGCGATGTTGGTCGGGTCGAGGCCGTACACATACGGCAACTTGCCGAGCGCGATGTTGCGCGTCTCCTGCGCGTCCGGCAGGGTCTCGCCGTCCTTGAGCTTGGCGATGACCTCGATTTCGCGCAAGCCCACGCCGTTGCCGTATCCCTTCCATGAGGAGTTCGTGTTCTGGATGCAATGGCCCTTCTGCCAGATGCGCACGTACCGCGCGGTGACGGGCGTGGTCAGGTTGATGGTCTGCGCGGCGAGCTTGGTCGCGGCGGTTTCCTCGACGTCGGCGGTGCCGAACAGCACGTTCGCGTCGGAGAAGTCCTCGTTGGAGGACACTTCGACCTTGATGCGCTTGAACGTGTTCAGCGCGTTCTCATACCCATTGCGGTACAGGTTGATGGAGTGTATCTCTCTCGGCTCGCCGAAATCATATTGCAGGTATACGTCGTCCCAGCTGGCGTATCCGTTGTTTTCCGCGCTGCCGTTCTCTTCTCCGGCGATGATTTTGGTGATGTTGCTGTCGGTCGGGTCGAATCCGGTGTCGCCGTCGCCGATCAGATGCGTGCTGTTGGTCGTGGGCAGTTTGCCGGTAAGTATGTTGCCTGTGGTGGGTTCGGCGGCCACCGCGACTGCGGCTGCAACCGAAACGGCCAACGCGCATGTGGCGGATATGGTCGTGATACGGCGGAATAATTGTCTCATGGTCTCTCCTTCGAGCAGCTGTTACGGGTATGGGCTGTTTTAAGCTCGAAGGTCGAAGACAACCGGCAGAGACAAGGCGGGATGATGAGCGAAACCAAGGGTGCGGAAGAGGCCGAGGCGAAGGTCGAGAAGATGTTCGAGTACGGCTACCGCAAGTCGAATTATGGTCCCGACGAGCTGGTGACCGACGCGCACGGCAATCCGATCAGCGTTGTGGACGCGATGCTGTCGGCCGAGAAGGCTGCCGCGACGGAGACGGTCACGCCGCATCTGTGCTATTACAGTCCGCGCATCCCCGGCAATACCGGGTCGGCGATTCGCCTGTGTGCGGTGACCGGCACCATCCTGCATCTGGTGGAGCCGCTGGGGTTCAATCTTCGCGATACCAAGCTGCGTCGTGCCGGGCTTGACTATCATGACATGGCTCACGTGGTGTTGCATCCGAACTTCGACAATCTGGTCGAGTCGATGCCGAATTCGCGCATCATCGCGTTCACCGCGCATGCGACGAAACTGTATACCGAGGTCGAGTACAAGCCGACCGACATTCTGCTGTTCGGGCCGGAGCCGGGCGACATTCCCGACCCGATGGACATCATGGCCGGCCCGCACGTGGCCGAACAGGTGCGGCTGCCGATGCGCCCGAGCCTGCGCAGCCTGAACCTCACCAACTGCGCCTCCATCGCCATCTACGAAGCCTGGCGCCAACTAGGGTTCAAGGGCGGAGCGTAGGGAGGAAGCCCAGTGGGCTTCCGAGTAGCGACGCCGAGCGAACGCCGACAGGCGCGAGCGAGGAAAACACTGAGACTCGCGCAGCGAGACCACAATTGCAGGACGGAGCGTAGGGAGGAAGCCCAGTGGGCTTCCGAGTAGCGACGCCGAGCGAGTCCCGACAGGGACGAGAGAGGAAAACACTGAGACTCGCGCAGCGAGACCACAATTGCAGGACGGAGCGTAGGGAGGAAGCCCAGTGGGCTTCCGAGTAGCGACGCCGAGCGAGTCCCGACAGGGACGAGAGAGGAAAACATTGAGACTCGCGCAGCGAGACCACAATTGCAGGCAGTGCGTTGAGCACGAAGTGCGTCACTGTGCGTGGGCACACGCACAGTGACGCGTTGTTAACGTATGTGTGGTCCCATCCGGCCGAGATCCTTATACCTCGCAGTCCATGACGATTTCCGCGTCACGATGCATTTCCCGGTCGGCATGAAGCCCTCAGAGGCGCGGTTCAAACAGCGCGACCATTCCACTCACCGCTTGAATCAGTATCCGATATCTCTTATCTCGATCCATGAGACAAGTTGCGGATTGCGTGCCATACCAGGGCAAAAACACCTATTTTTGCCCTGGTATGGCACAGGTGGTTTCGACATCGATTATCTACAACAGACAGTTTCGGCCATTTTCCAATGATATCGTGAAACAACCAACTGCCACGACATGGATTCTAAGCGCTTACATTTCATTCTGTGGCACAAATTGTGCCACACTAGGCTCAAAACACCCATTTTCGCCCTGGTGTGGCACACAATCGAGGACGAGACCGCTCCAGAATCACGCCCGGCCATCTGCGAACCCCAGCCGAGCCCACGACCATGTCAGAACCGCGCCTGGCACAGGGCAAAGTCGGCAAGACGGCGCAACAACAACATCTACCGACGCACGTCGAAGACCCACACGGCCCACGTCTTGGTCATACGGCCGCACGAACACACGATGTTCGCGCAGGCTCTTGCGGCCGGAAAGGCCTCTCATGAATCCACCCAATTTGACCTCGCCATTGCCCGGTCTGGCCTCTCCCGCAGGGCCGGCCGGCAACGAGCGAATCACAACGACTTGCCTGGTATCAGACTGCACGGCCATATCCCAGCTGTGGCAGACGCGAACCCGGTCCAGATACGCCGGCAAAGCCCGCTGATCCCACCATGCGTCTTCAGTCCACAACGCGTAGCGCAGCGGAATATCCCGGCGCCCGGATGCGGCGAGCACGCCAAGTATGCGGGGACTGTCTGAGACGATGACGGCATTGCGGTGCACGTTCCCGCCGACGGCCTTCACGATATAGTCGGCAGGCATATCGTCGCCGGATCATAGATGTTCCGCGCACCCTCGCCCATCAGCGGATAATCGATCAGCCGGATCAACGTCATTGGGAACTCGAAATGAATCCAATACCCCGACGACACACTGCGCACCTGCGACAGCATCTGCGCGATCCACGGCGCGTGCGCATACGACGGCGAGCACGATCGCATTGATGATGGTCACGACGAGCACCGCATAGTAATGCAGGTACGCGCCGGCGAGGGAGAACAGCGCGAATCCGATCCACTCGTTCACGCGCACGGGCCCACTGCCGCGCGCCTTGATGCAGATGCGCATCGCGAACAGGAAGCACATCGCGACGGCCAGCACCGCCCATGAGTACATGCGAATCTGGAACGCCATGCGCATGAACGGCGGGGCGAAGCACGCCAACGCCGCGAACAGCCGTGCGGCGCGCGCTCCCCAGTCCCAGCGCTCATCGTGTATCCGGCGACGACCAGTGCACATGATGCCGCCGCCGACATCAGACGGTACGCCACCACATGTTCGCCGAACACGAGCCGCACCAGATTGAGCAGCATGTAGTAGCCGATCGGATGCACGTCAAGCGAGCCCAGATTCCATATGCCGCTCCACCCGTGCGAGGTGAGCGCCACCGAATAGCTCTCGTCATACCAAATCGCGTGGCCGAACGCGGGAATCAGTAGGTACGCACAACCGACGGCCAGCAACGGAACCACACTACCCGTCAGCAGACGGCGCAGGCGACACGGCGACACGGACGGCACGGCAGCGGAGAACGAGACGGATGCCCTATGCCGGATGAGGACAAATCGGATGATGCTTGTGTCTGATGCATGTCATGCGCCTTCTGCCGACATCATAAATTCAACGTCGTTTTTCTCTATTCCCCTACGCTGCAAGTGTATGCACAGTAACCTGATGCCCAGCAAATTCCCCGCCGATATTCATCAGTACTTCACTGCTGGAATCGGTGACGGGGAGGGGAAGAAAACGTCAGGCGGCTTGGATGGGGATAATAATGAAAGCGGCCGTTCCCGCGCACATGCGGAAACGGCCGCTTGAGATATCGGCACTATCAGCTCAGCGATATCGCTGCGACACCGGCTCACCGAGGAGCGCCGCGCACCTCGTCAGTTCTTGAAGCTGTGGATCGGGGCCGGGATACGGCCGCCGCGGGTCACGAACGCCTCGCAGCTCGTCTGGTTCACCGGCATGATCGGAGCGTAGCCCATCAGACCGCCGAAGTTGGCCATCTCGCCAACGCCCTTGCCCGCCACGGGGATCACGCGCACGGCGGTGGTCTTCTGGTTTACCATGCCGATGGCGGCCTCGTCGGCGATCATGCCGGAGATCGTGGCGGCGCTGGTGTCGCCGGGGATGGCGATCATGTCAAGGCCGACCGAGCACACGCAGGTCATGGCCTCCAGCTTCTCCAGCGTCAGGCAGCCGGATGCCGCCGCGTCGATCATGTTCTTGTCCTCGGAGACGGGGATGAACGCGCCGGACAGACCGCCGACGTAGCTCGACGCCATGATGCCGCCCTTCTTGACCTGGTCGTTGAGCATTGCCAACGCCGCCGTGGTGCCGGGAGCGCCGACCTGCTCCAGGCCGATCTTCTCCAGCACTTCGCCGACCGAATCGCCGACCGCGGGCGTCGGAGCCAACGACAGGTCGATGATGCCGAACGGGATGCCGAGGCGGCGCGAGGCCTCCTGCGCCACGAGCTGGCCGACGCGCGTGATCTTGAACGCGGTGCGCTTGATTGTCTCGCACAGGAACTCGAAATCACGGCCGACCGCCGCGTCGAGCGCGCGAGACACCACGCCGGGGCCAGACACGCCGACGTTGATGACCGCATCGCCTTCGGTCACGCCGTGGAAACCGCCCGCCATGAACGGGTTGTCGTCGGGCACGTTGCAGAAGGCGACGAACTTGACGCATCCGTAGGAGTCGTTGTCGGCGGTGCGCGCGGCGATGTCCTTGATGATGTGGCCGAGCAGTTCGACGGCGTTCATGTCGATGCCGGTCTTGGTGGAGCCGACGTTGACGGACGAGCAGACGATGTCGGTCTCGCTCAGCGCCTTGGGCAGCGAGCGGATCAGCAGCTCCTCGGCGGGGGTCATGGACTTCGACACCAGTGCGGAATAGCCGCCGATCAGGTCGACGCCGACTTTCTTGGCGGCACGATCGAGCGCGTGCGCGATCTTGACGAAATCGTCCTCGCTCTTGCATGAGCTCGCGCCGACCAGCGAGATCGGGGTGACGGTGATGCGCTTGTTGACGATCGGGATGCCGTAGTCCCGCTCGATCGCCTCGCCGGTGGCGACCAGGTCCTTGGCGTAGGTAGTGATCTTGTCGTAGATGCTGTCGCACACCTTGTCGACGCTGTCCGCCGCGCAGTCAAGCAGCGAGATGCCCATCGTGATGGTGCGCACGTCAAGCTTCTCCTGCTCGATCATCTGGTTGGTCTCACGGACCTCCATGATATTCAGCATGATTCGTTCCTTTCGAGACTCAGACGCGGTGCATCTTCGTGAAGATCTCCTCGCGCTGGCAGCGGATGCGCACGCCGATCTGCTCGCCGAGCTTGTCCAGGTCCTCGACGATCACGCCGAACTCGTTGTCCGCGCCGGAGTAGTCGACGATCATCATCATGTTGAAGAAGCCGTCGATGATGGTCTGTGAGATATCCAGCACGTTGACCTTGTGATCGGACAGGTACGTGCACACGCGCGCGATGATGCCGACCGTGTCCTGGCCGACGACGGTGATGATTGCCTTGTTCATGGGACTCCCCCGCTCGAAACCGATTACTGCAAGTAGTGTCAAGTATATGGAGCGGGCGTGAAATACTGCCGAACCGTCCATTTGGGCGTGTCCGCAGGCCATCGGCCGAATCCGACGTCGGCATTGTTCACGCGGGGATCATCCAGGCGCAAACGGACAATCGTCCACAATGTGAGCAGTATTACCATCGCTTTCATAAGTCGACTACACCTTTACATCAAGCACAGCGGTGTGTGAGCGCATCGCTGGGGCCACAAGCTCGGGCGACGACGCCCACGCACCCCGCTACCCGCGAGCATATCGACCACGCACCGCACAATCGGTCGCGGCGTCGGCTCGTATCAGAGATTGAATGAATTAGAGGGGTTAGACTTTCATGTCTGCTACTGCTACCGCGGCCGTGTCCAAGGCCGGTGCGGTGAAGAAGGACTCGGTTCCCGAGATCATCGCCGCCTCCATGGTCGGCACCGCCATCGAGTTCTACGACAACTACTGCTATTCCATCGCAGCCGCCAGCTATTTCGGCACTATTTTCTTCCCGGCCGCGTCGAAGGCCAATCCGGCGCTGGGCACGATGTACGCGTTCCTGACGTTCGCCGTCTCGTTCCTCGCCCGCCCGTTCGGCTCCATGCTGTTCGGCCACTTCGGCGACAAGATCGGCCGCAAGACCACGCTGGTCGTCGCCCTGATGACGATGGGTATCTCCACGTTCGTCGTCGGCCTGCTGCCAGGCTATGAGCAGCTGGGCGCCTTGTCCATCGTCATCCTGTGCATCTGCCGCGCCTGCCAGGGCGTGGGTCTCGCCGGCGAATGGTCCGGTGCCGCGCTGGTCGCTACCGAGAACGCCCCGGCCAACAAGCGCGCCCTGTACGGCTCCTTCCCGAACCTCGGCGCCCCGATCGGCTTCTTCTGCGCCTACGGCCTGAACCTGCTGCTCGACTCCACGCTCGGATCCACGGCCATGCAGGCCTGGGGCTGGCGTATCCCGTTCCTGTGCTCCGCAGTGCTCGTCATCATCGGCCTGTACGTGCGTCTGCGCATGACCGAGACCCCGATCTTCCGCAAGGCAGTCGAGCAGGACCGCGTGGTGAAGCACCCGCTGCGCTCGCTGCTGCCGTACTGGAAGGAAGTGCTTCTCGGCACCTTCGCCATGGGCATCACATACTCGCTGTTCTACGTGCTGGGCACGTGGTCGCTGAGCTACGCCGTCAAGGTCATGAAGCCACCCTTCAGCCAGAACGAATACCTGGCCATGCAGATGGTTTCCGTGGTGTTCTTCGCGATCTTCATCTTCGTGACCTGCATCTACTCCGACAAGCTCGGCCGCAAGACCGTGCTGATCTCCACCACGCTCGCGACGCTGGTGTTCAGTCTGTTCGCCATGCAGTCCCTGCAGCACAACGTCCTGACCGTGATGCTGTTCCTGTGCGTCGGCTTCGCGCTGATGGGCGGCCTGTTCGGCCCCTGCGGCGCCTATCTGCCCGAGCTGTTCCCGACTCACGTGCGTTACTCCGGCGCCGGCCTGAGCTACAACCTCGCCGCCATCCTCGGCGGCGCGTTCGCCCCGGCCATCTCCACCGCACTGGTCAAGTCGACCGGCGCCGTCGAGTCCGTCGGCTGGTACCTCGCCGTGATGTCCTTGCTCGCCCTGATCGCCCTGTTCCTGATCAAGGAAAGCAAGGACGAGGATTACGAGAAGTGATCTGAGATAGATAAAAAAGGGAGCGGCGAAATCCGCTCCCTTTTTTGGTTGTCGCAGCGAACGGTTCTCAATAAGAAAGGTGCGAGCCTCATCGCGCGCGAAACGAACAAAACAATCGGCGGAAGTCCGGAATTCCGGGCTTCCGCCGATTGTTCATATGTGCGCTTTTGTGAGGAATCCTCGCACGTTTCTTATTGAGAACCGTTCGCTGCGATAATCAGGCCTCGCGACTGGCGCTGGGCGCGGCAACCGCCGGCAGGGCGCGCGGCGCATGGAAGCCACGAGCCTCGAACTCGTCGGCGATCTTCTGCGCGACTTCCTGGCTGCGACCCTTGTCGACGAGCGCGATGATGGAGCCGCCGAAGCCGCCGCCGGTCATGCGCGCACCGTAGGCGCCATTCTTGCGGGCCACATCCACCGCGACATCCAGCTCGGGCACGGTGACCTCGTAATCCGCGGCGAGCGAATCATGAGAGGCGTTGAACAGACGGCCGGCGGCCTCGATGTCACCCTGGGCGAACGCACGCACGAAGGAGCGCACGCGCTCGATCTCGGTGACGACGTGGCGCACGCGCTTCTTCATCGTCACGTCGGGCAGGGCATCCAGCGTCTCCTTGAGCGCCTGGAACTGGTCGTCGGCCTTGGAGATGCCATCGGCGGCGACGCGCAGATTGGCGACGCCGAGAATGCGGGCGGCCTCCTCGCAGGTGGCGCGACGCTGGGCGTACTGGCCGTCGTTGAGCTGGTGCGGTGCCTGGGTGTCGACCACCAGCAGCTCCAGACCGTACTTGTCGAGGTCGAAGGCCTGCTGGGAGACGTTCTCCAGCGGAGTGAGCTCCGGACGGCAGTCAAGCAGCAGCGCGTGGCCTTCGGTGCAACGCATCGAGGCGTTCTGGTCGAGGCCGCCGGTGGAGGCGCCGGCCATGTCGTTCTCGGACTTGATCGCGGCGTTGATCAGCGTCACGCGGCCCGCGTCGGAGGAGCCGTAGCCGAGACCATACACGTCGTCCAGGGCCAGCGCGGTCGAGCAGGTCATGGCGGCGGACGAGCTCAGGCCCGATCCCAGCGGCACGCAGGACACGAACGCGGCGTCGAAGCCCTTGACCTGCGAGAAACCGGCCTCGCGAAGGGCCCAGGCCACGCCGGTCGGGTAGGCGGACCAGCCGTCCACGCCACGGGCTTTGAGGCCGTCGAGGTCGGCCTCGGCAACCTTGTCGGGCGCCACGTCGGAGACGACGCGGACTTTGGTGTCCTCGCGCGGCTTGAGCGCGATGAACGTGCGGTGCGGCAGCGCGATCGGCAGGCACAGGCCCGCGTTGTAGTCGGTGTGCTCGCCGATCAGGTTCACGCGGCCGGGAGCGGCCCACACGCCCTCGGGCGCGGTGGCATACATATCGACGAACAGCTTCGTCGCCCGTGAGACACCATCCTCGCGGGACAACGGCTCAATGAATTCAACAGCAGTCATTGGTGTTCTTTCTTCTGTGTGATGGCTATATATGCAGTGGATATTGCTAGGGGGAGCCCGGTTCGGCCAGACTCCCCCATAGAACGTTGTCAGTCGGAGATGTCGATCTGTCCAAGCTCATGGAAGCGCTTGGCGATGAGCTCCGGGGTGGTGTCGGAGATCCAGGCGGCCATGCCGGACTCGGAGCCGGCGAGGTACTTGATCTTGTTGGCGGCGCGGCGGAACGAGAAGAACTGCAGGTTCAGGCGGTAGTTCTCGCGACGCGCGTCGTGGATCGGGGCCTGATGCCAGGCGGCGATGTACGGCAGGTCCATGCCCTTGCCGTCGCCCTTGTCGAAGAACGCGTTGCCGCGCTTCAGAAGGTGCGAGTACATCGAGGCGAGGTCCCAGCGCTCCTGGTCGTTGAGCTGGTCGAGGGTGAGCACGTCGCGCACCGGAGCCACATGAACCTCAAGGGGCCAGCGGGCGGCGGCCGGCACGTAGGCGACCCAGCTGTGGTTGCGCATCACGACGCGCTCCTCGGCTTCGAGCTCGGCGTTCATGATGTCCTTGAGCAGGTTGCCGCCGGTCTTCTCGTGGTAGGCCTCGGTGTGCTGGAGTTCCTTCTCCATCTTCGGGGCGATGAACGGGTAGCAGTAGACCTGTCCGTGCGGGTGGGCGAGGGAGACGCCAATCTCGGCACCGTGGTTCTCGAACGGGAAGATCTGCTCGATGCCTTCCATCTTGGAGATCTCGGCGGTACGGAAGGCCCATGCCTCAACAACCGTGCGCAGGCGGGACACCGGCAGGTCGGCCGGCAGGCCGTCCTCGTTCGGGTCGAAGCAGATGACCTCGCAGCGGCCGGCGGCGAGCTTCTTCTCCCACAGCGGGTTGCCGTCGACGTAGGTGACGTCTTCGGAGACACCGGGCACACGCACCATCGACGGGAAACGGTTCTCGAACACGACGACGTTGTAGTCGGTGTCCGGCACCTCGCCGTCCTGGTACGGGTCGCCGGGCTTGCGCGCGGCCAGCGGGTTGCCCTTGGCGGTGGCGCCGGGGCCGGCGGTGATCGGGCGGTTCATGCGGGCGGTGGCCATCGGGATCCAGTCGCCGGTCAGCGGGTCGCGGCGCATCTGCGGGGCGGCGTACGGCACTTCGTTGCCGTCGGCGTCCAGGTGCGGGGCGAAGCGGTAGTCCAGCGGGCGCGGGTCCTTGAGCTCGCGGGTCTTGGCGCCGGAGACGTATTCCGGATCGTCGTCGAGATAGAAGAAGTCGCGTCCGTCGGCCAGCGTGGTCGGTGTGATGCGGATATGCTCCTTCGCATACTCTCCCGGGGTGTAGTTGGTGATTTCTGCCATGGTGTCACTCACTTTCTTCGGTGTGTTCGCTCTGGTGCGCCAGAACGAGTTCCTTTACCAAATCCCTTGTCTTGGCGATGGACTCGTGGTCGAGGCCATCGTCGGTGATGACCGTGTCCACCTGGTCGAACCGGGCGAACAACGATAGTGATGTACAGCTCCACTTGGTGTGGTCGGTCAGGATGACCGTACGGTCGGCGATGCCCATCATCGCCATGTCGGTGGCCGCCTCCAGCGAGTTCGGCATGAGGAAGCCACGGGGAATCGACACGGAATGGGTGCCGAGAAACACGGTGTTGACGCGCAGCGACGCGATGACCTTGTCGGCGATCGGCCCGACCAGCGAGTTCGACCGCGTGGTGACGCCGCCCGTTACGATCACCTCCACATCCTTGGATTCCAACGCCTGCACGAGCTCGGCGACCGGAATCGAGTTGGTGAGGATGGTGATGCCCGACGCCTGCTGGCTTTCCAGCAGATGCTGCGCGAACACGTAGGCCGTGGTGCCGCCTCCTATGGCGATCACATCGCCGGGGGCCACATATTGCACCGCTTCACGTGCGATGGCGTCCTTGAGACCAATGTCCATCTGCGACTTTACAGAGAACAGCGGCTCGCTGAGCAATGCGCTGGTGCTGACGGCACCGCCATGCACGCGTTTCAGCAGACCTTTGTCAGAGAGATCGGCGATGTCACGTCGAATGGTCATCGCGGAAACGCCGAGCTCCTTAGACAACGCCGTGATGCGCACTGCGCCGCGCGTACGCAGACGGCTCAGTATCAGATGTTGACGTTGTGAGGATATCATGTGAACATTATCGCACATGTTCGCGCATAAACCAAACCAATATGTGCATTTCGTAATGTTTGACATGCGTGTTGCGCACATTACTTCCATAAAAACGAACAAAACATCACTTTTACCGCACTCTCCCCCACCCGCCGGATCCGACCGCACCCACGCAACCGCATCGTTGCCGTTTTTTCGCGTGCGTGACACAATGGAGGGCATGGCTTATGTTTCGGAAAACTTCTGGCACGACGCGGTGAACAAAGCAACCACCGACCTGTTCACTTTCGGTTACAAGAACATCATCAAACCCAATTTCGTCTTCAACCACACCCCCGATGTGGCGCACGACCAGATGATCGAGTTCTGCAACGTCACCAAACGCATCCCGCCGCTCATGTGGCTGCTTCGCGAGATGCTCGACTACACCGACCCCGTGCTGGAGACCACAGTGATGGGCGTCGACTTCGCCAACCCGTTCGGCCTGTCCGCCGGCCTCGACAAGAACTGCGACATGCCGGTGCTCATGGACAACGTCGGCTTCGGCTTCGAGACGGTCGGCTCCACGACCTCCCGCGCCAGCGCCGGCAATCCGAAGCCGTGGTTCCACCGTCTTCCGGAATACGATTCGATGATGGTGCACGTGGGCCTTGCCAACGACGGGTCCGACAAGGTGATCGACCGCGCGGAGCAGGCGTGGACAAACGCGAAGACGATGCAGGTGTCCGTCTCCATCGCACGCACCAACGACGACAAGTGCGGCGACCTGGACGAAGGCATCGAGGACTACTGCATCTCCATGCGCCGCGCGGCCGGACGCAGCGCCATGGTCGAGGTCAACGTGTCATGCCCGAACACCCATGCCGGCGAGCCGTTCACCGCCGACCCGGACGCGCTCGACCGCCTGTTCACCGAGCTCGACAAGATCGAACGCCCGCAGCCGACGCTGGTCAAGATGCCGCTCAACAAGACGTGGCCCGAGTTCAAGGACCTGCTCGACGTGCTTGCCGAGCACAACGTGCAGGGGCTGAGCATCGCCAACCTCCAGAAGGACCGCACCGGCCTGGAGATTCCGCAGCAGTGGGAGGGCGGCCTGTCCGGCGGCCCGTGCACGGTGGCCAGCGAGGAGCGCATCGCGCAGGTCTACCGTGAATACGGCGAGCGTTTCGCCATCGCCGGCATCGGCGGCGTGTTCACCCCGCAGCAGGCATATCGCAAGATTCGCAACGGCGCCAGCCTGGTCATGTTCATCAGCGCACTGATGTACCGCGGACCGCAGCAGATCACCGTACTCAAGCGCGGCCTCGCGGCGCTCCTCAAGCGCGACGGCTTCGAACACATCAGCGACGCCGTCGGCATCGACGCCTGATCGACGCAGCCGTAGACCACCTCCAGTCATGCGTAGCATGACTGGAGGTGGTCTACGTTTATCTGCCGCTCAGTCCTCAGGGAAGGCGCCGCGGATGTACTGCGGCTGGTAGGGTGTCTTGGAGACGGGCACGCCGAGCTTGGCGGCGGCGCGCAGCGGCCAGTACGGGTCACGCAGCGCGGCACGGCCGATCTCGACCGCATCGGCCTGCCCCGCACGCAGAATCTTCTCCGCCTGCTTCGGCTTGGTGATCAGGCCGACGGCGGTGGTCGGTATTGCGGCGCGTTCGCGCACCTGATCGGAGAACGGCACCTGGTAGTTGGCCTTGACCGGAATGCTCACGTCGGCGATGATGCCGCCGGTGGACACATCCATCAGGTCCACGCCGTGCTGCTTCAGCACGCACGCGGTATCGACCGTCTGATCGAGATCCCAGCCGCCCGCGGCCCAGTCCGTGGCCGAAATGCGCACCAGCAGCGGCACCGTGTCGGGAATCACCTCGCGAATCGCATCGGCGACCTCCAGCAGGAACCGCATGCGGCCGTGGATATCGCCGCCGTACTCGTCCGCGCGCTCGTTGCACAGCGGGTCAAGGAACTGCGAGATCAGATACCCATGCGCCGCATGAATCTCAATCGCCTCGAAACCGGCCCACACCGCACGCTGCGCGGCATCCCGGAACGCCGAAACCAGACCGTGAATCTCCTCGACGCTCAACGCGCGCGGATCGGTGAGCCCACGGTACGCGATCGGGCTCGGCGCGACCGTACGCCATCCGCCGGCATCCTCGGGCACACTCTTCCCCTCGAAACCGACGCCGAAGCAGCCGGTCGACCCCTTGCGTCCGGCATGGTTGAGCTGCACGGCCGCCACCGCGCCGGCCTGCTTGATGCCGTCGACGATCCAATGCCAGGCGGCGACCTGATCGTCGTTCCACAGTCCCACATCGCGCGGCGAGATACGCCCGTCGGCCGTCACCGCGGTGGCCTCGGCGATGATCATGCCGAATCCGCCCATCGCGCGGGACACATAATGCTGGTAATGGAACGGCGTGGGCTTGCCGTCCTGCGCCACCGCTGAATACGTGTCCATCGGCGGCAGCCAGATGCGGTTGCGCATGGTAACGCCGCGCAACGTCATCGGCTGGAACAGCTGCACTCCCCCTTTGCCGCCCTTGGCCTTCTTCTTCCCCTCAGCGTTCATGGTCGTCCTTTCCTCGACAATTCGCATGGCTCCCAATCCGCGAGCCGGGAAGTCGGGATGCTTCCAAACCACGGCGAGGCAACCACCGGTCTAATCATCTCACCGCGCACAGACTCAAGCACGACTCGTGCACCGATGTTCTCCGCCTGCGCAATGCGTCGGAAATCAGGCAGGGGCCGTATGAGCGTTCATGCTCATACGGCCCCTGCCTCACGCGGAGAACCGCCGCTTTCGGCGCATCGGCCCGCCGGCTCAGCTCACCGGCTCAGCTGCCGAACCACCGCCCGTCACTGCCCGCCGGTGGTCTGGCCGCCCTCGGTCTGATTGCCGCCGGTGGTCGTGTCGTTCTGCGTCTGCGTGTACTGGCCGCTGGTATCGCCCGTTCCGCCGGTTCCGCTGGTCGTCCCGTCTGTCGTGCTGGTACTCGACCTTGACGATTTCGAGGTCGAATTCGAGGTCGCCGCGTACTTGCTTGACGGCGTGCCGTAATCGACGTTGGGCGCATTGATCGCGGTGAGATACGTGTCCATGAAGTTCTTCCACGTCGGGGTCGCGATATAGGAACCGAACCATGTGCGGTGGTATACGCCGTTAATGGTCTTGTTGTCGAAGTCGCTGTTGCCGTCGGCGTTGCCCACGGCGACGAACGCGGCGATCTGCGGCACGAATCCGCCTGTCAGCATGTACGTGTTCTCGTTGGTACCGGTCTTGGCGAACGTCTTGCGGTTGTTGGCGAGCTGGGCGGTCCTCGCCTGGCCGTTGGGGCGCACGACACCCTGGTTCATCGCGTAGGCGACGGTTTCGGCGATATCCGGGTCGACGGCCTGATGGCAGTTCGCCTTGGGCACGTCAAGCTCGGCACCGGTGGCGTCGGTGACCTTCTTGATGGCGATGGGCGTGCATTCGACTCCCTTCGCGGCGATGGTCGCGTACACGTTCGCCATGGTCAGCGGCGCGGCGGACACCGTACCACCGATGATCAGCGGGGCCTGATAGGCGCCGCCGTTCGCGGTGTCGTCCTTCAGATGCATGTTCATCTTCTGCTTGGACGCCTGATGGAAGCCTATGTCCTCGGCGGCCTGCGCGATGGGTTCGAGGCCGATGACCTTCGCCATGGCGGCCTGCGTGGTGTTGTGCGAGTTGACCAGACCGTCGAGCGGGGATTCCGCGTATCCGGGCGTGCCGCCGGAGTTCTTCACGTCCCAGGTATTGACGCCGCGGAAGCCGGGAATGTCACGGTATAGGTTCACGACGCCCGGAGCCGGCAGCACCTCGTTGATCGAGTGCCCCTTGCGCATCCAGGCCACCAGGTTGATCGGCTTCCATGTGGAGCCGACCGGGAAGCCGCTACCGCCGCCGTCTATCTGGTCCACGGCGAAGTTCATGGCGGTTCTGGCCGGATCGTTGTTCGCTTCCGGCGACGTGTCGTATATCTTGTTGATGCCGAAGCCAAGCACCTCGCCGGTGCCGGGCTTGATGGCCGCCATCATCACTTCCATCTTGCTCGCGTCGTCCGCCGGGATGGCCGCACGCGCGGCCTTCATCGCCGCAGAGTTCGCATTGACGTCCATCGTCGTGTAGATGTCGAGGCCGCCCTCATACAGCAGCTTCTTGCGCTCTTCGATGGTCTTGCCGAACTCCTTCGAGTTGAGGATCTTCTTGGTGACGTAGTCGCAGAAGAACGCCGCGTCGCCGGACGCGCTGCACCCCGCCTGCGCATCCTGCAGTTTCAGCGTGTCCTTCAGCGGCTTCGCCTTGGCCTCGTCACGCTGCTTTTGGCTGATGTACTCTTCCTGATACATCAGGTCAAGCACGATGTTGCGCTCCCTCTGGGAGGCCTTCTGGTTGCTCTCCACCGAAGGGTCGAAGGCCGCCGGGTTCTTCGTGATTGCGGCGATGGTGGCCGCCTGCACGATGTCAAGCTTGTCAGCCGTGGTGCTGAAGTATCGTCGCGCGGCCATTTCCACGCCGTAAATGCCACGGCCGAACTGCGCGATGTTGAGATAGCCCTGCAGAATCTCCAGTTTCGAATACGTCTTCTCCATCTGCACGGCGATGAGCATTTCGCGCAGCTTACGCGCCACGGTCTCCTCGGATGCATGGTATTCGGCGATCGGATCGTTGTCCTCCTGCGCCTGCAGCAGCAGCACGTTCTTGACGTACTGCTGGGTCAGCGAGGAACCGCCCTGAGTGGCGCCCTTCTTCACGTAGGTCGCCACGAACGCACGCATCACGCCCTGGATATCCACGCCGGCATGCCGGAAGAAACGACGGTCCTCACGCGAGACCACCGCCTGGCGCATCGGCTTGGAAATCTTCTTCAATGGCACGACGATACGGTTCTGCGCATAGAACGTACCGATCTGCGTCGTACCGTCCGACGCATACAGACGCGACTGCTGCGGCAGGTCGGTCACGTTGAAATCGATGCCCTCCACCTGCAGCGACGGCACGATGGCACGCACCACGTTGTTCGATGCGAACACGGCGGGAAGGAAGAACGCGCTGGTGACGACGCCTCCGGCGAGACAGAGCAGCACATACGCGAGGAACAGCGACAACACACATTTTGCGGTCAGGGATTTCTTCTTGGGCATGGTTGCCATTCTAGAGGGGCGTCTCTACCGGGCACGTCATCCGAACGACTGATTCCCAATCCCTCACAGGGTACTCACAAACCGGTCAGAAGACTGTAAAACGACCGGAAACAAGCCGAATCATCCCCCAACGGCCGCTGGAACGCCGGGCGTTCACCGCGCTCGGCGCAGCCGTCACCGTTGCGAGCGCCGAATCAGCATGCCCGGCTGGTAGATGATGATCGACCGGCCCTCGCGCGCGATCCACCGACGGTTCGCGAAATCCATCAGCGCCTTGTTCACCGTCTCGCGCGAAGAACCGACCAACTGGGCGAGCTCCTCCTGCGTCAGGTCATGCGGCACCTTCAGCCCGGCTTCCACCGGCTCGCCGAACCGCGCGCCGAGGTTGAGCAGTGTCTTCGCCAGGCGGGCGGGCACATCCATGAACACAAGGTCGGATATGCGCTCGTTGTTGCCGCGCATGCGATTCGCCAGCACCTGCAGCATGTCGATGGCGACGCGCGGGTGCTCGTTGAGCCACGCGAACAACGCGTCATGCTCCAGCCATGCCACGTGCGTGCCGTGGGTCATCGCCACGGCCGTGGCGGTACGGGGGCCGCCGGACGGGTCGAATACGGGAATCTCGCCGAGCAGTTCGCCGTGCGCGTGGATCGACAGCAGCTGCACGCGCCTGTCCTTGGATTCGCGGATCAGCTTGACGCGGCCGCGCTCCAGCAGATACATGCGGTGGTCCCTGTCGCCCTCGCGGAAGATATAGTCGCCCTTGTCGAATACGGCCTCGTGCAGGTAGGGAATCAGCTCATTGGCCTGCTCCGGCGACACCTGTTTGAACAACGGCGTATGCAACAGCTCGTTGTCCTCTTCGGGGAACGAATTCGGCCCGATTGCCCTCATGACGCCTCCTGGTCACGTTTCCGACATGCCGGCACCTCGACACGGAGCCCCTGCGATATCGCGACGACGGCGCACCATCCGCCACCGCATCCGCATCGGCGTCCTCGCGACGGAATCCAACCCGTCGCGTCTCTGTCTTCGGTCGGTTCTGTCATATTGTAGCCTAGTTTGCACCGGGACCGTCCGGTTGCGTCAGACAGTCCGCCAGACGCGCAATCAGCCCGTCGCGGCTCAGACCGGTCTGGGCCCGCATCGGGTCCACTCGCTTCACGGCCGATTTCACGGCCTTGTCGGACATCTTCTCTCCGGAGATGTTCAGCACGCGGGTCATCTTCACGGCATCGATATCGTAGGCGAGCGTCACGTGGTGGAGTATCGAACCGGGGCCGGAGCCGATGGGCGGGAACCTGCGCTGGGCCGCGCCGCCGATCTTGCCATGGCTGGAGGCGATGTCGTTGAGACCGGAGAAGCCGACGTCGAGGCCGAGGCCACGCAGCGCGGCGATCAGCCACATGTCGCACAGACGGTACGATTCCTCGATGTCCAGGTCCGCGGCGAACCAGCGCGGCGCGTACAGCGAGTACGTGATCGTGTTGCCGGGCTCGATGAACATCGCGCCGCCGCCCGTGCAGCGCCGTACGACCGTGAAACCCTCCTTCGCGGCGACATCTTCGTGCACTTCGTCCGGAATCGACTGGAACCGGCCGACCACCACGGCCGGGGACGCCCACTGCCAGAACCGGATAGTGGCAGGGCGCTCCCCCGCGGCCACCTCACGGGACCATTGCACGTCGACATCCATCTGTTCCTGCGGCCTGCGGGGCTTGTCCACGACGATTTTCGGCGCGAGCCGATGCCAGCGGTCGTGCCACTCGCCGGGGAATGTCGGCGGTGTGAGACCGCGGGACGCTTGAGGCGCCGAGGCCGCCGGCGTAATTGTGACAGACGAGGTCGGAACAGCCGATGCGGCGGACGGCGTTGCACGCCTGCGCGCGTCATGCGCCGTCACGGAGGCGGGCGAAGCGAGGCGCGAGGATGCCGGTCGCGCGGCGTCCCGGCCGCAAGCCGACAGCGCGCGGCGCAACGCGGTCAGTATCGTTTCCGCATTCGCGCCGGTAACGGATACATGCTCATCGCGTGCGATGCGTTCAAGATAGGAGACGGTATCCGGATCATCGGGCGGCGTATCGCACTGTGTTATATCACGCTGCACTATATCGAGAAGCGCCGCATTCAGACGGCGCAGATACCTGTCGACCGCGGCATCGTCACCTTCAACGAAAAAATCACCGTCCACGCGACAGCCGACGACGTGGCCGTTATCCGGCGCGCACGCCACTGTCACCCCGACCAGCTTGCCGCCCGGGCGCTTGCATTCCCCACGACTTTCGATATTCACCCGATACACGTTACACGCCGAATCTGTCCGCGTGGTCGTCTCAAACCCCGATACACGAAGTCTCGCTTTGCTCGACAGCCCGCCAGCGGTGGCCTATATCTCGGTCCCGCTGGCGGGCTGTCGAGCAAAGCGAGACTGGGGTGGTTCACGCCACCGCCGCGTTACAAGCGAGCGAGAATATCCTCGCCGACCTGATCGGTGGAGCGAACGGTGGAGCCCAGCTCCTCGATATCAGCCTCGACCGCCGTGTCGATGCGGGCCGCGGCATCGTCGAAGCCAAGATGGCGCAGCAGCATCGCGGCCGACAGGATGGCCGCGGTCGGATTCGCCTTGCCCTGACCGGCGATGTCGGGCGCGGAACCGTGAATCGGCTCGAACATCGACGGATACTCGTTGCTCGCGTTGATGCAGCCGGACGCGGAATAGCCGACGCCGCCGACAACGGCACCTGCCTCGTCGGTGAGGATGTCACCGAAGAGGTTGTCGGTCAGGATCACGTCGAAGCGCGACGGATCGGACACGAGGAAAATCGTGGCCGCATCGATGTGCTGGTAGTCGTGCGTGACCTCCGGGTACTCTTCGCCGACACGGTCGACGATGCGCTGCCACATGTCGCCGGCGTTGACGAGCACGTTCTTCTTGTGCACCAGCGTGATGTGCCTGCGACGCTTCATCGCCAGCTCATAGGCGTACCGCACCACGCGCTCCACGCCGTACGCGGTGTTGATAGAGACCTCGGTGGCGACCTCGGCAGGAGTGTCGCGACGAACCGCTCCGCCGGCACCGCAGTACAGTCCCTCGGTACCCTCACGCACCACGACGAAATCGATGTCGCCGGGGTTTGCGAGCGGCGAGGTGACGCCCTTGTACAGCTTGGACGGACGCAGGTTCACGTACTGGTCGAGCGCGAAACGCAGCTTCAGCAGCAGACCACGCTCCAGGATGCCGGCCTTGATGCGCGGGTCACCGACAGCACCGAGCAGGATCGCATCGGTCTTCTTGATGCGCTCCAGCTCCTCGTCCGGCAGGATCGCGCCATCACACAGATAACGCTCCGCACCCAGGTCGAAATTCTCGTATTCGAAATCAGCCACTCCCTCAGCGGCCTTTTCCAGCGCCTTCTGAGCCCAGGGGGTGACTTCCTTGCCAATGCCATCGCCGGGGATAACGGCGATTGTATACTTCTTTGCCATAGCCAACAGGGTATGTGGCCGTGCTCGAAAACAATGCGCCCAGTCCGTCTAGTGGACAGACGGTGGAGGCGACGTGATCTTCGCGCATGGTCTGTGCGGCATGGTCTGTGCCACAGAATGCCGAAAAACGCTATTTTGACCGTGGTGTGGTACACGCCCGATATGGCCGATTCCGGGCTTCACAGCGAAATCGGCCATTTTGCAAGGATCTTTGATATTCTTCTTGTACCCCAACAGCGCATGTAACCGATTAAAACCGATTCTGTGGCAAGGTCCTGTACCACACCACGCGAAAAAACGGTGTTTTTGACGTGGTATGGCACAGGAACCACCATTCATTCCACTATCCGGCACAGCAAAGTCCGAATGCCGGAACAACCATATGATCCCCACCCGCGGGCCCCAAAATCACATCCCCTTGCAGGTGGGGGCGCGATATGGAAGCCCCGCAATCAGGGGCGGACGTCGGCCGCGGCTAGCGGGTCAGGCCCATGACGGAGAGGCACCAGGCGTTTTCGTAGCTGACTTCGCGCCACTGCTTGTAGCGGCCCGAGGTCCCGCCATGACCGGCCTCGACTTCGATCTTGATGATCGCATCGATGCCGGCGGCTTGCAGTCGGGACACCCACTTGAGCGGCTCGACGTACAGCACGCGCGTATCGTTCATCGACGTGGTGGCGAAGATACGCGGGAATGGCCGCAGCGATTGCCTCTGCAAAGACCGCGTGGACGCCGCGCCCGCACCGGCCTCGCCGTCCGCGCCCTCCGGCGCGTTTTCGTATGGCGAATACGATTTCATGTACCGGTAGACGTCCGCGTCGTGCAGCGGATCGCCCCACTCGTCCCACTCGGTGACGGTCAGCGGCAGCGACGGATCGAGGATCGACGTCAGCGCATCCACGAACGGCACATCCGCCTCGATGCCCGCATACAGTTGCGGCGCCATGTTCGCAATCGCACCCATCAGCAGACCGCCGGCGGAACCGCCGTACGCCACCGTCCGATGCGCATCGGCCAACCCCGCGTCCTGCAGCGCGGCGGTCACGTCGATGAAGTCCTCGAACGTGTGCCGCTTGTTCAGGCGCCGCCCCTGCTCATACCAGGCGCGTCCCATCTCGCCGCCGCCGCGCACATGCGGCACGGCGTACAGCACGCCGCGGTCGAGCAGGCTCAGGCGAGCGACTGAGAAGCCGGGGTCCGAACTGATCTCATAAGCACCGTACCCGGTGATGAACATCGCGCTGTCAGCGGCCGGCTCATGGCCGCGCCGCCACACCAGTGACACGGGTATGCGCTCGCCGTCACGAGCGGTGACCCACACCCGACGCTCCATGTACTCGCGCGGATCGAAGTCGCCCAGCACCCGCGCCCGCTTGAGCAGCTCGTCATGCCCGGTCGCCGGATCATACTCATGCAGTTCGCCCGGCCGCGTGTAGCTGGAGAACGTGTACCGCATGCGCGGCGCATCATACGAGGGGTTTCCGCCCGTTCCGATGGAGTACAGACGATGGGTGGCTCCCGGCAGCGTTCCGCCCGCGGCCTCGGCTGCACCGTCATCGGCCCGCCCGGGCACGTCCCAGTCGCCGTCCAGCGCCGGCGGCATCAGCTCGCGGAACGACCATGGACGCCCGGCGAGGAAGTCTTCGGCCGCCTGCGTCTTGGTCATCGCCGCCACGTGCGGCAACCCGTCCGTGCGGTATGCGAGCGTCACGAAATGCCGGTGGATGGCGATGCCCTCGATGGCCAGCCCGTGCGCCCCCTGCAATATCCGGGGGTTGGCGGGATTCGAGTAGGCCGTCCCGGCCGGCTTCGCGCCCGCGCCCGCCTCCATGTCGTCGCCGCGCGCGCACCCGTATGGCGAGCCGACCGCCACGCGCACGCCTTCTCCCAGCGTATACGGCGGCTGATGGGTTCGCATGTCGATCACGTCGATCTCGAAGTTCGGATCCTGAGCATTGTGGTACACCACGGCAACCGGAATATCGGCCCCGTCAGCCCCGGCACCTTCGAAGCATGCGAAGCTCACGTCATATTCCACGTCGTCCTTGCGCGCGATGAACACCGAGAACTCGCCTTCCGGCGTCGCGGTCGACAGCATCCACACTTCGGACGAAGTTTTGGACGCGGAGCAGATCACGATGCTGTGCTCGTCGAAACTCATGCCGACCCCGACCCAGAACCGCTCGTCGTCCTCGTGGAAGACGACTTCGTCCTGCTCGACCGGCGAGCCGACGCGGTGCCGGCGCACCTCGCACGGCCGCCAGGCATCATCAAGCGTCACGTAGAACACCCACCGCGCGTCCGGCGTGAAGCATGCCGCGCCGATGCCCTCAAGGCGCTCTGGCAGCTCATCGCCCGTGTCAAGATCACGAATGCGGAAGTCGTACCGCTCGTCACCTCGCGTATCGACGCCGTACAGCATCCATCGGCCGTCCTTGCTGACGGACAGGCCGCCCAGCGCGAAGAAATCATGCCCCTCGGCCTCGCGGTTCGCATCAAACACCACCTGCTCGCCCGGCAGCGAACCGGCTCCGACGGCGCTCCCGCCCTCATCGCCGGCTCCCCCGACTTCCGGAGGCGTCCAATCGTCCTCGCCGCGCACCGGCACCCGGCACTGCACGGCGTACTGGCTGCCTTCGCGGGTACGCGCGAAATACCAGTATCCGTCCATGCGCACCGGCACCGACATGTCGGTCTCCTGCACATGCGCCTTCAACTCGTCGAACAGCGTGCCGCGCAGCCCCGCCAGACCCGCCATGCGGGCGTCGCAGTACGCGTTCTGCGCGGCCACATAGTCGCGCACCTCGGGTGACTGCTTGTCTCGCATCCATTCATACGGGTCAATCACGGCGTCCCCGTGGAACACGCGCTTCACCGGTTCACGCCGGGCGATGGGAGGTCGGCAAGCGGCGACGCCGCCGTTCGTTTCGTCTGTCATGCTCGTGATTATACGGCCCGACTTGAGACAGCGGCGAACTTCGCTCTTCGGGAAGTCACTCCGCCAAGTCCGTTCGTCCGAGTTTCTGCTTGAGGTACGGCAGCATGGTCTTCATGATGTTCGAACCAGTGGTGCCGGTGAACACCGGCACGTCGGTGACGGGCATCGGCTGCGTCGAGGTCATGCCCATCATCGACGACAGACCCGTGGCCTCGCGGGGCGACAGCTGCCGTATGCCGATCGCCAGCACACGGCCGGGGTATCACCGAGCGATGGTCGCATACGTGGTCGGGTCCTTCTGCCCGTCATCGCCGATCAGGATGAACCGCATGTCGGGGAAGTCCGCCATGAGCTGTTCGGCGAACTCCAGCTTGTGCTGCGGACCGGACGGCACGAACGTCTTCGGGCGCGGGTCGAGGTCGCGCAACAGCAGCGGTCCTTCGGGGAAGCCGTGATACGAGATGAAATGCCGGATCGATCCTTCCACGTTCCAGGGGGACGTCGACAGGTAGAAGAACGGCGCGTCGGGGAACATGTCCTGCAGTTTGGTGAACAGCACGCTCATGCCCGGCACGGAGTTGCGCTTCTTGGGGTTCAGGAACAGCAGGTTGTATGCGGCCTTCCACAATATCGGCGCCTGCGTGACCATAACGGTGTCGTCCACGTCGGAGATGATGCCGACCTTCGCGCTGGAGGGGATGGTGAACAGGTTCGCCGAGACCTCCGGCCGCCCCTTCACGCGATAGGTGACGCGGTGAACGCCGGTCTCCAGCTGATGCTCGGCCACCAGATCGAGGTATCCGCTTTCGTCGGACACCGCGTATTCGCTGCCGAGATCTCGCACGGGATTGAATTCGTCATATCGCTCGGATTCGCCGATCTGCACGGTTTCCAGCGGTGTCCCGTCTATGCTGATACGCACCTGCACGCGGGACGCGGGAATCGCCAGCATGCCTTTGATGCCGCGCGTCAGTGTGCCGGCGTTGCTGTGCTTGGGCGCGTACACGGTGCGGCAGATCAGCCTAGAGTAGACCTCGGTGCCATAGCCGACGTACGGGTCCACGCGCGGGAACCAGTCGAGCTTGCGCGCGACGGCGGTGGACAGTCGCACCCACAATCCGAACGTGCCGGTGACGGCCCGACGCATGCGGCGCACCAGTACCGGCTGCACCTCGATGCGCTCGTGCCGCGACGCGGCGTCGAACGTGGTGACGACCGGGCGTGCGGGAATCGGCACGGTGAGCATGTCGTCCTGCGGGGAGCCGGTCTGCCCGGACGGGTCGTGAGCCGCGTTGTCCGGATCCGATCCGTCATGTATCGGGCCGTCATGCCGCAGCCCGTCATCCCGCCCGCCGAGAGGGCGCGCTCCGCCCCGGCGTGGTGTGTTGTCGTGTGCGATGCTCATGGGTTCCGCCATCCGTTATCACGTTAGCTGTATGTCAAATATATCCGTCGGATATGTCGTCGTCATGTACCTTCGTCACCGTCGGCCATCGCCGGCTTGCGTTGTCGGTCGCCGACGGCGGTGCCGGTCACTGGGCGATCTTCGCGTAGGATTCGGCGTCGAGCAGTTCCGGCTCGTCATCGTCCAGCTCGATCTTCAGCAGCCATCCTTCGCCGTACGGGTCGTTGTTGACGACGGAGGGGTCGTCCGCGGCGTCATGGTTGACATAGCGGATGGTACCGGCGACCGGGCAGACCAGCGGTTCGACGGCCTTGGCCGATTCGAGCTCAAGGACCTCGTCGCCGGCCTCCACGCGCGTGCCCTCGTCCGGCAGGTCGATGAAGACCAGCTCGCCAAGCTGCTGCTCGGCGTACGCGGTGATGCCGACGATGGCCGGGGACACCGAATCGTCCACCCACACGTGCTCTTCCGAATACTGCAGGTGATCGGGGATGTCAAGGTTCAACGGGTTGTCGATTGCGTTCTCGTCACTCATGCCCCCCAGTGTACCGCACAGCGCTTATCGATGGGGCTGACACTGAGCCGGACGGCGAGGCCCCGAAAACGCAGCCGGCCCCGCCGATCGGAAACAATGATCGGCGGGGCCGGCGTCAGCGGTATAGTCAGCGCAATCGCCTGAAAATCAGCGCACGGCGGAGGTCGGCGTGGTCCCCACGATCTGCACCATGGCACCGATCGGCAGGAAGTCATACACCCACTTGGCGTCCTCGACGCGCATGTTGGTGCATCCGTGCGACTTCGGAGTGCCGCTGGCGATGCCCGCGGTGTTCCACGGTGCGCCGTGGAAGCCTTCGCCCTGGTTGTAGTATGTGACCCATGGCACGTTCGGCGTGACGTAGCCTTCGCCACGCATGGTCTGCGACTGGTACTTGGTGTGCACGAAGAACGTGCCGTTGTCGGTCGGCGTGGATGGCTTGCCGGTGGAGACGATGAAAGTCTTCACCAGGGTCGAGCCCTTGTAGGCGTACACTTTCTGCTCGCTGAGATTGATGACCATGTGAGGGTCGCCGTTGGGCGACGTGTAGTCCACCTTGCGGCTTTCGGTCTTGTGGCCGGTCACCTTCACCGTGGCTGTGAGCTCCGCGCCCCTGCCGGCGTTCAGCGCGTCGAGCACCTGCGCGGCGGTCTCGTCGGTGCTTTGGACGGCCACGCCGTCGACGCCCTTCTGCGTCACGGTCAGCACGGTACCGTCGGTGTTGGTGATGTTCTTCTCGACGACCATGTCCTGGTCGAGTTTCTTGGCGAGGTTCTGCGACAGGTATGTCTTGATGGCGTCCTGATCGTATGCCAGCGTGATGGTGCCCTTCTGGATGTCGGGCTTGACCTGGATCCACTTGGCTATCTCATCGGCGGGAAGCGTGAACGTCTTGCCCTTGGAGTTGCCGATGACCAGCGACGACGTCAGTCGCTTGTTGGCGTCGTTCGCCGCGCTCGTGGCGGTTTCGACGGTGATGGGCATGGCGACGTCGGAGTACATGACGCTCAGTTTTTGTGCTTCGCCGGGCTGGGAGACCGCCTTCTTGACGGCCGCGATCACGTCCGACGGGTCGGCTTCCTTGCCCTCGTTGCCTTCCGTGACGATGAACTTCTTGGAGTTGGCGTCGTAGCTGATGTTCGAGGCGACCGCGCGATCCTGCTCCTTGACGAGCTGCTCGGTCAGGTAGGTGCTCAGCTTGTAGTTGTCGGTCGTGGCGGACAGCCGGACGTCCTGCTTGGCGAACGGGTTGATG
Source organism: Bifidobacterium bifidum ATCC 29521 = JCM 1255 = DSM 20456 (assembly GCF_001025135.1). Classification (NCBI taxonomy): domain Bacteria; kingdom Bacillati; phylum Actinomycetota; class Actinomycetes; order Bifidobacteriales; family Bifidobacteriaceae; genus Bifidobacterium; species Bifidobacterium bifidum. Next base: position 482,200 of record NZ_AP012323.1, on the reverse strand, counting down.
CGGGTGAACATGTTGCCGGATTTCGCGTCCAGCAGATTGCGCACGGTCTGCTTGACGTTGACGGTCACGCCGAGTTTGTCGAGGCCCGCCTTGACGTTGTTGCCCTCGGAATCGGTGACGGTGATGGCCGAATCGGACACGGCCCGGTTGACGATGCCGGTGAGCTCGCTTTCGGTCTTGCCCATGACGCTGACGTTGCCGAATCGGACGCCCGGGGCGACGCGGTCCTGGAAATACCAGTTCGTGCCGAAGAATGCGGCCACCAGCAGCACCAGCAGTGCGCCGATGATGCTGAACGCGATGATCATGCCGCGCTTCGGGTTCTTCGTCTTGGCCGCGGACACGCCCTTGCCCAGCGCGGCGTCATCGGCCGGGTTCATGGCGACCGCGGCGAAGGCGACGGTCGCGACGTCGTCCGCGGCGGGACGCTGCGGGGCAAAGGATGAAGTCGCAGGTGTGGCGGGCTGCGGCTCAGGAGCGGCCTCATCGTCCAGCTCGGCCAACGGGTCGAAAGCCTGAGTCTCCTGCGACTCCTGCGTCTGTGCGGAGGCCGCATCCGCCTGCCGCTTCGCCTGAGTCTCCTGGACCAGACCCGCCAGACCGGAAGGCTCAGCGTCAAACGTCGACCCGTCATGAAGGACGGGCATGTTCAGAGGCGGGATGTCCATCTGATCATCCAGCGGGAAGACTGCCTGCGTGCGCTCGTCTTCCTGATTATCGTCTCCCGTGTATTCGTTAGCCATTCCTGTTCCTTTACTTCGACTCTCTGGCTTCACTATAACACCCGGCAGCCATACGAATCATTGTCGCGCGGCGCATGTCACAGTTCGCGGCCGTACCACTCCTCAATCATGTACCGGGCGATTGTGGATTTGCCGGGAGCTTCCATACGGCCCTCCGACAATTCGATGGTGTATTCGTCACGGGTCACCCAGCGCGCGGTCTCCGTCTCCTCGCCGTCCACCAGGATGTCGGTGCTCAGCGCCTGCGCCTTGAACGCCATCATCAGGGACGCGGGGAACGGCCACGGCTGGGAGCCGAGGTAGCGCACCTCGCCCAGGTCGATGCCGGTCTCCTCCTTGGCCTCGCGCCGTGCCGCGTGCTCAAGGTTCTCCCCCGCCTCGACGAATCCCGCCGACACGGAGTACAGCAGCGGATTGCGCCAGGCGCTGTTGTGCTGCAAGAGCAGCCGGTCCTGACTGTCCACGATCGCAGTGATGACAGCGGGCTCGATGCGGGGGAACAGAAGACGGTTCCCGTCACCCGCGTTCGTGCACCGCTGCGACCATCCACCCATCGCCGCCTTGACCGGAGCCCCGCAGGAGGGGCAGAACCGCTGCCCGGCGTACCATATGCTCAGGGTCACCGCGGTCGTGGCCTGTCCGGCCTCGCGGGCGTTGGCGTGCGCGGCGAACCCGCGCAGATCCACCCAGTCGAACCGTTCCACGGCCTGTTCCAGCATGTCCAGCCTGTCAGGCGCGACCGCACCGGGAGCATTGCCGTCGGCATCAAACGCCGCGTCGGCACCGAGCGACGGCGACGGAATCGCCGAGGCCGCGCCGGGAGCCGACATCCGAGTGATGTCGAGCGCCACCACATGCTCGTTGCGCAGCGCGCCATACGATCCCAGGAATATCGGCACCACTTCGGGGTGGACGGCCAGGGCGGAACCCGCGTACGCGCCCGGCAGCGTGCTCAGCCTCATGTTCGCGGAGGCATAGTTGACGGCATTGCCCTGACCGCGCGGCACGGCCAGCAGGCCGCCCCGCACCAGGATGACCTTGGTGACGGGGTCGGCGAACAGCGTGTCGAACAGGTCCGGATCTCCGCGCCGGGCGACCTGATAATCGATGTCGCCCTGCGCCAGCGGCAGGAACGGCAACGTCTGGGTCAATGCCAATGGTGAAAACATCACTTCACACTCCTCATGTATCCATCGTCAATCATCGTCGCGGCAGGTCACACCGCCGGCGCCACCGGCACCACCGCACCGCGGATGCCGTGTCCGGCCGACTGCGCCCGCGATCAGTCGCGCAGATGCACGCGTCGCACCAGATCGAGCAACGCGCTCGCCACCTGATCGGGATGCTCGACCGCGCTGAAATGCCCGCAATCCTCGATGACCGTGAAACTCGGCGACGTGCCGGTCATCGCATCGGCGAGCGCCCGCATCGCCGGCCTGGGGCTGAACGGGTCCTTGTCGCCGCACAGCACCGCCGCGGGAGCGGTGACGAGCGGCAGCTGATCGCTGAGGTCAGGCCTGCCGGCGGCCATGCGCTGACGCCAACCCACGCCCTGCGGCGTCTGCTCGCCAATCCAGCGGGCGAACAGCGCCCTGCCCTCATCGGACTGCTTGAAGCTTGAATCGGACGGCGTCGCATCGGCGAAATGCATGACCGGCTTCACGGTTTGCGTCGCCTCGCATTCGCTCGCGCACGCCAGCCGGTTCGCGCGGGCCTCGGGGCCATCGGCGCCCGCTTTCGTGTCGCACAGCGCGAGTCCCGCGACCATGTCCGGATGGCGGCGCTGGATGTCCAGCACCACGTATCCGCCCATCGACAGTCCGGCCCATACGGCCTTGTCGTAGCCGGCGGCACGCACCAGATCGACATAGGCGTCGGCCATCAGGTCGAGCGCGTCCGTGAGCGCCCCGTCGGCCGCCACCCGCCCGCTGTCGGCCGGCTCGGGAATCGGACCGGTCCCGGCGCCCGGCATGTCCGGCGCCCACACCGTCACCGACGGGTCGCCCGTCTCCCGCGCCTGCCGGGCAATCTGCTCCGCGCAGTCGTCCCACATGCGGTGGTCAACGGGGAATGCGTGCACCAGCACCAGCGGTGTCCCTTCCCCCGTCGCGTATACCGTATTGCTCAGCGTCATCATCGTTGCGCTCCTATATCGTCATCGTTTCATCGCCCGGTGTCGGCCACTGTCGTCGGCCGCCGTCCGCGCCCCATTCCCACCGATCATGCCGCCGTCCGGCCGGCCCGCGTCCTCTCGCGGACCGGCCGGACGGAGAGACGGCACGTCACAAATCCAGCCAGGCCAACGCCTGACGGACTATACGGCCATGTCCGTTCGTCATCTGCCGGATGAACGTCTCCATCATCTCACCGCGCGGATCGACCCACTCGACGTCCAGTGTCTCGTCCTGCGGCTTGCAGTCACCGGCGATCGGCACCACATAGCACAGCGTTATCGCATGCTGCCGCGGATCGTAATACTCGCTTAGTCCCGGCGTCGGGAAGAACTCGGCTACGGTGAACGGCTGCAGGCTCTGCGGCAGCATCGGCAGCGCTATGTCGCCCAGATCCTTGGCGACGTTGCGCGCGATGGCCTCGCGGATGCTCTCATGGAACAGCACGCGGCCGGTGATCAGCGTGCGCTCTATGGACCCGTCGTCCGAAACGTGCAGCAAGGAGCCGATCCGGGAGACCCTGCCCAGGTCGTCAGTGCGAATCGGGACGATCTCCACATAGGCGATCGGCAGCTGCCGACGGGCACGACTGATGTCGGCCGGACCGAGCCAGCCGGGCGGATTGCCGTGACCGGACCCGCGGATGAAATCCTCGGGCGTGATGTCATCGAATTCGCCGCGCCGGCGGCCGGCGTCGAAATCGCCCTCGTCAGGTACTTCGTCATTCAAAACTGGCATGGTCTTATTATCGCCCAACTCGCGTGACGACAACGTGTCGATTTCGACAAGGATTCCCGAATGCGATGTGAATCACGGAAAACGCGCGATGCGGGCGTCCGCATTCGTCCGTCGGCGTAGTTTGTTGAGTGGTGCTGGGATGCTGGGGGACGACAACGGATGGGAACATCACCATGACAACGAGGGAGGAAACGATCATGGCAACCGTTCAGCTCAATGCGCAGGACTTCGAGAAGACCATCACCGACAACAACCTGGTGTTCGTGGATTTCTGGGCCACATGGTGCGGCCCGTGCCGCGCGTTCGGCCCCACGTTCGAGGCCGCGAGTGAGGAGAACCCCGACATCGTCTTCGGCAAGGTCGACATCGACGCGAACCAGGATCTGGCCAGCGCGGCCGGCATCCAGGCAGTGCCCACGCTGATGATCGCGAAGCAGGGCCAGATCATCTTCAAGCAGGCCGGCGCGCTGCGCGCCGAAGACCTTGACGACCTGATCGCGCAGGCGAAGGCGCTGGACGTTTCCGCCGCCGCGCAGGATTCGGCCGCTTCCGCCGAATAACCGACGATTCCCGGCGGATTCCGCGTTCGTGCGCCGGCGGCCAGGCGAAGGTGCCACGGGCGCGGGCGGAACGCGGAATCCGCCGGCTCCAAGATTTCACAAGATCGTCATAGTGGTCTAAACTTGGATTTGGTGTGTATTCCGGTGCGGCGCCCACCAGCGTCGACGCATCACCCGCCCGTCGTGATTGACGGCCGGATTCGCCGAGGATTGTCCGTCAATCAAGGAGCATAATGGCCAGCCATCGCAAAACCAATGCACCAACGCTGCTGTCGCTGAGCAAACGCCAGTGGATCCGCATCGTAGCGATCGCCGCGGCGATCGTCATGGTGGTTGCGGCCGGCATCGTCTCCCGAAACTTCTACATCGGCCGTGGCCGCGGAACCACGGTCAACGAATACTCGGCCACCGACCTCGCCGGAAGCAGCGTCTCGCGAAGCAACAACCGCGCGGATCTGCGTGGCGCCGACGCCAACACCAGCTATGTGACGGTGAAGATCAACGGCAAGTCCCGCTTCGTGCTGGGCGACAATTTCACCGACGTCAAATCCGTACTGGACGCGGGCAACATCACGTTGGAGCCGGAAGACAGCGTCACGCCGGCCCTGACCACGAAGGTGGACGAGTCCACGGTCATCTCCATCTCGCGTGCCGACACGCAGGCCGAGACCTCGGAGACCGCCATCGCGTTCAACACGGTCAAGAAGGAGACCACCAGCCTGCCGCAGGGTCAGCAGAAGGTGCAGACCGAAGGTCAGGAAGGCGTGCTGCAGACCACCAGCATGGTCACTCGCTCCGCGGGCAAGGTCATCTCGTCCACCGTCTTCGCCAAGTACGTCAAGAAAGCCCCTGTCGACAAGGTGATCTTGGTCGGCACCGGTTCCGCCGAAGAGGCGGCCGCGAACACGCTCGGTGACACCGTCCCCTCCGGCGAGAAGCAGAAGTGGGCGCATGACTGGCTGCTGGCGAACGGTTACACCGAGGCCGACTTCACCGCCGCCAACTTCATCATCAATCATGAGTCCGGCTGGCAGACGAACGCCACGAACCCGAGCTCAGGCGCATACGGCCTGCCGCAGGCGCTCCCCGGCAACAAGATGGCATCCGCGGGTGCGGATTGGCGCACCAACTACCAGACGCAGTTCAAGTGGTTCGTGAACTACTGCAACCAGCGCTACGGCTCCATCACCGGCGCCTACGCCTACTGGAAGGCCAACAGCAACTACTGACGGCGGCGCGCTATCGTTTCTTCAACCGGCTCCTGCGGGGCCGGTTTTTGTTGTCGCAAGACTCACCTATAAAGCCGATCGCAATGCGAGAAGGCCTGACAACTACGAATTGGCCGCAATTGCGTCGTTATGTGCGCGCCGAAACGACGAGTACGCGCACATAACGACGCAAAATAACCTGCCGTTCACGGCAGAGCCGACAAGAGTGGGCAGTCTATATGAACCACCCCCAGTCGCTTCGCGACAGCCCCCGCCAGCGGGGGCATTACTCTCGCCCCCGCCATCGGGGGGGGCTGTCGCGAAGCGACTGGGGGTGGTCAAACAGGATGGCCGACTGCCAATCACCATCTATCAGTCGTCGCTACCTTGCGGGTGGGTCGGCTGGGTCTCGTGACCCCGCGAATCACCGATCTGCGAATTCGTGCCGCCGTTCAGGTCGTTGCTATTGTCGTTCTGGTCGTCCTGTTGTTGCTGTTGTTGCTGTTGCTGGCGCTGCTGCTCCTGCTGGCGCTGCTGCTCCAGATACTTCTGCTGGGCGGTGTACTCGTTCATCGACACGGTCACCGCGTCTCCGGCGTCCTTCACATCGGTGATAGACTGCTGCATCTCGTTCAGATCGGCGTCATCCTGCTGCAGCAACGCGTTCGCCTGATCGATGGCGGACTGCAGCGTGGTCCTGGTCGAGTCGTCCAGCACAACGCCCTTGCTGTCATCGTAAATCTTCTGCGCGCCGGTGACGGCCGTCTGCAGTTCATGCTTGATAAACTCGACCTTCTCCGCCTTTCCGTCGTTCACAGCCTTGGTGGCCTTGGCGACGTTCGTCTTCGCCTTGGTGCTGGCGCGCGCGATCTGCTTGTTCTTGCTGGCATTGGCGTTCAGCGTCTCGGTGCCCAACGCCACGTCGCACGAGACCGGCTCGCTGGCCGAGGACGCCTTTGTGACCGCGCTGTTCAGCGTCTCCAGGACGGTCGGATCGGACACATCGCCTTGCGGAATCTGCTGCGCAGGCTTGGCTTCGCTGAGCGCGGACTGCAATTCGGAAAACGCCTTGTCGGCCTTGGTCTTCGAGGTCTTGCACAGGCTCGCCGCCTGATCGAGCTCGTTCTGGTTCTGCACGTGGCGCCACCACAGGAATCCGCCCGTAGCGGCGAGCGCCACGACAACGACCGCGACGACGGCGATGATGATAGCGCGGCGGTGGCCATGTTGCTTTCGAGAACTGCCGTCCGCCTTGCCGCCCGGCTCTCCGCTCCCATGAGGAGGCACCGCCGCGCCCGCCTCAGGCGGCAGTGGCACGGTCTGCGGCGTCACTCCGGCTGTAGGTGGCACGCTCTGCGTGGGCGTAGGGAAAGCACTCAACGGCTGTATCACCATAGTGACGTCGTTGTTGCCTTGCGGCTCTTCCTCCTCCGGCACGGTGGGGATATCGGACACGTCCTCCAGCCCCAGCGGATCGGAGGCAGAGACATGCACCGGCCGCACGGTGTCCTCCGGTTCAGGCAGGGGAACGTGGGGACTGGAAGCACCATACGATGGGCCCCTCCCCGATGAAGCGTCCTTGACGCCGCCCGTCGAGGGGAACATCACGTCGGGGATGTCCCACGCGGGATTGTCGAGGAACTGCATGCCCTCATCATCTGCGGCCTGCTGTCCGGCAGCGCCGGCGGCATCAGCAGCCACGGCATCGTCAGCAACGTCAGTGCCGGGAACATCGCCACTGGCACCGGCGGCAGAACCGATCACGGCATCGCCCAGCGCTACGGCCTTATATTCGGCCGCATGCCGCTCGGCGCCCGGTTCAATGCCCTGCACAGCGTCACGCTCCCCTGTTTCGGGCAGTCCCGCGCCGTCGCCGGCATCGTCCCATTGCATATCACGCTCATGCGCTTCATGCTCGTTCATCATCCGCCCCCGATTCATGTCCGCTTTCCGGGATTCGCCCGGCCTTCTGTTCCCTATTATGGCCGTTTCACCGGCATATTCAACGTTCACGCCATTATATACGGTACCGTCCTGACCATGTCATGCGCCGATACGCCCAGGTAGCATGTCATCGCTTCCACAGGCCATGAGCATCGTCACCGCGTCACCATCACAACCGCGTTGTCGCCATGGAAGGGCCACAAAACGCACGGTCGCTGGCGAGAGCCGCGCAACCTGCATAAACTGTCCAATCATTGCGTAAGTTTATGATGGTGGAGGAGATTCGCGGGGGATGGTATTCAGTCTTCCCGCGAGTTGGAACAAACGTGTTCCGCCGCGGGCGCAGGCTTGCGTGGCGAGGGCCTAGATGGAAGAGCAGATGACTGCGAACAGGCCAAATACACCTGTTGACAAGATGACCGACGATCTTCAGCATTTTTCCGCAAGATGGCCGAGGAAGAGGCGGAAGCCGGGGAATCGGCCGACGGCGACACTGCCGGGGAGTCCACGGACAATGACGCGGATATGCTCGCGAACGTGGCGGATCCGGCCCCCGCGGCCGGTCCGATTCTGGGTCAGGAAGGCCACGAGGGCGGCGAAGCGCATCGCAGCGGCGGCAGTGGCCACAGCGGTGGATCCTCCCGTTCCCATTCGCGCGGTTCGCGCAGCGGCAGCCGAAAGAAGAAGCGCCGTCGCCTGGCAGTGCTTCTGGTCGTCCTCGCCCTGGTGCTGGTCCTGGTCGTCTTCCCCGTGATCGCAATCTGGTGGTACGCGCACATGGTCGACGAGAACATCGCGATGCGCAACGCGGAGGCCGAAGCGGCACTGTCCGGGCCCGAGCCGAACTCGGACGGCGCGTTCTACGCGCTGCTCATGGGCTCCGACAGGCGCAGCAACAAGGAGAACGGCCGCAGCGACAGCATCATGCTGGTCCGCGTCGACCCGAAACGTGCGCAGGCCGATGTCATCTCTATTCCGCGAGACATGATGGTCAACATCGGCGGTGGTGTCAGCAAGATCAACGCCGCATACTCATATGACGGCGCGGCTGGCGCCATCCGCGCGGTATCTAAGTTTGCGGGAGTGCCGATCACGCACTACATGGAGGTCGATTTCAGTCAGATGGTGGCACTGGTGGACGAGTTGGGCGGCATCACGGTGAACGTGCCGGAATCGTTCTCCGGCGGCAACGGCGGCGGGTCCCTGAAGGCCGGTACGCAGACGCTGAACGGCGAGCAGACACTCGTCTTCACGCGTGAACGCTACAGGGTCCAGGGCGGCGATTTCTCGAGAGCCCAGGCGCAGCGCATCGTGCTGACGGCCATCATCAACAAAATCCTGGATCAGCCGGTCACCAAGTGGCCTGATTTGGTACGTCAGTTCTCGAAGGACCTGTCGACCGATATGTCCGTAACGGACTTCCTGTCCATCGGGCAGAAGTTCTATGGCAAGAGCGTGACGCTGAACACCGCCGGCTGCCCCTCGTACGCATTCGAGCAGGACGGCGTGAGCTACGTCGGCGTGGAATACGAGGAGTGGCAGGACATGATGCGCCGCACGGACGCCGGCCTCGGCCCGAAGAGCACCATCGACATTCCCGAGCCGCAGGCATCCAACAAGAAACTGGGTGCCGCGTCCAACGCCGAGTCGCCGAAGGACTACAAGGAGCTGGTGAACAAGTCGCTGAACTCAAACAGTGTCATCGGCAACGAGTGACGACGCCCCCCCTCCGAAGAAATCAGCCCCTCGGCGAGTTCTAGTGATCGTTGCAACACCTGGCCTACCGCAGGGAGGATCAGGTGACCGCGAGCCACCATGACGACGGGACAGGGACCGGCCGCTGGGTGTTCCAGGGGCACGGTTATCCGACGAGGAAGGCGATGTGCGAGGCCAGGCGGGCCGAGTACGTGCGCCTGCTGGCCGAGGAGGGCGTGAACTTCACCCAGGCCGCCCATGCGGTCGGGGTGTCGAAACGCACCGGCAAGGCCTGGAGGAACGGACGCGCCCGGGCCACCGGCAGGAACGAGAGACCATCGGTGGACTGGTATCGTTCCACCATGGACAAGCCCAGGAAGATACACGCCCGCTATCTGGGCCAGGAGGAACGCATCCTGATCGCCGACCGGCTGCGCCTGGGCGACGGCATACGCGCCATCGCCCGCCTCCTTGACCGGAACCCGGCCACCGTGAGCCGCGAGATACGACGCAACACGAACCCCCTGACCGGATGCTACGAGCCGTACCACGCCCAGCAATCGAGCGCCGACCGGCTCAAACGCCCCAGGCCCAGGAAAGCCGGGCCGGGCACGCGCCTGTGGCGGGAGATACTCGCCGGCCTTGGACGGCATTGGAGTCCCGAGCAGATCGGCAACCGGCTCAGGCATGACTTCCCCGATAATGAGGACATGCACGCAAGCGTCGAGACGATCTACCAGGCCATCTACGTCCAGGGCAAGGGCGAGCTGAAAGCCGAGCTGAAACGGGCCATGCGCCAGGGCCGCGCCCAACGCAAACCCCGTGGCGGCGCGGGTCGCAGACCCCGGTTCCGGGATCCCATGGTCATGATCTCGGACCGGCCCGCCGAGGTCGAGGACCGGGCCGTCCCCGGCCATTGGGAGGGTGATCTGATCACCGGTTCGGCGAACAGGAGCGCCATCGGCACCCTGGTCGAACGCGCCACCAGGTTCACGATCCTGCTGCACCTGCCCGACGGGCACGACGCAGGCCAGGTCCAGCAGGCCATCGTCCGCAAGATGCGGAACCTGCCCAGGCTCCTGCGCAACTCGCTGACCTGGGACCAGGGTTCGGAACTCGCCCTGCACAAGCAGATCGGCGCGAGCCTGGACATGCGGGTCTATTTCTGCGACCCGCACTCCCCGTGGCAGCGCGGCACCAACGAGAACACCAACGGCCTGTTGCGCCAATACTTCCCCAAGGGCACCGACCTATCCAAATACCCCGAGGACTACCTCGACGCGGTCGCCGAGGAACTCAACGACCGGCCACGCAAGACCCTCGGCTACATGAAACCAAGCGAGAAAATCCTCGAACTCCTCGACACCGCAAGCTAACCTAGAAAACCAAGACAACAACACCAAAAACACCAGGTGTTGCAACCACCACTAGAATCCGCCAAGCCGCTCATCAGTGCCATCAGCGGATGCCGCACGATCGTCCATACGCGCGGACGACGCGCCCTTCCCCGCGATGCTGTCATCCTGCGACACCAACTGAACACCTCTCTCTCCTCCCGGCCCGATGGCCGCGACCCCGCGCCCATCCCCGGAATCGTCACACCGAATCGCTTGTACTCTGATACGCATCATAGCAAAGAAACACCCCCCCCCCGTCGCCATAACACACATGGCGGGCGTCACGACGGCCGCCGCGCACGAATCCTCGCGACCTTCGGACCACCCTCGGGTATATCGTATTGGAGTTGATTTTTGGAGTCTGACCGGCCAAATACCCGAGGCGAGGGCCGCCGTCGGGGCCATCGGGCCGGGCTAACGGAAGTGGGGTGTGCGCGTGGCCGGAGCAAACGGAGTCAGGAACCGTCGCGGCGAACTGCAACGGGTGCTGAGCCAGAAGGAATCATACGTCGACAACAGGCTGAGCCATGCCGCGTTCATCTCGATCGCGATCCTGACCTTCATCACGTTCGTCGGCAACTTCACGCAGCTGCAATTGAGCTCGGCGCTGCCGGTCATCGTCTCGGAATTCCACATCTCCGTGACCACCGGCCAATGGCTAACTTCCGTGTTCCAGCTGGTCATGGGCGTCATGGTGCCGTTGACCGCGTTCCTCACCCGCCGCTTCTCCACCCGTCAGATCGTGGTCTGTTCGATGGCGGTGTTCACCATCGGCTCGCTGTTGTCCTGGCTGGGACCGACGTTCGCGGTCGTGCTGCTCGGACGGGTGCTGGAGGCCGCCGGCACAGGCGTGATGTGGCCGGTGCTGCAGATCACCGTCTTCTCGATCTACCCGCTCTCCCGCCGCGGGTTCGCCATGGGCACCGTGGGCATGGCCATGAGCGTGGCCCCGGCGATCGGCCCCACGCTGGGCGGCTGGCAGACCGACGCCAATGGCTGGCGGTCGATTTTCCTCACCATGACCATCATCGGCGTGATCTCGCTGCTGGCGGCCATGTTCGGACTGCACAATTTCGGCTCCCACGACCCCTCGGCCCGCGCGGACCTCTTCTCGGCCTGCCTGTCGGTCATCGGCTTCGGCGGGCTCATGTTCGGATTCACCAACTCGCAGGCCTACGGATTCGCCGCCCCGGTGACATGGGGGCCCATGACCGTGGGTCTGATCGGCATCGCATGGTTCGTCCTGCGCAACCTCCGTGCCGGCAGACGCTATCGGGCGGCCGCGGGCGGCGACGGATCGCCGCGCCCCCAGCCGCCACTGCTGGATCTGGACGTGCTCAGGAACCGTTCGTTCACCATCGGCACCATCACGGCGTCGCTGGCGTTCTTCGCCTTCAGTTCGATCCTGGTCATCATGCCGCTCTATATCCAGACCGACCGCGGCTATTCGGCCACGATGAGCGGCCTGATCATGCTGCCGGGGGCCATCGGCCAATGCGTCTCCCAATTCTTCGGCGGACGCGCGATGGACCGCTTCGGAGCGCGGCCGGTGGCCTTGTTCGGCTCTATCGTGCTGGCCCTCGGCACCCTGGGCATGTCGCTGGTGTCAATGGACACGTGGATCTGGTGGGTGTCGATCTGCCAGTTCATCCGTCAGATCGGCATGGGCTTCCTGCTGATGCCGATCACCACATGGTCGCTAAATTGTCTGGACGGACCGGACGAGGTGTCCGCCGGTTCATCGGTGACGAACACCGCCCGGCAGATCGCCGGCGCGGTGGGCGCCCCCGTGATGGTGATCCTGATGGAGACGTTCGCCGCCCTGCACGAACGAAACGGCGCCTCCGCCGTCGCCGCCTCGGTCTTCGGCATCCAGTGGGCGCTGCGCATCTCCACGCTCCTATGCGTGGCGATGGTGCTGATGGTGCTCTTCGGCGTGAAGGGCGACGGCGCCGGACGCACGAGGGACATCATCTCGCTGCGGACGCTGCGCGAACGCCGCCGAGACAGGGCCCGCTGACCGTTTACGCCTTGCCCATCAGCGTCAGCACAATCAGCAACACGTTCAGCGCCACGATCAACGCCACCACGATCATGAAGATCACGTGTTTGACCGTCCCGTCGACCCATTCGCCCATAAGCTCCTTGGTGTGCGTATAACGCATCAGCGGAATCACGGCGAACGGAATACCAATCGACAGCACCACCTGGCCGATGACCAGCGCCTGAGTGGGGTCTTTGGCGAACCACAGCACGATTAGCGCGGGCACCAGCGTGACCACACGGCACGCCCACATCGGGACGTTGACATGCAGAAGACCACGCATGATCTCGGAACCGGCATACGTGCCGACCGACGTGGAACTCAACGACGAGGCCAGCAGGCCGATGGAGAATATCGTGCCGATCACCGGGCCAAGCACCTGCGTGATCGCCCGTTGCGCGCCGTCTATGGAATCCGTGCCGGACATGCCGTGCAACGAGTTCGCGGCAAGCACCAGCATCGCCAGATTCACCGTGCCGGCCAGCAGCAGCGCCCACGTCACATCGATCTTCGAACCTTTGAGCTGCATGGCAATCGACGGCTTATCGCTGTGCGTGTAGTAATGGTCGTTGACCAACGTGGAATGCAGGTAGATGGCATGCGGCATCACGGTGGCGCCCAGAATCGAGGCGGCCATCAGCACCGAATCGGTGCCTTGGAAGCGTGGGATCAGGCCCCGCACCACCGCTGCGGGATCCGGCGGGGCCACGAACAGGCCCGCGATGAACCCGAAGGTGATGACCAGCAGCAACACGATGATGATCCGTTCGAACGTGGTCTGCGTCCTGCCGCCCTGGAACCACAGCATCACCGTGGAGGCCGCGCCGATCACCAGGCCGCCAACGAACAGAGGCAAGCCAAACAGCAGATTAAGGGCGATAGCGCCGCCGATCACCTCGGCCAGATCCGTGGCGATGGCGATGACCTCCGCCTGCATGAAAAACATGAACCGTCCCGCGTTGCCCATACGCTCCCCCAGCAGTTCCGGCAGGCTCTTGCCGGTGACGATGCCGAGCTTCGCCGACTGGTATTGAATCAGCACGCTCATCGCGTTCGCCAGCACCAGCACCCATACCAGCAGGTAGCCGTATCGTGCGCCGGACGTGATGTTCGCCGCCACATTGCCCGGATCGACATAGGCGACCGCGGCCACGAACGCCGGCCCCAAGATGCTGGCGAGCGCATGCTCGTGATGCTGGCGCCCGGACGCTTCCTCGGCATGACTGCGTTCGATGTCGATCTCTGAATCGGTTTTGTCATCGATCATCTGACGATGCTCTTTCATTCCCTCATTCCTCTCATGCGCCCGACCCCTGGGCGCTACTCGATCCGCCTAATGGTATACACCGCGTTTGTAACAGACCGTCGAATTTCCCGCCACACGACTCCCCCGCTGGGCGGACTGCGGCATTTGTCGAGCGATGGGCTCTATTCCGCTCACTGACTGGGGATCTGTTGCGCGGGGCATGCGCGCAGCACGGCGAGCATCGAACGCTTCTCGCTGGTGGTGACGGTCAGACCGTAATGCCGTTTGACGCCGATCTGCCGCGCGACGTATTCGCAACGATACTCGCCGTTGGTGGGAAGCCAGTAAGCGGCGGAGGCGGATCCCTTGTCCTGGTTGGCGGGGCCATCCACGGCGAGCAGATTGTAAGGGTCATTGCCGAAGCGGTAGCGCTGGGCGGTGGTCCAGTCCCTGGCACCGGATTGCCAGGCGTTTGCGAGCGCCACGACGTGGTCGATCTGCACGGCGGCGCTGGTGTTTCGGCCGCGCACGAACAGGATGGTCTTCCCGGTGTAGGGGTCGGCGAGCGTACCCGAGGAGACTTGGCAGCGCTTGGCTGCGCTGAATATGACATCAGTCAGGTCGCGGGCGAGCACATCGTCGCGCACGTCGCAGCCGTCGCCATCATCGTCGGTGGCGCGGAATCCGAAGGAGTCGCGGTCGTAGCCGGTGGAGTCGGGCCGGTCGTCGACCTGCAGCCCGTTCAGCGCGTCCGCCGCCGGGCCGGAGGCAATGTATTCGCCGGTGATCTCGCCGATGGAGGGGCTGATTTTGGGCAACGCCAGACCGATGACGACGCCGAGCAGGGCGGCGATCACCACCAGTATCATAAGACGTTCCAGCGGGGATGATCCGCGGAATCGGCGTTTGCGAAAATGCGTGCGCATGGTCAATCGGCCTGTCGTTGGTTCTGCGGTCAGTCTCGTGGGCTGCGCGGCGGTATCGTCGTCGGCTCAGGCGCGCGGCATAAGCCCGGACTCACGCCGCGTACCTTTCTCCCCGCCGGATCAGGCGTAGGAGAACGTGCGAGGGTCGTGCCCCGCGCGTTCCGGACCGTCGAGCGCGTCGATGGCGGCATGTTCATCGAGCGTGAGCGCGAAGCCGAACAGGTCGAGGTTCTGCCGCTGACGTTCGGAGTGCACCGACTTGGGGATGATGATCGTGCCGTTTTCGATGTGCCAGCGCAGGATCACCTGGGCAGGCGACACCTCGTGCGCCTCGGCGATTCGCGCGATCGTGCCGTTGCCGGCCTTCAGGTCGGCGCCGCGAGCCATCGGGGAGTATGCTTCGACCGCGATGCCGTGCTCCTTGCAGAATGCGACGACTTCGCGCTGCTGCCAGGTCGGGTGCAGCTCGATCTGGTTGACCGCCGGCCATTCGCCGGTCTCCTCGTACAGACGGGTCAGATGCTCCGGCAGGAAGTTGCACACGCCCAGCGTCTTCACACGGCCTTCGTCGCGCAGCTTGGTGAACGCCTTCCAGGTCGCTCCGGAACGCCAATTGAACGGAGTCGGCCAATGAATCATGTACATGTCGACGTATTCCAGCTGCAACAGTCCCAGCTGTCGGTCGAAGGCTGCAAGTGCCATGTCGTACCCCTGCTCGGAGTCGCGCAGCTTGGTCGTGACCCACAGATGACTGCGCTTGCGCCCCTTGTTGAAGCCGGTTTCGGCGAGGGCGCGGCCGACGCCGCCCTCGTTGTTGTAGCCCGCGGCTCCGTCGATATGCCGGTACCCCGCCGCCAACGCCGATTTGACCACGGGAGCGACATCATCGTTCTCGATTCGCAGCAGCCCCAACCCGATTTGCGGAATCACGTTGCCGTCATTGAGTTTGATTCCCGGCACGCTCGCAGCAGCCGCCGCAACGGCGAGATCGCTGGTTCCCAGCATGGTCGTCTCCTTGTCTTCACACTACATCCGGTTCGGAGCATATGCCATGGCGATATGCCGAGCCTCCCTACACCAGTATGCCATCATATCGGATGATCGGCATACGATTCGCGATTGGCGGCATCGGTGCAGGGCCGGCAGACAACGCCGCCGGCCCCTGCGCCGATCGATCAGCCGTCATAGCGGCCATCCGTTCACCAGCCCGTCAACGACGCCGCCGCCATCAGCTGCGACACGCCCGGAGTGCGCAGCACAACCGTCATATGCAGTCGTGACGAACCGCTCAATTCCTCCGATCCGCAATAACCAGCCTCGCAATTGTGCCACCACTCCGGGCATGTCGCGACAAATCAGACCCGACGCACACCACGGTTCTACGCAAGACCCATGGCCGAAGCATCCCTCGACCACCCCAGCCGGCCTCCGACCGACAACCCCCGCCAACGCCCACCAGGCCGCCATTATGTCGATTGTCAGCGCCCCCCATCCGGCAAAAGTCCCATCCAAGGCCAGTGAAACGGGACTTTCGCGGGACGGAGCACATGCCGCCACCGACCTCAAATAGGGAAACGCGGCGTTATACGCTCTCAAAACTCACAGGGTCAAATTCACTAAAAATGGCCTGTATCTGCGAGTTTTGAGAGCGTGGTTCCCGTAATCCCCGAGATTCACCGCGTGCTGTCGCGCACAATCACATTGCAATCGGTCATCAACAACTCGGGCTTAGCGATCTCACCGCGGATGCGCCCTAGAATCCGCTCGACGGCGGTAGGCGCGGTCCACTCCAGACGCGAATCCATGGTGGTGAGCGGAATCTGCAGGTATTGCGACTCCTCGATGTTGTCGAACCCGATCACCTGAACCTGCCGGGGAATCTCGATGCCGTTCGCGCGCATCACGGTCAACGCGCCGATGGCCAGCTGGTCGTTCAGGCCGATGACGCCATCGAACGGCACGCCCTTGTCGATGAGCTCCTGCGTGGCATGGGCGCCCGCGCCAATCGTCCATTCCTGCTCGACATTGCCGACCAGCCGCGCATCCAGCGTCATGCCGCGTCGCCGGCATTCTTCGATGATGCCGCGCAAACGCAGCTGCGCGTTGCCTTCCACCGCGCCGAGCAGCTTCGCCTCGTCATATGCGCCACGTCCGCCGACCACCGCCAGCGACTTCACGCCGCAGTCGAACATGTATCCGGCGGCCGATGCCGCCGCCTGCACGTCGTTGGGCGTCGCATGATCGGCCTTGCCCCACGTGGTTCGCGCGCCGACCACCACCAGCGGGAAATCGACCTCCAGGTCCTCCGGGTTGATGTCCTCGACTTCGCTCATCGACAGAATCATGCCGTCCGACACCGTGGTGTTGAAGTTGCGCAACAACTCGCGGGCGCCCGTCGCCGACCCTTCCGCGTATGTGGTGACGTACACGAGATACCCGCGCTGCCGGGCGGCGTCGATCACGCGGTTCGCGAGCTCGGACAGGTACGGCGCGGTCAGCGTCGGCACAGCGAGCGTGATGAAGCCGGTGCGGTCCCGGTTGAGGTTGCGCGCGGCGACGTTGACCCGGTATCCGGTCTGCTCGATGACGGCTTCGACTTTGGCGCGGGTGGCGTCGGTCATGCGTCCGGTGCCGTTGATGACATTGGATGCCGTTTTCAGCGACACGCCGGCCGCGGTGGCGACGTCGCGCAACGTGACGCGCCGACGTGCGGCCGTCGTCGGCGAGCCTGGCAGGTTCTGCGCGATCTCGCTCTTGCCGGTCTTGCCGTTTTCGGTCTTGCCCATCGCGTCAACCTTACTCGTAGAGGAAACTCCCCCTATGGTAATCGTCTTCGCCGAAGTTGTCATACGGGCCTCCTTACCGCATGTCTGCTACGGTTTTGTCGTCTTCGCGACATCGTTGCCATCCGATGACGTGATCGCCACCACGCATGTCGCCGCTGTTCATGACCACGCCAGGCTGCTCATCGATACCATCACCGGTCTGATGAGCGGCACGCCATCCGTCCCGTTCGTCGAATTCGAGTCTGGCGAACCGGATTTCGCGCTTGTTGCCGGTGCGGATGCGCTCGCCCGTGTACCGGTCCACGCCGCGCGGGCGCATGGCGTCCGGCAGAAAGCGGTGGTAGGCGATGACCCATTCGTCGGTGCCGGGGACCCGAAGTATGCAGTGATGCCCGGTGCCGAGTATGCCGAGGCGTTCGTTGGCGACCAGGATTTCGCCGCGATAGGTCCACTGCGAACCGTCGCCTTCCATGGTCGACGCGGCCGCATAGGCGACTCGATAGTCGGGGTCGTTGGTGTCGCCGATCGAGTACGTGAGATAGTACGTCCACGTTCCGGCATGCTCTCTCACGTTCAGATATGCGGCCTCCCGGATGTCGGGCGTGGCTTCGGGGATGATGCGCAGCATGTCGTCGGACAGGCGGGAGTAGCGCGCCCGGTTCTGCCCCAGGCTAGGTACCATCGGCCGGTCTGCGGGTCGCGGAACGCCGCGGGATCGATGCCGGGCGCGACGATGCCGGTTCCGAAGCCGTGCCGCGCGGCGTGCGAGCCGGTTCGCGCCAAGTCGCCCTGCAGAGCGTATCCTCCATCGATATGGTCGGATACCGCCACGTTGGTCTGCCCGTCGCCGCAGAAATACAGGTAATAGCGGCCGTCGCGAACGGTGAGCGCCGGCACCCAGGCGTGGGCGGTCCGGCCGGGCAGG
Source organism: Bifidobacterium bifidum ATCC 29521 = JCM 1255 = DSM 20456 (assembly GCF_001025135.1). Taxonomy (NCBI): domain Bacteria; kingdom Bacillati; phylum Actinomycetota; class Actinomycetes; order Bifidobacteriales; family Bifidobacteriaceae; genus Bifidobacterium; species Bifidobacterium bifidum. Next base: position 463,817 of record NZ_AP012323.1, on the reverse strand, counting down.
ATGTTGGTTCGGCCGCTGCCGTCGAGATGCTGGTCATGCAGGTCGATGACGACGCCGCGGTCCTGCCAATGCGTCAGGTCTTCGGAGGCGAGGCAGTGGATCTGCCAGCCGCTCCACTCGCTGTGTCCGTCGGTGGTGGCGAACAGGTAGAACGTCCCGCGTTCGTATGCGAGTTCAGGGTCGGCGAAGAAACGCATGCCCCGCCTGCCGGTCGCGTCAGGCGTGTCGGGGATGCGCACGGGGGTGTCGAGTCGTTCCGCGACGACGGAGATGACCACGCGCGAGGTACCGGCAGTCGAGCCGTCAATGCCCGACCCGTCATCGCGGTGCACCGCGAGCAGGAGCGGACGGAACAGATCCTGGGTCTGCGGTACGGCGGATCCGTCGAGGGCCGTCACGGTTCCGTAATCGCTGCGGAACCGCAGTCGCAGCCGAGTGATGTCAGTGATTTCGCCGCTGACCGCACCGTCCGGCGTCCATTGGTCCAGCGTCAGCCGTAGCCGGTAATCGGCCCGTGGCCCTGCGGCCGGCGTTGCTTCCGCGCCGGAAGCCCGGTCACCGTCATGAACCCACGTCTCCCCGCGCAGCAGCATTGCGACGAAGTCCACGTCGACGTCGTCGCGGACTTCGCCGCGGCCCGACTCTCCTCGAATCGCCGGCCCCATGTCTGGAGCCGGCGATCCGTCAACGTTGCGACACCGTGATGAGCACACCGTTGCGTTTCAGCGTGACGGCTCTGCCATCATCGGCATTGCCGCATCCGCGGTAGACGAGCAGGGTCTCGCCTGCCGGCTCGCGCACGACAGCCTCGTTCTTCGCGCGGTTGAAGTAGAAGTCAAACCCCCGATCCACCGTCCGCATCTTTCACCCCGCTAAAGACCCATTCGGAAGCGACGAACGATATGGCATGACAACGTTGACATAAGCTTATCGTGTCGACAGATGGCGCCATCCGGCGATTTGTGGGTCATACGACGCACACGACATCGCAAAGTCTGTACCACACCAGGGCTTTTTTGCCTCTTTTCGGCCTTCTGTGGCACACGCGCCCGATACCGGTTTGGAGTCGAATCCCATTTCCTTGATATTTCAAGGAAAACGAATGACATCATGTACCACACCAGATCATGTAAACGTTTGCACGAGCTGGTGTGGCCATCGGTGTGGCCACACCACGGCCAAATCGGGCAAAATCACGCTGGTGTGGCACAACTACGAAACGAAGGGACGCGGCGACCTGCTGTCTCGGCCAAAATTCGAGACGCCGAGCTGCGGATGATACCCCGAAAGTGCTCAGCCACCCCAGTCACCTTCGCGAACAGCCCTCGACCCTGCAGTTACGGACATGCCATGCATGACCAGCCCGCTGGTCTCACTGCCGTTCCCCGCCGACAAGCAGCCCGATCCGCTAGCGGGAGCCTACAGGCTCAAAAATAACTCGTGAATGCGGGTGTCGTCGGTGAGTTCGGGGTGGAAGGCCGTGGCGAGAATGTTGCCCTGTCGCAGACCGACCACACGCCCATCAACCTCGGTCTCGATCGTGGCGTCCGCCCCGACATCGGAGACGAACGGCCCACGGATGAACACGAGCGGAAAGTCCTTGATGTCACCGAAATCGGCCGTGGAGGCGAACGAACCGAGCTGCCGACCGTAAGCATTGCGGCGAACCGTGGCGTCGAGGGCGCCGAAGTACACGTTGTCGTCGTTTTCCAGTCGCTTCGCGAGCAGAATCATTCCGGCGCACGTGCCGAACACCGGCTTGCCGGCGGCGATGTGCGCGGCGATCGGCTCGAACAGACCTGTGGAGCGCAGCAGCTTGCCCTGTGTGGTCGACTCGCCGCCGGGCAGAATCACGCGGTCGATGGAATCGTCGAAATCCTCGGCGGCACGCAGCAGCTTCCACTGGGCGCCGAGCTTGTCGAGCATCGCAGCGTGCTCTGCGAACGCGCCCTGTACGGCCAGGATGCCGGTCACGCCGTGCTTTGCCGTCTCGGCATCGGCCGACTCTTCCTTCGAAATATATTCAACAGCTACAACCATGATTACTCCTTGGCTCCCGATGAGGGGAGCCGTCGAATGCGGTGGGGTGGGGTGGCTGAGGATGCACCTCTACCACCCCAGTCGCTCCGCGGCAGCCCAGCCAGCGGAAGCGGATTCATGCGGAATCACCCCCGCCAAGTTGACCGCCTTCGCCAGCGGGAGGGGCGGCTCGATCGTCCCGCCGCTAGCGGGCTATGATCACTCGCCGCGGGCGGCCATGATGGTCTGGATTTCGTCCTCGTTGATGCCGACCATGGCCTCGCCGAGGTTCTCGGAGAGTCGTGCCAGCAGATCGGCATCCTGCCAGTTGGCGGTGGCCTTGACGATGGCGGCGGCGCGCTTGGCCGGGTCGCCGGACTTGAAGATGCCGGAACCGACGAACACGCCTTCGGCACCGAGCTCCATCATCAGCGCCGCGTCGGCCGGAGTGGCCACGCCACCGGCGGCGAAGTTCACGACCGGCAGTCGGCCGTTGTCGTGCACGTAACGCGCCAGCTCGACCGGCACGGCCAGCTGCTTGGCGGCCTCGAACACCTCGTCGTCACGCAGGCCGACGAGCTCGCGAATCTGCTTGTTCATCGTGCGCATGTGACGCACGGCCTGGATCACGTCACCGGTGCCGGGCTCGCCCTTGGTGCGAATCATCGCGGCCCCCTCGGCGATGCGGCGCAGCGCCTCACCCAGGTTCTTCGCACCGCACACGAACGGTACGTCGAACTGTGTCTTGTCGATGTGATAGACGTCATCGGCCGGCGAAAGCACTTCGGACTCGTCGATGTAGTCGATGTCGATGGCCTGCAGGATGCGGGCTTCAGCGATGTGCCCGATGCGCACCTTCGCCATGACCGGAATGGAGACGGCCTCCTGAATGCCCTTGATCATGGCCGGGTCGCTCATACGCGAGACGCCGCCGGCGGCACGGATATCAGCGGGGATGCGCTCCAACGCCATGACCGCGCACGCGCCGGCGTCCTCGGCGACCCGAGCCTGCTCGGGAGTCGTCACGTCCATGATCACGCCGCCCTTGAGCATCTGCGCCAGGTTCTTGTTCAGTTCCGATCGGTTTTCAGCCATTGAGGGTTCTCCTTCCATATGCTGCGGCGATGGCCGTCGCGACGACTGCCATCGCCGTCATTGTTGCCGCTACTGTATTGTCTATATTGCCATTGTTGTCGTTGCCTCGACCGCCCGCACATCCCCGGGATGTGTCGGCGGCGCACAAGGCACCATGCTAGAGGCGTTCCCGCCGCGAACACGCGCAGCGGCTCATTTCCGGCGATAAGGAAAACCTATAATCCGTTATCAGCCGGCCATGCTGCACCGCCGCGCGGGAACACCGTCCGCCCGACGTCCGCCACCGTGGCGCCGCCGCCGGTCTACGCCGCGCGGTTGTGCGCGACGACAAAACCCGACGCCGCTTTTCGTGCCCATGCACAACACCGCAGGAACCTACGGCAACGTACCCTTGACGATGGAATACGTATCAGGACATCTGCAAAGGAAATCCACGATGCCACAGAATCAGGCACAGGATCAGTCGAACGCGGCCCAAGCCGCCAAGCCGGCGGATGAACCGGCACCCAGCATGACGGCACCGGCCGCGCGGCCGGTCGGCACCGCTGCCATTCCGACCATCATCAGCGAATACACCTCCCCCGGCGACGTCACCGTGAACGACGACGAGACACTGTACTCGCTACTCACCGAACGCATCGACCGCACCGGCAATGCGACCACCATCGCGGCGCGCAAGACCGGCCCGGGCGCGTGGTCGAGCATCACCACCGGCGAGTTCCACCGTCTGGTGCTCGCCGCAGCGAAGGGCCTCATCGCGTTCGGCGTCGGCAAGGGAGACGCGGTGACGCTGTTCTCCGCCACCCGCTTCGAGTGGGGCGTGCTGGATTTCGCGCTCGCCGCGATCGGCGCGGTGAACGTGCCGGTCTACGACACCGATTCCGCGGCACAGGCGGAGCGCATCATCAACGACTCCGGCGTGAAGCTCGCCGTCACCGATAACCGCGAACGCTATGACCGTCTCGATTCGATCAACGACCGATGCCCCGGCCTGCAGCGCATCCTCATGATGGACGGCAACGCGCTGGGCGCTTTGGAGGGATTGGGCGTGTCGGTCTCCGACGAGGAGCTGGAGGCGCGCATCGCCGACACCCATGCCGACGACCTCGCCACTATCGTGTATACGTCCGGCTCGACCGGCGCCCCGAAAGGCGTGGAGCTTACGCACCGCAATTTCCTGTCGGTGGTTCGAGCCGGATACGAGTGCCTCGGCGAGGTGCTGTGCGACAACCATCCACGGCTGCTGCTGTTCCTGCCCCTCGCCCACTGCTTCGCACGGTTCATCCAGTACTGCTCGATTGGCTCCGACGATGGCGTGGTCGGCTATCTGCCGGATACGAAGTCGCTGCTTCCCGACCTGCGCTCATTCAAGCCGACCTATCTGCTCGGCGTGCCGCGCGTGTTCGAGAAGGTGTACAACGCCGCGTCACGCAAGGCCGGCACCGGTTTCAAGGGGCGCATATTCGCGCAGGCCGCCCAGTGCGCCCGCGAATGGTCGCGCACCGAGCAGGACGGAGGCAAGCATTCCGCCAGCCAGCGCGCCCGGCACGCGATGTTCGAGACATCGGTGTACCGCGCGGTTCGCGGCGCACTCGGCCCGAACATCCGGTATGTGGCGTGCGGCGGGGCTCCGCTGAGCGCCGATCTGGCGCACTTCTTCGCCGGCATCGGTCTGCCGATGATCCAGGGATACGGTATGACGGAGACCGCGGCACCGTTTACGGTGACACGCGTGAACGACAACAAGATCGGCACGGTCGGCCAGCCCGCCCCCGGCTCGTCGGTGCGCATCGCGGACGACGGCGAGGTGCAGGTGCGCGGCGCGAACGTGTTCCGCGGCTATCACAATCTCCCCGAGAAGACCGCCGAAACGTTCACCGCCGACGGCTGGCTCAAGACCGGCGACCTCGGCTCGCTCGACGAGGACGGCCGGCTTATGATAACCGGCCGCAAGAAGGACATCATCATCACCGCCGGCGGCAAGAACGTCTCCCCCATCCCGATGGAGGAGGAGATCGCCAAGTGCCCGATCGTCGAGCACGCCGTGGTCGTGGGTGACGGGCGTCCGTTCATCGGCGCCTTGGTGACGCTTGACCCGGAAGGTCTGGCGTCGTGGCTGCCGACCATCGGTCAGCCGGCCGACTTGTCGCTAGCCGACGCGGCCACGCTCCCGCAGGTGCGCGAGGAGATCCAGCCGTTCGTCGACCGCGCGAACGCGACGGTCTCGCGGGCCGAATCGGTGCGCAAGTTCGTGGTGCTGGATGCGCAGTTCACCCAGGAGAACTCCTGCCTGACGCCGTCGCTGAAGGTCGTGCGTCCGGCTGTGAACCGCGTGTTCTCCGGCGCGATCGACCAGGAGCTGTACGCCGGCAAGCGCTGACCACCGGGCCGCATAACCGAACGAGGGGTGGTGCGAACGTGCCGTCTGGCACATTGATATGGCCTGTTTTTTGTTCCGCTCTTATAGTGAGGCGGCTTGCGCCGCTTGGTTCGCGTAATACCCGGTTTCGGTCCGTTCCGGTGTCCTGCAGCCCGAGGACCGGTGTGGCCGGTTCGGCGCCCCCGCCTCGAACCCGCGTTCCACGAGGCCGAGCCGTGCCGCGAAAAAAGCCGACGCCGTCGTCAATATCTCGTTCGCCCGCCTCAATCACCCGACGACGCTCGTCATCATCCAGCAGCGCGAGTCCGCCCCGGACTCCGCCGACCAGTTTCACTGCCTTGCTACGCCTACCCATAGCTTCATTGCACGTACCATGTAGCTACTTTACAAATCAAAACCAACACGTTGGTCTAACAGACCCAAGAAAAACGCGCGATCCTCGGTCAGCGGTTGGCGGCGGGACCGAGCGACGAACGCTTCACGACCTCTGCGGGGAGCAGACCGACACCATGTGCGGACGCGGGCAACGCCACTTCGTCACCTTCCCCCAGCAGATGCAGCACCTGCCGCATCGCAGCGACGCCCAACGCCTCAAAATCAGGCCGAATCGTGGTCAGAGGCGGAATCATGTTGTCCATCGCCGGCATGTCATCGAACCCGACCAGACTGACGTCACGTGGAATGCGAACACCGTGCTCATACAGGGCACGCGCGACGCCCACCGCCTGATTGTCGTTCGCCGTGACCACGACCGTCGGCAACTTGCCGCCCTGATTGCCGATGGAATCGAGAATATGGTTCATCCTGGCGTACGCCTCGGTCGACTCCCAGGTCTTGCAACGCACCGTGACGGAACTGATGGAGCGGGCGCGGGTCAGTTTCACCCAGGCATCCAGTCGCGTCATCGCACCGCGCCACCCCAACGGACCGGCGAAGTACAACGCCCGCTTGTGACCGTATTCGGTCAGCATGCGCACCACATCGTCCATCGCACCCCACTGGTCGATACCGACGATCGACACGCGGTCGCGCTCGCGCGAGTGAATCAGGCGCAGCCCTTCGCTCACGCTGAGTTCGCCGTGCGTGGAGGTGATCATCACGCGAGGCTGCGTCAGCTGCGTGTAGCAGGCCGCTTCGAACATGACATCGGTGGGCGTGAGCATGATGAACGCGTCGACGTTCTGCTCGTTGAACGTGCCGCACAGATTCTCGAACTCCGCCCGCGTGCACAGCGCCTCATGCACCATCATCACCGACATGAACAGGCCGTGCTTGCGCGCCATCATCTCGATCGCGGAAATCGCCGAAATAGGGCCGTAGAACTTCATGCCGCCTGCGATCAGGCCGATCGTGCGGGAACGGTGCGATGCGAGCGCTCGCGCCGAGTTGCTGGGACGATAATCGAGCGCCTTGATGGCATCCTGCACTTTGGTGCGGGTGGCGTCGGAGACATCGGGAGAATCGTTGATGACCCGGGACACCGTCTGATGACTGACTCCGGCGAGCTTCGCGACTTCGAACATGGATGGGCGTTTCCGCCCGCTTCGCTTGGCCGTCACGCTGTCAAACCTCCCGCTGCATAACAACACAATATGGGCAAGTCTACCCGGTAACGCTTAAATAACACACGTGAGCGCTCACAAATCATGCGCAGGTAACAGATTCACCACTGCGCTGTTCGGATTCACGCCCCGGACTTCTTCTCACAAAGAACTGTGGCACTACAGCGCCCGCACCTGAGACAAAGCACCGAGTCAGGTAACCGGGCCGAGCCAAATTAAGCCGCGCCATGCCGAGCCGCGCGGCGCAGGACCGGAATCAGCCGCAACGCCGCAATCAGGTCAGATGCCACGTGACCCGATGCAGCGGCGTGACTCCCAGACGGGCGATGGCGTCGCGGTGAGCCGCCGAGCCGTATCCCTTGTTGTGCGCCCAGCCGTACGGCGCGTACCGCGGATTGCCCTGCGCGATGTCAACCATCAGGTGGTCCCTCGTCACCTTCGCGATGACCGCCGCGCAGGAGACGGTCGCACAATGACGGTCGCCCTTGACCTTGCACGACACCTGTACCGGAATCGGCAACGCCGGCGCGTCAAACGTGTTCATCGTCTTGGTGATGTAATCGTTCGGACCGTCCAGGATGACGTCCACGCGACGACCCGAACCGGCCGGCCCGTCCATGCCGAGCTGCCGCTCCACATCGTTGAGCGCCCGCAAGGCGGCGATGCCCAACGCATGCGATATGCCCCACTCGTCGATTTCGGCGTTACTCGCCTGACCTACCGCGTAAGCGGCGCACCACGAACGCAACTCGTCGACGATTCCTTCGCGCCTGTGCTCGGTCAGCAATTTGGAATCGGCGACACCGGCCGGCACTTGCGCGGCGGCGAGGTCACGTGACCACATGGCGGCCGCCCCGACCATGACCGGACCGGCCAGCGCCCCGCGCCCGACCTCATCGCAGCCGATCACCACATCGCAGCCTTGGGTGGCAAGCTGCCGCTCCATATCAAGCGTCGGATGTTCGATCATCGCCATATCACCATCCGTCTGATGTCACTGCGCCTTGCCGGCGGGCACGTCCTTGAACACATCATGATGGGAGCTCAGGAAACTCATCCGGTTCAGCGGCCAATACCGCATCAGTCCCACTCCGACCACATTGTCGATGGGCACCAAGCCATGATCACCGTCGTCCTGATGGTATCGGGAGTCGGCTGAGCTGGCGCGGTTATCCCCCATGACGAAAATATGCCCGGCGGTCACCTCGACGCGGAACGAGAAACTGCTCGGGTCGACGCCGGATTTGATGTATGACGTCTCGTCAATCGCGACGCCGTTGATCTTGACCGGCTGCCCGGCACCGCCGCACTCGACCACGTCGCCCGGCAAGCCGATCAGGCGTTTGATGAGATAATCGCCTTTGCCTCTGGTGGTCTCCTGGTTCAGCCAGTTCGCGGGGTCGTGGAACACGACGATATCGCCGCGTTTGAGATCGAAATATTTCGGCGTGAGCTTCGACGTGATGACCCGGTCGCCGATCTCGATGGTATCGCGCATCGATCCGGACGGAATCACGTAAAAGCCGATCAGGAAGATGCGTACCAGCAGTACCGCCACGAAGGGGACGACGCACCAGATCAGCAGGTCGCGGAACGAGAACGAATCATTGTTGTGCTTAGGCGAGGTCTTGCGATGGGCGCCTTTCCTGCGGCGGACCAACGAGTCTCGGCCGTCGGTGCCCACTACACGCCCCGGCATATCGGTGGGGTCCACGCCATGATCGGCTATGGCGACGATCCATTCGTCCCGGCTGAATTCGGTGCCGGAACCGGGCATGGCCCGATCCGTCCGATGGTCGTCTGGCCGCATAGTTCCTCCATCACGCATACATGAAACCCCAACTATACTAGCGGCGTTCCTATAAATTCAGCCCGGAACCAATCGGCTCCGGGCTGAATTTCACGGTACTGTCGCCTCACTTGGCAAAACTCAGGCCTGAGTCGCCTTGGCGGAGTTGTCGCGACGCTCGACGATGCGAGCCGCCTTGCCGCGCAGCTTGCGCAGGTAGTACAGCTTCGCGCGACGCACGCGGCCCTTGCGCACCAGCTTGATGGAGTCGATGGACGGGGAGTGCAGCGGGAAGCGACGCTCCACGCCGGTGCCGAAGCTGATCTTGCGGACCAGGAAGGTCTCGCGCAGGCCGGAGCCCTGACGAGCGATCACCACACCGGTGAAGGTCTGGATACGGGAGTTGTTGCCTTCCTTGATCTTGACGTTGACGTCGACGGTGTCGCCGGGACGGAACGCCGGGATCTCCTCGGCGGGCTTCATGTGCTTGGCGTCAAATGCCTCAACAGCGTTAACCATTGCTATTCCTTAGTCGCTGCCGCATATCAGCGCATTGGTTTGGGGTTCGGTGATGACTGGCATCACGAACACGTCTGTAACTCCCTCGGGTCTGCCCTCAGGAAGCCTGTCAATCCGCCGAAACAGCGGCTTTGCGCCCGTTCGGTCTGGACTCATGAAGAGGCGGCTTATGCGGCGGCCGACCCTCGACACAGCAAAACGACATTTTATTGATTCATATGGACGAGACGGAATTGACATCAACTTCGGCCGGGCTCCGTAACGGAAGCCTCCCGTTCGGCCGACGGAACGAGCCGACACGCCCGGAGTGTGCAGCACAATTGTTGGGTATCGCCATGCGAATGGCGCGATAAAGCCAATCGCGATATTGAACCGCGACGATTGTGCTACGCACTCCGGGCATGTCACAAGCACAGACCCCCATACCTCGCTCGCAGCCGAAACCAAATCACAATCCCCTCATGTGCCCCGTCGTCAGTGCTGGCCGTACACGTTCTGGTAACGGTCGTTCAGCTTGTCGATGTCCGCCTGCGGAATCTCGATGATGTCACCCAGCTGACGGGCGGCCCACATCGTATGAGCCACCTCCTCCGTCATCGCCGCGGCCTTCACCGCGGCCTCCGCATCCTTGCCGATCGTGAACGGACCGTGGTTCTGCATCAGCACCGCCTGCGACTTCGGATACTTCTTCAGGGTCTCCACCACGCCCTTGCCGATCGCCTCCGAGCCGATCAGACGGAACGGGCCCACCGGCACCGGACCACCGAACTCGTCACCCATCATCGTCAGGCCGCACGGGATGTTCTGACCCGTCGCCGCCCACGCCGTCGCGTACGTCGAATGCGTGTGCACCACGCCGTACACGTCCGGCATGTTGCGGTAGATGTACGCGTGCGACGCCGTATCCGACGAAGGCGCCTCCGCCCCATCCACCACGTTTCCGTCCAGATCGCACACCACCATGCTCGACGGCGTCAGGTACTCGTAGCGCAGACCCGACGGCTTGATCACCATCAGATCCGCCGAATGCAGACGCTGCGACACATTACCCGCCGTCCACACCACCAGGTTCCACTTGATCAGCTGCTGATGCAAGGCCGCCACGACCTCACGCACCTGCTTGACCTCAGCACGAACCTCAGGACCAAAATCAGCCAACGAAACCATAATCACCACTCACTTTTCTTATTCGCACTTATATATCGGGACGTTCATCAAAGGCGGTGCCGGCGCGCCGGCACCCACGAGCGGGCTCAGTATTCTCCGATGCCGGCGATCGGCTCCTGTTCGATGCCCACCACGTCGAACAGCCCGTCGAACATCTTTTTGGCCCGAGTCACCTCGGCCACCGGATCCGGCGACTCATCGGTCCACATCTCGACCGTGTAGCTGCCCTGGTATCCCAGTCGTTTGAAGATACGCAGGCACGCCTCGAAGTCGACCGTCCCCTCACCGAAGGGCACCCGTTTGAACACGCCTTTCGAGGTCTCGCCCACCGGCTTGGTGTCCTTGAGGTGCACGGCGACAATGTTGTCGATGTTGGATTCGATCTCGCGCCCCACATCGTTGGTGGGCCAAGCCGTGAGGTTGCCCACATCCGGGTACGCCTGCAGCCATGGACTGCGCACTTGCGACTTGTAATAGGTGACCTTGTCCAGCGAGTTGATGAACGGGTCGTCCATCGTCTCGATGGAGAGCATCACCAGTTTCTTCGCGGCCATGTCGACGCATTTGCGCAGGTTCTCGACGAAGTATTCGCGAGACAGCAGGGTTTTCGGCTCGTAATACACGTCGTATCCGGCGAGTTGGATGTTGCGGATGCCCAGATCGACGGCGAGGTCGATCGCCTTGCGCATCATGTCGAGCGCCTTCTCGCGCACCTCGGGGTCTTTTGACCCGAGCGGGAACCGCCTGTGACCGGAGAGCATCATGGTGTTGATGCGGCTGTGGGTGCGCCACATGGCGTCGCGGAACCGTGCCCGGTCGTGCTCGGTCCAGTCGAGACGGGCCAGTCGCTCGTCGCTTTCGTCGACCGAGAATTCAAGGAAGTTGTATCCCAGCTCATGCACCAGATCGAACGTCTGCTCCCAGCTCAGGCCGCGCGGCAGCGCCTTTTCATATATTCCCAGCGCGTTGGTGACCATGTCAGCGCTCCAGCGAGTTCTGCATGTCACGCAGCGCGGCCCATCCGCCGTCGAGTGCGGTCAGCAGCGCCTCATACGCCTCGAACTTGCGGTCGTACACCGCGGTCTGGTCCGCGTGCGGCTCGAACCGCTTGGCGAGCTTCGACATGTTGCCGAACGCCTCCTGGAACGACCCGTACAGGCCTGATCCGACCGCCGCGCACATGGCACCGCCAAGACCGCCCAGTTCGGTTACGGCCACGGTCTCGACCGGCAGGTTGAGCACGTCGGCGAACATCTGCACCCAAGGATCAGAATTGCATACGCCACCGGAGATGCGGATGGCCTTCGGCTTGTGCCCGAGCACGCGCAGCAGCTGCTCGACATGGTGGCGGTGGGCGAATACTACGCCCTCGTACACGGCCCGCAACAGCTGGTCGCGCTCGCTGGAGCTGCGCAGTCCGATGAACGCGCCTTCCGCGCCCAGGTTCACGTTGCTGCCGTAGAGGAACGGGAAGAACGGCACGTCGGTGTACTTGGCGCCGGTACGTTCCAGCATCGCTCCGAGTTCGTCGTAGCTGGCGGCTTTGGAGCCGTCTGCCGTCATCATGCGCAACACGTAGTCGAGGTTGCCGGCGGAGGTCGGGCTGGACGCCTCGACCAAGGTGCCACCGGTGGGGAACACGGAGTTCATGCAGCCGCCGTCGAGCGGCGCCATGGTCTTGCTGGGGAACACGTTGATGTTCCACGTTCCAGCGGTGATGCTGAAGATATCGTCGCTCAGCACGCCGGTGGCGAGCGCGCAGGCGTCGATGTCGAACAGTCCGGCATACACGGGAGTGCCTTCGGCGAGGCCGGTGTTCGCCGCCGCTTCGGCGGTGATGGATCCGCAGCGGTCGGTCGCGCTGACGAGCTTCGGCATGCATTCCAGCATTTCCGGGATGCCGAAGAAGTCGAACAGCCGGCCGTCATATTCACCGGTTTCGAGGTTGACCAGATTGTTGCCGGAGGCGTCGCCACGCTCCTCGAGGATCTCGCCGGTCAGGAAGTACCGGATGAAGTCCTTGTTGGACAGCACATGCCCGATCCGCGCGTACTGTTCCGGCTCGTTGTCCTTCAGCCAGCGCAGCAGTACCGGGAACTGCATGACCATGACGTGCTGGTGACTGATCGGGTAGATTTCGGCGACGCGGCTCTCGAATTCGTTGGCCAGGTCCGCGGCGCGGCTGTCGGAGGAGAGGATGCCGTCCATGAACGGCTTGCCGTCCTTGCCGAGCACGTACAGCCCCTTGCCGTGGCCGACCGGTACGACGCCGTCGATCTGGCTTCCATCCAGTCCGGCGGATTCCAGCGCGGCCTTGACCGCCTTGCCGATGTCACGCCACATCTGGCCGGGGTTGACTTCGCGGAAGCCGGGACGCCGCTCGATGGCATCGGTCGGGAACGACGAGACGGACAGTTGCCGGCCATCCTGGTCGACGATGATGACCTTGGTGTTGGTTCCGCCATTGTCAATGGTGAGGAAATGCTTCGTTGCGTTTGTCATGATGATTCCTTATTGAATATGTGCCGATGATATCGCAGCCGCTCAGGCGATCATGTTGAACAGTTCGCCGATCTTGACGGCGACCCAGCCAATCCATGTGCTCACTGCGCCGGTCATGTTGGTGACGGCGGTGAAGTCCTTGGGCAGGTTGATGTTGCTCTGCGTGAACGATTGAGTGACCCAGGGCGCGATATCGGTGCCGACGTAGAGGATGATGATGACGCTCAACGTGCCGACGATCAGCATCTTGAACATGTTGCGGCGCACGAACGGGGTGACCAGCGCGAGGATGAACACGAGCGACGCGAGGTCGGCGAACGGGAGCATCTCGTTGCCGGGCAGGATGAAGGCGAGCAGAATGGTGATCGGGATGAGCAGCAGACCGGTGGCGAGCACCGAGGAGTCGCCGATGAGCAGCGCGGTATCCATGCCGATGTAGAACTCGCGGTTGGGGAACCAGATCTTGAGCTGCTTCTCGGCGGCGTCACGCACGGAAATCAGGCCTTCGATCAGCACGTCGATCATCTTGGGCAGCAGCACCATGGCCGCGGCGATGTTGATGGCGAGCGTCACGGACTTGTCAGGGCTGTAGCCGGCGAGCACGCCGATGAGCAGACCGAGGATGAAACCGATGACCACGGGCTCACCGATGGCGCCGAAGCGCTTGCGGATCTTGTCGGCGTTGAAGTCGACGTTCTTAAGGCCGGGGATCTTGTCGATGATCCAGTTGACGGCGATGGCGAGCGGCGACCAGGCCAGACCGGCAAGGTGCGGGAACGAGATGCCTTCGAGGTTGTATTCCTTCTGGATGTAAGGCGCGGTGAGGTCAGCGACCTTCAGCACGATGGCGAAGATGACCCAGGTGAAGATGACGGCGAACCAGAAGTTGCCGGTGACGGCATAGACCAGCGCTCCGACTTGCAGGAAGATCCAGTAGTTGAAGATGTCGACGTCGATGGTCTTGGTGAGCTTGCAGAACACCATGATGGCGTTGATGACGAGGAAGCCGACGACCGTGGCGACCATGATCGGCGTGCCCCAGCCGACCGTCGAGGCGGTGGGCCAGCCCACGTCAACCGTAGTCAGGTGCAGGCCGAGGCGGTTGACCATCGCCTTCGAGGCGGGGCCGAGGTTGTCAAGCAGCAGGTTGATGACCATATTGACGCCGACGAAGCCGACGCCGACGGTCATGCCGGCCTTAAAGGATTTGCCGATTCCCATGCGGAAGATGAGTCCGACCACGAAGAAGATGATCGGCATCATCACCGAGGCGCCCAGGCCGATGATGGTGTTGATGATTTCCATAATGTTCCTTTCCCGTGCACGAGGCAGGCTGCTTCGCCCGCTGCTCTGCGTTGTTGCCCCGCACTTTCCGTCGGCGTCGGTCTTCGATGAGCCCTGCGCGTCGACAGCCTCTAGCTAACGGCGGAAAGGTCTTGCACACCACCCACGCGATGAACACATGTTCATCGAACACATGAGAGCTGAGTGAGCACATGTAATCGACCTTCTTTTTTGCAATCGATTGAGAGCGCTCACATATCAAGGATTCATTGAGTTCTTTCGCGCTCTGAACAATTGTTCAGCATCGTTGCTGCACTGGAAAAACTAACATATGTTCACCGGCCACACCGGATGGAATAGAATAATGCCATGGTTGCAAACAAGCTGACAATGACGACAACTGAGTCGCGAAACCACATCGAGCTCGTGCTGAAAATCGCTCGCATGTATTACACGGACAATCTGACGCAGGCGCAGATTGCCGCGCAGATTGGATACTCCCGCCCCACCATCTCGCGGCTGCTCAGCGAATCGCGCGACCGGGGCATGGTACGCATCGAGATCGGGCATCCACTCGAACGTCTGATGCAGCTGGAGGACGCGCTGGTAAGACGGTACGGGTTGAAATGCGCACGAGTGGCGCAGGTCAATCCCGGGCAGGATCCCAGCACCATCGTCCCCCGATATGCCGCGGCCCTGCTTACCGAAAAGTCGTCGCCCGACTCGCTCATCACCGTCTCCAACGGACGGGCCGTCGCCGCCACGGTCCGCGAAGTCGCCATCCAGGACTGGCCGAAATCCAATGTGGCGCAGATGGTGGGCGCCCTCTCCCCCAGCAATCCGATGACGGATTCGCCCGACATCTGCCGCATGCTCGCCGAACGCCTCGGCGGCACCGTCACCACACTCCACGTACCGATGATCCTCTCCTCCGCCCATATCGCCGCGGCCATGCGCCAGGAGCCACAAATCGCCACCGCGCTGGCGCTCGGCGGCGGCGCCGACGTGGCCCTGGAAGGGGTCGGTGCGACCGAAGGCGACCGCCTCAGTCCGGTGTTCGACGCCTATGTCACACCACACATGGTCAAGGAAATCCGGGCGCAGGGCGCGGTCGCCACCGTATGCGGGCACTTCATCGACGCGCAGGGAAGGCCCGTATGTTCGGAGCTGTCCGACCGTATCATTTCGGTGGAGCTCGATCGCCTGAAGCGCATCGCGCTGGTCATCGGCGTGGCATGGGGGCAGGAAAAAGTCAAGGCCATCAAGGCCTGCCTGGTCGGCAGCTATATTTCCGCCCTCGCCACCGACCAAGCCACAGCCGAAAGCCTGCTCGCCTGACATCCATCCGATCCTGCCCCGCCGGCGGGGCAGGATATGGCCCGGCGTAGTTTGGGCGCGACACTACGGAGTTGACATGGTCTGCCGGCGGTTTTACCCTGAGAGCGTCGGTAGGCGAGGCTACCGCAGGGATATGGGTTGCTGCCGCTAACAGTGGAGACACTGCACGCAGGTCAGCAGTTCTTGTCGGATTAAGGCATGAACTAACGCAACTCCACCGCCCTGCGATGCTGAAGCTTGAACGATGACACGACCAGGGGCAACTCTCGAGAAGTCGCACTTCCTCATGTCGTCAATGTCCGACGGCGTACTGGATCCATTGAGGAGGTGAATGTCATGGACGGCGATTTAGGTCATAGTAGCCGGCTGCGCGATGGCGGACAATATCACATGCCATCGGGCGCAGCATACGGCCCATTCTCTTCACACGTTTGTACCGCGACCATGGCATTGGCCGTCCGTCACGACACCGCCGCATCCGGCGAGGGCGATCCGATCACCGACTGATTCGGCCCGCATCGACTTCACCGCCTCACGACGACTGCGACATCCCGCATGACGTACGCGCCGAACGCCTGACTCGCGAATCCACATCCCGTTCTCCGGACTCCCGGCATATCGGCATCATCATATGACGACGCCGATCGGCTATCTGTATGCAGACATACCCGCATATCGGCGCGCCTGCACGCGACCGCCGACGCCCATGACGCGCATTTGCGGCACGGATACCGAGTCGAACGCCCACCGAACGGGAACCGTTTATCTCCTTCGAGATAACGACATGAGAGCGCACAGGTTCCGTTATGTCCAATTTTTTCAATTACTCCTCGTTCCCCGGCATTCGTCCGCGTTCCGGCGCCGACACCGCCGACATGTCCCGCAGCGGCGCCGTGCGCCGCATCGCCGCAGACGTGGTGGTGGCCGCGGGCGTGCTCGCTCTGTTCGGCGTCGTCGCCTGGCTGCTGCCGCAAATCAACGAACCGATCGGCCCGTCAGGTGTGCCGAGCACGGTGAGCGACGATTTGCATCTGCTGCCGTATTACGCGCTGCGTTCGGTGTTCCGCATGTTCATCGCGCTGTTTTTGTCACTGGTGTTCAGCTTCATCTATGGTTTGGCGGCGGCCCGATGCCGGCGACTGCGCATGGTGCTGATACCGCTGCTCGACATCCTGCAGTCGGTGCCGATCCTCGGCTTCCTGTCCGCCACGGTCACCATTTGGATGGTGTTGTTCCCCGGCTCCATTCTCGGCGTGGAGGCGGCGTCGATCTTCGCGATCTTCACCAGCCAGGCATGGAACATGACCTTCTCCTTCTACCATTCGCTGCTCAGCGAACCGCAGGAGTTGGATGAGGCGGCTCGTTCCATGCAGCTCACGCGCTGGCAGCGTTTCTGGAAGCTCGACGTGCCGAATTCGATGATTCCGCTGCTATGGAACTGCATGATGAGCGTCGGCGGCGGCTGGTTCTTCCTGACGGCCTCGGAGATGATCTCCGTGAACAACAGGACGTACGCACTGCCCGGCCTCGGCAGCTTCGTGGCGGTGGCGTCCGAGCACGAACAGCTGGGCAAGGTGCTGTGGGCCATCGTGACCATGGTCATCGTGGTGCTGCTCATCGACGTGCTGCTGTGGAAGCCGCTGACGGCGTGGGCCGAGAAGTTCCGCATCACGCAGAACGAGTCCGTGCAGGACAAGACGAGTTTGGTGCTGTCGATTCTGCGGCGTTCCGGCATTTCGGATGCGCTGGCTCTCGTGGGCCGGCCCATCGCCGATCTGATGTTCTGGCTGACCCGCCCGCTGGGCCGTACCGGCGCACGCTGGCCGGCCGCCGGCACCCGGCGTCGCACGCTCGACATCGCGTTCATGGCGCTCATGGCTGTGGCCTGCCTGGCCGGCCTGTGGATGCTGGTGCGTTTCATCTCGGACGGCGAGGGGTTCGCCGAGGTCGGCCACGCGATGGTCCTGGGACTGATCACGTTCATGCGCGTGACGCTGCTGACCGTGGTGTGCTCCATCATCTGGGTGCCGATCGGCGTGAAGATCGGCATGAATCCGCGGATTTCCCGGTTCGCGCAGCCGCTGGTGCAGGTGTTGGCGAGCTTCCCCTCGAACTTCACGTTCCCGTTCGTCACACTGTGGTTCATCGCCTGGCATATCGACATCAGCTGGGGCAGCATTCTGCTCATGTCGCTGGGAACGCAGTGGTACATCCTGTTCAACGTGATTGCGGGCGCTTCGGCCATTCCCGATGACCTGCGCGAGGCCACGCGGGCGTTCCATCTGGACACGCGGCAGCGGTGGACCAAGCTGATCCTGCCGGCGGTGTTCGGCTCATGGTGCACTGGCGGCATCACCGCGGCGGGCGGCGCGTGGAACGCCTCCATCGTCTCCGAGATCGTGACCTACGGGCACACCACGCTTACGGCAAATGGACTGGGAACATATATCGCCAATGCGACCGCGGTGGGAGACACCGGCAAGACCATCATCGGGGTTGCCGTGATGAGCGTGTTCGTCGTGGGCGTCAACCGGCTGTTCTGGCGTCCATTGCAGGCGTACGCCGAGCGCCGTTTCTCCGTCGCCTGACGGAGGCCGCACCGGCCGTCCCGGCCCATCGACCCGCAACAATCCAACAGCATCGGCGGCGAGCGCATGTCATTCGAATCCGCCGCGATCATCCGCAAAAAACGTAACAGCAAGGACCATTTATCATGACCATCGCAACTTTTTCCGACCACACCGCAACCTTCCCGCAGACCGCCGCGACGAACGCCGCCGGCACCGCGATCATCGAGGCGCGGCACGTGGGCAAGACCTACCGTGCCGAGCGCGGTAAAGAGCTGACCGTGCTGCGCGACATCTCCTTCACCCTGCATGAGGGCGAGATCGTGGCGATCCTGGGCCGGTCCGGCGCCGGAAAATCCACGTTCCTGCGCATCCTGGCGGGCCTGGTACCCGCGTCGAGCGGTACCGTCACCTACCGCGGCACCGACATCACCGGCCCTAATCCCGGAGTGGGACTCGTGTTCCAGACCTTCGCGCTGATGCCGTGGCTCACGGTGCAAGCGAATGTGGAACTGGGGCTGGAGGCCCGCGGCGTGCCGCGCGAGGAGCGCCGTCGCGCTGCACTGCAGGCCATCGACGCCATCGGACTGGACGGATTCGAGAACGCGTACCCGAAGGAGCTCTCCGGCGGCATGCGCCAGCGCGTGGGCATCGCACGGGCCCTGGTGGTGCAGCCCGATGCGCTGTTCATGGACGAGCCGTTCTCCGCATTGGATGTGCTGACGGCCGAGAACCTGCGCAACGAGGTGCTCAAGATGTGGAGCGGCAATCAGCGTTCCATCAAGTCGGTGCTCATCGTGACGCACAACATCGAGGAGGCCGTGCAGATGGCGGATCGTGTCGTGGTGCTCGGCTCGCATCCCGGTCATCTCATCGCCGACATGCCCGTCACCCTGCCGAGGCCCCGCGACCGTCATTCCGCCCAGTTCGAGGCTATGGTCGACACCCTGTATGCGATCCTGACCGGGCAGAGTCGTGATGGCGGGCCGGCGGATACCGCCGACGAGCGCACGGCCGCCGGGGACGGCGTCGCGCATGGCACGTCAGATGGCGCGGCGAACCAGACCGCGGCAGCGGATCAGGCCCCGGCCCGGGCGAGCGACGCCGACCATCAGGCATCCTCCGACATGCTGCCCAACGCTACGCCGGGAGGCCTGGCCGGACTGGTGGAGATCGTATACGATCACGCGCAGGGCATCGACCTGGCCGATCTGGCCGCCGAGCTGTCATTCGAGGTGGACGACCTGTTCCCGCTGATCGACGCCGGAACCATGCTGGGATTACTGACCGTCGAGAACGGACACGTGACATTGACCGAGCTCGGACGCCAGTGGAGGCAGGCGGACATTCTGACAAGCAAGACGATGTTCGCCGCCATGCTGCAAGACAAGGCACCGCTGGTGCGCATCATCGACCGAGCGGTCCGTCACAGCGAACACGGCCGCCTGCGCGGCGAGCTCATCGTCGACCTGCTGAGGGCCCGTCATACGGACGCGGAGGCGGAGCGCCAGTTCAACATCGCCATGACGTGGGGTCGATACGGAGAACTGTTCGACTACGACGCCGATGACGACATCATCACCGTCGACGCCGCCAACCCGGCAAACGCCACCCGAGCGGCCGAGGAAGCCAGCGAAACGGACTGAGTTGACCCGCCTCAGCCAACCGCCACAATGGAAACAACGATCAACCCGACAGCGGAACGGACCGCCCCGAATCGCCAAGGAGGAATCATGAACACGCTACGGCTGATACGCTGGCGCGGCGAGCGCCACGCCAGCATCACCCAGCGACTGAATTTCGCCGCCCATGCCACGCCAGAGGCCACGCTCGCCTTGGTGTATGCGCACGAATCCGGCTTGGAACCCGACGAGGTTCGCCAGGCGCGTCGGGCTTACGGCGGCAACACCATACCGGCACGCCGGTGACCGCGGGCATCATCCTGCTCATGGTGGTGTCCGGTCTGATCCGATACGTGCACGACTCCCGAAGCTCGCATGCTGCGACGGCGCTGGCCACCATGGTGAGTACCACGGCGACGGTGCGGCGGGTCGGTGCCGGCGAGCGGCAGATTCCGTCCGAAGAGCTTGTCGTGGGCGACATCGTGACGTTGTCCGTCGGAGACACCGTCCCGGCCGACTGCAAGCTGCTGGAGAGCCGAGACCTGCGCATCGCACGGGGGCGCTCACTGGCGAAAGCATGCCCGTGCGCAAGGATGCTGCCGCCCTGCTCGCCGCCGGCGACAGGGACACCGCGTTGACGGACGCGGCGTGCCTGGTGTTCATGGGCACGACGGTGATTTCGGGTTCCGCGTTGGCAGTCGTCATCGCCACAGGCCGCAGCGCACTGTTCGGCGGACTGTCACGCGCGTTCCAATGGCAGCGGCCGCGCACGCGCTTCGAGCGCGGCATGAACTCCACGTCCTGGATGCTGATGGCGTTCACGGCGGTCACCGTGCCCGTGTCCATGCTGGTCACCGGCATCGCGGGCGGCGACTGGCTGCAGGCCCTGCTGTTCGGCGTATCCGTGGCGGTGGGGCTCACGCCGGAGATGCTGCCGCTGATCGTCACCGTCTGCCTGTCCCGGGGCGCGCGGACGATGGCCTCCGGCAAGGCCATCGTCAGGCGGCTCGACGCCATCGAGACGCTGGGCGGCATGGACGTGCTGTGCGTCGACAAGACCGGCACACTTACCAGCGGCGTCATCAAGCTCGACCGGGCGCAGAGCATGAGCGGGTTGAACTCGTCCTACGTGCTGCATGCGGCATGGCTGACCACACTGATTCCCCACACGACGAGCAATCCGTGGGATGACGCCATCGTCGCAGCCGAAGGTGACTCGGCAAACGATACCGGCGACGTACAGGTCGAGGGAGGCACGCCTTTCGATCCGATACGACGCCGGGCGACCGTCATCGTCGCGAAGAGCCATCACCGCGCGGACCGCGAGCACACAGGTGGCAGCGATATCAGTGAGACCAGCGGCGCCGGCGCCGGAACGTCCGGGAACGTCAGCCGCATCATGGTCGTCAAGGGCGCCGTCTCCGAAATGCTGCCCCGCTGCGACACCGTCATGCGCAATGGAACCGCAGAGCCGCTGACCGATCGACTGCGCGGAACATATGAGCGGCTGATGGCCGACAAGGCGACGCACGGATACCGCGTCCTGCTCGTGGCGCAGCGCTCTGTGACAGACCAGACCACAGTGCAGGACGACCGCGCGCTCACCCTGCTGGGCTACCTCACTTTCCTGGACCTGCCCAAGCCCGATGCCGCCGACACGATCGCCCACATGCACAATGCCGGCATCACCGTGACCATGCTCACCGGCGACGAGCCACAAGTGGCCCGTACCGTCGCCCGGAAAGTCGGCATCAATGCTCGACGGGTGGTCACCGGCCGAACGCTGGACGACATGACGGACACCGCGCTCGGCACCGAACTGCGCCGCGTGAACGTGTTCGCCAAGCTCACTCCCGAGCATAAGGCGCGTATCGTCTCACTGCTGCGCCGCGAGGGGCATTGCGTGGGATACATGGGCGACGGCGTCAACGACCTGCCGGCCATGCACGCCAGCGAAATCGCCATCAGCGCCAGCACCGGCTCCGAGGCCGTCCGACAGTCGGCGGATGTCATGCTCACGCACAAGAACCTCGACGTGCTGCTGCGCGGCATCACGCAAAGCAGGCGCACCTGCGTCAACATGATGAAGTACATCAAGCTGGCGCTGAGCTCGAATTTCGGCAATATCATCTCGGTGATGATCGCCGGCGCGTTCCTGCCGTTCGTGCCCATGGCACCCGTGCAGATGGTGCTGCTGAACCTCATATACGACCTGGCCTGTCTCGCGATCCCATGGGACCGCGTCGACGGCGATGTCCTGCGCTCCCCCGCCCGGTGGGACACGGCGTCTATCGCCCGGTTCATGAGTCGCTTCGGGCCGGTGAGCTCGCTGTTCGATATGGTCACCTTCACCGTGTTGCTCACCCTGCTCTGCCCGGCCGTCGCAGGCGGGAGGTTCCCGGAGCTGCACGGGGATGGGTCGCGTCTGCTGTTCGTCGCCGCGTTCCAGACGGGATGGTTCGTCGTGTCGATGTGGACCCAGATCACGGCA
The DNA here is from genome assembly GCF_001025135.1 of Bifidobacterium bifidum ATCC 29521 = JCM 1255 = DSM 20456. Lineage (NCBI taxonomy): Bacteria > Bacillati > Actinomycetota > Actinomycetes > Bifidobacteriales > Bifidobacteriaceae > Bifidobacterium > Bifidobacterium bifidum. The sequence goes on along the minus strand of NZ_AP012323.1, from coordinate 441,482 downwards.
CTGCACATGCTGCGCACCGAACGCGTCCCGTTCATCGGGAGCCGCGCGTCGGTGCCGCTGGTCTGCACGTCGCTCGCGGCGCTGACTATCGCCACGGCGCTGCCGTTCACGCCGGTCGGCGCATGGATGGGTTTCCACGTACCTCCGGTGTCGCTGTTCGCGCTGCTCGCCATCGTCATCGCCGGTTATGCCGTGACGGTACTTGCCGTCAGAACCCTGTATCTGCACCGTCAGCAGCCGCTGCTGTGACTTCTGACCGCCCGGCGCTCCTGCGGAACCGATGGAATCCGCAGGAGCGCCGGGCGGGCACCCCCGCGTTATCATCCTCTCCCCGTACCACCACCGTCTCCCGCATCCATTCAAACGAAGGAACTGATCATGACAGTCTGGACCGCAATCGTCACATCACAGGTGTTCGCCATAACCCTGCGCATCCTGCTCAGCATCGGGCTCGGCGCGCTCATCGGATTGGAACGGCAGCTGCGCGCACGCAGCGCGGGCATCCGCACGAACGCGCTGGTGTCGTTGGGTTCCTGCCTGTTCACCACTGTTGGCGTCTATACGCTCGCGGCCGGCACCGGAGACCCACGCGCGTGGCCGCGCAGGTGGCGTCCGGCATCGGCTTCCTCGGCGCGGGCGTAATCCTCAAGCAGGGTGTGTCCGTGTCCGGGCTCAACACCGCGGCCACGCTATGGGCGTCGGCGGCGGTCGGCACGTTGTGCGGCTCCGGCATGGAAGCGGCCGCCGCAATCGGGGCCACCGCCATCATGCTCGCCAACATGATGCTCCGGCCGATCGGCGCGGCCATCGACGCCCGGCGCACCGCGCAATCGCATGAGGCCGAGGGCATCCGTTACACCCTTGAGGTCAAATGCCTGCGTAAGGACGAGCAGGCCATCCGCGCGCTGGTGTTCAACGCCCTGCATCAGCCCGGTTTCATCGTCCAGTCCATCGCGGCTTCGGATCTTCCCGATGATCTGGTGGTCATCACCACCGTCGTCGCCACCCACATGAGCAGCAACATCGACATCGAAAGCAGCATCGAAACAGTCATCACCACGCCCGAGGTCCTCGGCGTCAAATGGGATGCCGAGCAAATCACCGCCGTGGATTAAACGTGACCGTCATGAATCCGCGTCATGAATCTGCCCGCCGCGAATGATCAGCCGCGTGGCTCGCCAGTGGGAAAGCCCGCCTGCGTTGGTCGGAATACTCGTGAAGTAGGTCACGTTGTCCACCTTGACGCTCTGGTCGGCGGCACGGACCCAGCTGCCGTTAGCGGAGCCCTTCTCGAAGACGACGGCGTTGCCGCCGCTGTCGCTGACAGAGAACAGGGCGCCGCCGATGCCGTTGTGCTGCTTGTCGATCTTCTTCATGGTGAAGAATCCCAGCTTGACGACCGTGGTGGCGGCCTCGGAATCGGCGCCGCCATTGTAATTGGCGGTCGCGGAGTTCGTCACCTGATCGTCGACGGCGGCTTTGGCGACGACGGCGTTGTACAGCAGGACGAGCTTCTGCCCATCCTTGCCGGCCACGGCGATGGCCTCGCGAATGTTGCCGTCCCACTTGTCGCTGTCCACGGCCTTCAGGCCAAAGGAAGTCAGCTTGCCCGTCGGCATTCGCGACCGGGTCGATGTACGCGGCGATACGATATGCCGTATACGTGCTTTTCGATGTATCGGCATCATCGGCCTTGTTCAGGGTAATGGTTGACGGCGTGGCCGTTTCGGGCACTGTGAGCGTATCGGTATCGGCATTGACCGTCATGGTCCCCAAGGCCATGCCGCCCAAGGCAGCCGCAACCGCCGCGACGCCGGCGATGAGTTTCTTGAATTGCATAGGAACCTTCCTGCTCCTTCATCGGCTATTTGAATCCCCGGCATGACGAGAATGAGTCATGGACCGGCGATTCCTGTGTTCCTGTCATAGCGGACGAGTCCGCCATGTTGTGGAGCCTGTATCCTTCACCACAAATTCGCTCGCGGGCTTCTGGCCCCGGCGTCTACCGCAATGTGAACGTACCCATCACCTTGTCCGGGGCGTATTCGGCGAAGTCGTCGCTGGCCGCCGCAATATGGCTTTCTCCGCGCCAATCGGTCAACGACCAGCTGTCCCAGCTCATGGTGGCGCCGGCAATCCCGCCGTCGTCCCCGCCGATATCGACGGGGACCGGAACCACGATGGATTGCCCTTCGGCGAGCGCGATGTCGTCCATGATTCCGCTGATGCGTCCGAGCGTCGTCTTGCCCTTCTTGAGATCGAACGTCAGGTTCAGCCCGCTGAGCGTGCCGGGCACGTGGCTGCGCACGGTCACGGCGATGATGCGCTTTCCGGTGTCCACGGTCGACCCGCCGGCATCCGCCCCCTGCTGGATGCCCCGGTCCTCGATGCCCGTGATCTCCAGCGGCGCGGACGGCGCCTCGGCGGCGGGCAGCCCGAGCTTGCCGCGCAGGTAGACATCCGCTTCGCTGACGCCGTAGGCATCGAGCGAGATCAGCTCGTCGCTGGCGGACGGCGTGACCGAGTCGGCGACATACGAGGCCTGCCGGGCCTTGGCGTCGTATTCGTTGGCGACGACGGCCGCCGCATTGGCGACCTCATCGGGCCAGGTGCGTGACCGCAGCGCCTTGGCGGTGGCGCGCAGCACGGTGGCGGCCTTTCCCGCGGCGGCCCTCGTGGCCTTCAGATCACCGCCGTACAAGGTGTTCATCGCGTCGCGCAACGGCTGGATCGACGGCTTGACGGCTTCCAGATAGTACTGCCCCGCGTCCTTCTCGCTGAGCCTGGCCCCCTTGGCGGGATGCTCCGAGGTGTCGGACGTGTTGACAAACGGCGCGTCGCCGTCCAGGGCGTATTTGGCGTCCTGCGGGCACACCACGCCCGTGATCGCGGTCACGATGCCGCCCGGATCGCCGCCGAACATATACCCGACACCCAGCGACGCGCCTATGGCGACGCCCATCGCCACGACGATGCCCACCGCCTTGCGCACCGGGTGGTAAGTCATACGCCGGAGTTCGGCGTCGGCTTCGACGACGGCCTGCTCATGGGTGAGCGGCATATCGTCGTCATCGATGCCGTCCGCATCGGAACCGTGCCGACTGTCGTGTAACCTTGCCATGCATAACCTCGCTAGTTGTACAGTGAACTGGAGATGCTGATCAGGTCACCATCGCCCAGCCCTTCCCATGTCGCGCTGTTGGCGAACTCGAATTCCAGGTTGAAGCTCTGCCGGTTCGGCGCCAACATCGTGCCGTACCGGCCACCGATACGCCAATGCCGTTCCTGGGTGGAGTCGAGATAGCCTCCCCACTGGTCGGCCTCGGTGTACAGCACGGTCGTGTCGTAGAGCACCGCCCGGAACCTGACGGTCAGCCGGTTCCGGGACAGGTCGACCTTGCCGGTCTGTATATAGTCACGGTCGAAATCGTCTATGGTAATCCCGTGTTGCTCGCGCAGGTCGGACGCCGCGGCCTGGTCCTCATCGGACATGTACGAATCGTCCCGGCCACTCTCGTTGTCGTCGACCGTTATCTCGTACGCGGTCACGTCGCCGTATCGCTTCACGAAGTCGCCCCAGCTGTCGCCCGGCTGGACGCCGCGGGACGTGACCAGCGCATGATCGCAATCCCTCTTGTCGATACGGCACCGTGCGCCGCGCTTGACGCCGCTGCTGGTGGCGTCGTCGCTGAGAATCGTGTACTGGCTGGGGTAATGCCATGTGCGCGCCGAGCTGATCGGCTTGCCTGTGGACGGCTGTCGCAGCGAATATTCACTGACCGGCAGGTAGCCGATCGGCGGGTTGTCATGGAATATCAGCAGCGTGGTTTTGTCGCGGATCTGGAGCCCGAAGAAGATCAACGCCACCACGGCCGCGATGGCCGCGAACACGACGGCCACCGTGCGATGCGATTCGCGGTCGATCGCGGCGAACTCGTGCTCCAGATGGCGCATCGCCTCCGCGTCGCCTTCGCCGGCCGAAGATGCGGTGGAGTCCTTGGGCTTCCCCGCATTGCCGGATTTCCCGAAGCCGCCTGGTTTGGCGGGGTCCTTGCGTTTCTCGGCGTTCCCGCCGAACCGGCCGGACTTGCTGAAGATGTCATCGTCGCCGTCGAAATCATGTTCTGACATTGCCGTCACCTGACCTTGAACGCGTTCAGCACGTCATAGCCGCCTGATTGGACCGCAGTGAACGATGCGAGGTGCTGCTCCCCCGCCTTGTCCTCCACATACCATGCCGACGGCACGAAACGGTCGCCGCCGCGCAGCAGTTTCGGGTCGATTTCCATGGTGAGCTTCACCGTGTCCCCCTTATGGATGCCGCCGTGCTCGATGATGTCGCCATCGTCATCGAACTGGATGTCGGAGCTGGCCCTCACGCCGGTCTCGCGGATGGTGCCGTCTTCGCTCAGAAGATTGAATTTGATGGACAGCCCCGTTATCTCGGCCGGGACCTGGTCGGTCACGGTGACGGTGAAACAGTGCCGGTCGACTTCCTGCTGACCGCCGTCCTTGGTGGTCTCCAGTCCCTTGCAGGCTCCGCCGTCGGCAATGTCCCGTATGTCGAACGGGACGGCCGTCTCCGGCTCGTCGGGCAGTTTCAGCGCGCTGCGGATTACCTGCTGCGCTCCGGATGGCCTGAATTCGCCGAACACCATCCAGTCGATCGCCTCGCCGTTGCGGTTGCCGGCGAGGTTGGTATAGATCGCCGCGCGCTCCTGATATTCGATGATGACCATGCGGATCTGCTTGGTCAGTGATTTCGGCCAGGTGCGGGCGGCGAGGGTCTCCGCCGCCTGTTGCGAGAGGTCACGGGCCTTGGCGGCGGACTTGTTCACCGCATCCTTGTCGCCGCCGACCGCGGCGAGGCGCACGGCGTCGTATGCCGCGGCCGTGCCTTTCACCGCCTTTGCGAAATACGGGCCGGCCTGGGATCGGCCCAGCTGAGGGCCGGACGGCTGCAACGGCTTGAACCCGCCATAACAGTAGTCCTTCTCGTCCGCGACTCCGGTCTGGTGCGAACAGTTGACAGGGGAGCCGGTCTGGAGGCTGCGCCGCCAGCAGAATCCACTCACCAGCGATGCGACGATGACCACGACGACCAGCAGCGTCATCCGGCGGTGCCGTTTGCGCAGCAGTGTGACGGCCTCGGCATCGACCTCGGCGGATTCGGCGTCGTCGGTGATGTCATCGGTGATGCCGTGAATGTCCTCGGAGGCATCGCTCACATCGCGGGTCTCATCGGCGACCGGCGTATCCCAACTCTTCTGCGCCTTCATCACCACCATCTCCCATTGCCCGAATCCCAATCCGACATAATCGACGCCATCTTATCAGCCACAACACAACCCCGCTAGGCCAATCCCACGATGTTAAGCCCGGGGACTGTCGAGCGAAGCGAGACTGGGGGGGGTCAATCACAGATATCCCGACACCCCAAATACAAGGTCCTCATGAAAATGTATCGATTACCCCAAAGAGTGCGCATGAAAATGCAAGGAACACTGCAATGAAGCGGTTTCCCACGGCTGATCTCATTGACCCGGAACACCACCCCAGTTCACAGGTCATAGATATAACGTCGCACGGAATATATAGCAATGTGCCCCGGCATCCGAAGAGGCCGGGGCACATGTATTCATGTGGTCAGCTGCTAGAGCCGAACCGACGAATCAGAACTCGCGACATGGACGGTCGCCAGACCGACCATCAAACAACACAGCGCGGCGCGCCAACCGCGAGTTCTGATTGAAGCGACGCAGGAGCGGAGATCAGAACTCGCGGTTGGCGCGGTAGAACTTGATCAGGGACTGGGTGGAGGCGTCCTGGGCGGCGAGGGCGTCGTCGTCCTGAGAGATGGCCGGGGTGATCTGCTTGGCGAGCTGCTTGCCGAGCTCGACGCCCCACTGGTCGTAGGAGTCGAGGCCCCACACGGTACCCTCAACGAAGGTGATGTGCTCGTACAGGGCGATGAGCTCGCCAAGCGCGAACGGGGTCAGAGCCACACCGAAGATCGAGGTGGTCGGGCGGTTGCCGGAGAACACGCGGGCCGGAACGATCTCTTCCGGGGTGCCTTCGGCGCGGACCTCGTCAGCGGTCTTGCCGAATGCCAGCGCCTTGGTCTGCGCGAAGTAGTTGCCGAGGAACAGCTCATGCACGTCCTGGTCGCCGTCCTTGGTCGGGTTCGGGGTGTTCACGAACGCGATGAAGTCGGCCGGGATGAGCTGGGTGCCCTGGTGGATCAGCTGGTAGAAGGCGTGCTGGCCGTTGGTGCCGGGCTCGCCCCAGAAGATTTCGCCGGTCTCGGAGGTGACGGGGGTGCCGTCCCAGCGCACGGACTTGCCGTTGGATTCCATGGTCAGCTGTTGCAGGTAGGCCGGGAAGCGGTGCAGGTACTGGTCGTACGGCAGCACGGCGTGGGAGGCGACCTTGAAGAAGTTGCGGTACCACACGTTCAGCATGCCGAGCAGCACGACGACGTTCTTCTCGAACGGGGTGTTGGCGAAGTATTCGTCGATCTCGTGGAAGCCGTGCAGGAACTCCTCGAAGCGGGCAGGTCCGAAGACCACGGCCAGGGAGGTGCCGACGGCGGAGTCGACGGAGTAACGGCCGCCGACCCAGTTCCAGAAGCCGAAGGCGTTGTTCGGGTCGATGCCGAACTCGGCGACCTTCTCCAGGTTGGTGGAGACGGCGACGAAGTGCTTCTTGATGGCTTCGGCGTTCTTCTCGTCGGAACCGTCGATGGCACCCTTGGCCTTGAGCTCCTCGAGCAGCCAGGTGCGGGCCTCACGGGCGTTGGTCAGGGTCTCCAGCGTGGTGAAGGTCTTGGAGACGATGATGAACAGGGTGGTCTCCGGGTCGAGGCCCTTGGTCTTCTCGGCCAGGTCGTTCGGGTCGATGTTGGAGATGTAACGGGCGGAGATGCCGGCGTCCGCGTAGGGCTTGAGCGCCTCGTACACCATGACGGGGCCCAGGTCGGAGCCGCCGATGCCGATGTTGACGACGGTCTCGATCTTCTTGCCGGTCACGCCGGTCCACTTGCCGGAACGCACTTCGTCGGCGAAGGCGTAGATGCGGTCAAGCACCTCGCGCACGTCCTTGACGGTGTCCTGACCGTCGACGATGTACTTGCCCTCGTCCTCGACCGGGCGGCGCAGCACGGTGTGCAGCACGGCGCGGTCCTCGGTGTTGTTGATGTGCACGCCGGTGTACATCGCCTTGGTGCGCTCGTCGAGCTTGACGGCCTTGGCGAGGTCGGCGAACAGCTGGAGGGTCTCCGGCTTGATCAGGTTCTTGGACAGGTCGAAGTGCAGGTCGCCGGCGTCGAACGACAGCTTGTCGACGCGCTCGGCGTCATCGGCGAACCACTGCTTGAGGCTGACGCCCTCGGCCTGCAGCTCGTCATAGTGCTTCTGCAGCGCGGCCCACTCGGGGGTCTTGGTGGCGTCAACTGGCGGATTGATGGCCATGGTATTGGTCCTTTCATCATCACTGTACGCCGGAGTCGGCTCTCCAATGCTGGCGGGCCACACCGGTTACTTCGCTTACCAAGATACTCACAAAAGCGGACAGAAACAAACAAAAAATACCCAAGATGAACAACCGTGACCGACACGACATGCCCGCGCACGACATGCCAGCCGAACTTGCATAAATCCACGGCATACAGTAAAGTCTCATTCTTGTGCGCAGGTTCATCAACGAATCGGCAGCATGCCACTTTAGCTCAGTCGGTAGAGCGGCTCACTCGTAATGAGCAGGTCGACAGTTCGATTCTGTCAAGTGGCTCCATACCCCTAGGCTCCGCGCCTAGGGTTTTGTATATCCAGCCGTTTCGACGGGTGGCACGCGCGAGTGGCGAAATCGGTAGACGCGCAGGATTTAGGTTCCTGTGTCTTTGACGTGAGGGTTCAAGTCCCTTCTCGCGCACGCGGAACCATACCTCCGCAATCGCCACAGGGAATAGAGAAGCATGACCGCGATACTGAAACCCATAGCGTTTCTGCTCATCATCGTCGCTGCGTATCTGGTCAAGCGGGCGGGACTGTTCAAGCCACGCGACTATCGCGTCATGCAGGTGGTGGTGTTCGATTTCACGCTTCCCGCCTCCATCATCGTCTCGTTCGCCACGAACCCGCATCATCTGAGCATGCTGCTGATCTCGGTGTTCGCCATCGTCTTCGGCCTGCTGCCGCTGCTGCTGGTGTATGCGGCGACCCGGCACAAGCCCGTCGCGGACCGCGCGTTCCTGATGCTCAACTGCTCCGGATTCAACATCGGCAATTTCTGCTTCCCCGTAATCCAGACGTTCATGGGGCCTTCGGCGCTGGTCACCGCCTCGATGTTCGACATCGGCAATTCCGTGATCGTGACCGCCGGCTCAAACGTGATGACGACGTCGCTGCTGCACATCGACATGGACCGGCCGCTCACCGAACAGCATGCGGGAGCCGCGCCGACACTTCCCTATTCGAAGCCACGGGACAAAGACGCCCGCAGGCTCGCCCGCCGCGCGAAGGCCAAGCAGATCCTCAAGGGATTCCTTACTTCGGTGCCGTTCAACGTGTATCTGCTGATGATCGTGGTCATGCTCTTCAGCATTCACATCCCGGCGTTCGTGCCGACGCTGCTGCAGCCGGTGGCGGATGCGAACTCGTTCTGCTCGGTGTTCATGGTGGGCATGCTGATGGATTTGCCGCGCACCGGCAAGGATGTCGGCAGCGTGCTGCGGGTGCTCGGTTGGCGCTTGCCGCTCGGCGTGCTGTTCGCGGCCGCTTGCTGGTTCCTTCTGCCGTTCGATGCGTCCGTGCGAAAGACGGCGGTGATGCTGTCGCTCGCGCCCACGGCCGTGTTCTCGACACTGTTCACCGACCGCGTACTCGGTAACGCGAAGCTCGCCGGGTTCACGCTGTCCGTCACCGCGGTCATCTCAATCGTGCTGATGACCATCGTGAATTTCGTGATTCCCGCGTGAGTGCCGAACATGCGCTCTCAAAACTCGCAGATACGATTTCACCGATTTCGCGGAAACGGCGGAAAATAGCGGAAAACCGCAAAAACCCGTTTTTGTATCTGCGAGTTTTGAGAGCGTGATTCTACCGCAACAGCGCCTCGACCGCCGGCACGAGAGCCCTGATGGCTTTGCCGCGGTGCGAAATCGCGTTCTTTTCCGCCGCGTCCATCTCCGCGCTGGTCAGCGGATGGTCCGCAGCGGCCCGCTCCGGCTGGTCGTCCGGCACGAACAGCGGGTCGTAGCCGAAACCATGCTCGCCGCGCGCCGCGCGCAGGATGCGCCCCGGCATTTCGCCGATTTCGACGGTTTCGGAGACGATGGCGTGCCTCCCGCCCGCCACAGGGGCCGCGGAATCCGGCACGGCCAGTGCGGCGGCGCAGCGGAAACGGGCCGTGCGCGCCGCGTCCGGGATGTCGGAGAGCTGGGCGAGTAGCAACGCGTTGTTCGCCGGATCATTGCCATGCTCCCCCGCCCAGCGCGCGGACAGGATGCCAGGCGCGTTGCCCATCACGTCCACAATCAGTCCGGAGTCGTCGGCGATGGCCGGCAGGCCGGTGAGACCGGCCACAAACCGCGCTTTGAGCAGTGCGTTCTCCTGGAAGGTGACGCCCGTCTCGACCGGGTCGGGCAGGCCGAGGCTGCCGGCGGAGACAAGCTCCACCTGAGCGGCGTCCGCGCCCAGATCCTCTTCGAGAATGCGGCGGATTTCAACGAGTTTGCCTTCGTTGTGCGTAGCGACGACGAGTTTCATGGGGGTCCTTTATTCCTTACCTATGGTTGTGCATGACGGGGTGAGGCCGATCGCCCGCCGGCGGCGTGCCCGACTCGTTTCAATCGAGCGAGAGGGCGGCACGCTGGGCGGCCTGAAGCTCCTTGTTGCCCTTTTCGGCGAGGTCGAGCAATGTGTTGAGTTCGGCGCGGTTGAACGGGCGGTGTTCGGCGGTGCCCTGGATCTCGATGAAGTCACCGGATCCGGTCATCGCCACGTTCATGTCGGTCATCGCCTGACTGTCCTCGATGTAGGGCAGGTCAAGCATCGGCGTGCCGTTGATAACGCCGACCGACACCGCGGAAACGGCGTCTTTGAGCACGCGGTCGGCCGAACGAATGTGGCGCTTCTGCTCAGCCCAGCGCATCGCGTCGACCAGCGCCACATACGCGCCGGTGATCGAGGCGGTGCGGGTGCCGCCATCAGCCTGCAGCACATCGCAGTCGATCTGGATCTGGTTCTCGCCAAGCGCCTTCATGTCGACGACGCCGCGCAGGCAGCGGCCGATCAGACGGCTGATCTCATGGGTGCGGCCGCCGACCTTGCCGCGCACTGACTCGCGGTCGGTGCGCTCGGCGGTGGCTCGCGGCAGCATCGAATATTCGGCGGTCACCCAGCCGAGTCCGGAATCCTTGCGCCAGCGCGGCACCGACGGCGTGAACGTCGCCGTGCACATCACGCGCGTGTTGCCGCATTCGATGAGTACCGATCCTTCGGGCACGTCCGTGAAGTGCCGCGTGATGCGCACCGGGCGCAGTTCGTCCACTACGCGGCCGTCCGCGCGAATCACCATTGCCTTGTCCAACATGTCTTTGATTTCAGCCATGCCTTCAACGTAGCACCATGCGGCGAACGTGCCCGCAGCGCGGCACGTCTCCCGCCGCCGCTGCGGCAGCCATCGTGACCGCCGTCACGCCGAATGGCTCTTGCGCGAGTCGCCGCGCGACACTAGGGTTTTGAATAACACACGATTCTTGTCTTGCGGGAGGGCGGTCATGGTCGATTATTCACCGGCACTGATGACGGATATGTATGAGTACACGATGCTGGACGCCAGCCTGAAGGATGGCACGGCGAACCGCAAATGCGTGTTCGAGGTGTATACGCGCCACCTGCCCGAAGGCCGCCGTTACGGCGTCGTGGCGGGCATCGGCCGCATTCTGGATGAGCTGAGTCGGTTCCTCCTCAGCGACGAGGACCTGCGTTTCCTGTCCGACCGCAAGGTGGTTAGCAAGGAGACGATTTCGTGGCTGGAGAACCTGCATTTCTCCGGTTCGATCAAGGGTTACCGCGAGGGCGAGATGTTCTTCCCGAATTCGCCGATTCTGCAGGTCGAGGGCACGTTCGGCGAGTGCACGCTGCTGGAGACGCTGGTGCTGAGCGTGCTGAACTATGATTCGGCGGTCGCATCCGCCGCCTCGCGCATGGTGAGCGCAGCGAAGGACCGCCCCTGCATGGACATGGGCGGGCGCCGCACCAACGAGTGGGCCGCGGTGGCAGCCGCACGAGCCGCGGTCATCGGCGGTTTCCAGGGCACAGCGAACCTGCTTGCGGCGCAGCTGTATGGACTGAAGGCCATCGGCACCGCCGCGCACTGCTTCACGCTCGTACATGATGACGAGCGCAGCGCCTTCGCCTCGCAGGTCGAGGCGCTTGGCCGCAACACCACGCTTCTGGTGGACACGTACAACGTCGAAGAGGCGGTGAAGACCGCCGTGGAGGTCGCCGGTCCTCAGCTGGGCGGCGTGCGCATCGATTCGGGCGATCTGGCCGCCATGGCGCAGCGCGTGCGCAACCAGCTGGACGCCCTGGGCGCGACGAACACGAAGATCACCGTCACCAACGATCTGGACGAGTACGCGCTGGCCGCCCTGCAGAGCGCGCCGGTGGACTCGTACGGCGTGGGCACGATGCTGGTCACCGGCTCCGGTGCCCCGACCTGCGCGATGGTGTACAAGCTCACCGAGCGCGAGAATTCGGCTGGCGTGATGCAGCCCGTGGCGAAGAAGTCGAAGGACAAGGCCAGTGTTCCCGGCCGCAAGCTCGCCTACCGTTCATATGAGTATGGTCTGGCCGAGACGGAACATGTGATCTCCGGATCGGAAACCCAGCTGGCCGAGTATCGTCCGGCTGAGGGATGGAAAGACCTGCTGGTCGACTACGTCGACCACGGTGACATCGATTCGCGTTATCAGGGTCACGCCGCCATCGCCGACGCGCACGAATACCGGGCCAAGGCCCTGCGCGAACTGCCGATCACCGCGCAAAGCCTGATGAAAGGCGAGCCGGTAATCCCCACCGAAATCACCGTACTGTAATCCCTCTCGCCCCGCGAGCTCGATGTCAAGCCCGGTCAGCACCTCGACCATCACGGCCACCACCTTGCTGACGCTGATGTGTGTGGATGCCAGCGTGTCGAAGAACCAGTCGGAATACGCCCATGTCCTCGGCAGCGCATGGCTTTTCTTCTCTTCCGGACCGAACCGCGTGGCCCATTCGCGGCGGACCAGCATGTCCATCTGCTCGCGCTCGAACCGCTTGCCCTCCGCCTTGTCGGCGAACAGCGACAGCGGCGACTTGTAGTACTGGCGTCCGTCGCTGTACGAGTTCTCGCGCTGCTTCTGCATCATCTTCTGCTTCATGCTCTCCAACCTGTCGTTGGAGACCTTCAGGCCCTCGCGAAGATGCCGCGCCTCGCCCTGCAGCTGGGTGAGGTACTGGAACACCTCGTCGGCGGCGGACTCGTCGATATGGCCGTCGTCGTCGGTGATAAATTCGACGAGCTCCTGCATCGAGTCGAATTGCGTGCGCGTCATGGCGGCACCTTCCGGCAGGGCTGCCGACAGCCCCCACGTCGCTTTCGGGGTGACGAGGTCGAATACGGCGGCGACATCATGCAGATTCGAGGCGAGGCTCTTCGCGTCGAACAGGGGCTTGCCGAAGCGACGGGTCACCACTACCGCGGGATGCTGGCGGTCGGGGGACGTCAGGTATTCGGATAGGGCTTCGGCCTCGTCGGCATCGCTGATGGCAATCGCAGTGCCCGTCATCGTATCGTAAGGTTCCAGTGGCTCATATTGCGATGAATTGGATTGCGCTGTCATGGCGAACGGTGATGTGCCGGTCTGTATCGAACCTGATTGTGCGGAACCAGACTGTGCGATGGCATCGATCCCTGCAACGCTTTCCCACCATTATTTCATATTTCACGCGGCATGTTCCACAATGTCCGCTTTCACGATAGACGCCGTTTCTTCAAGATTCCGGGGAATCCGCGCGATGTGCTGCACCGATGAGCATCACCGCAAAAAAAACCGGGCGGGAAAGAACCCGCCCGGCAATGTCATGCTCGGCCACGCCGATACCGCATCAGCGGCCCTTAATCTCGGAGCCGATGACCTTTTCGCTCAGCGCCTTCGGACCGCGCGTCACGGCGACCGCGCCGGAACGCACCAGCTCGATCACGCCGTAGTGCTCCAACAGACCCAGCAGCGCGTCGATCTTGCCTTCGGCACCGGTGGCCTCGATGGTCAGCGACTCCGGGTTCACATCGACAACACGCACACGGAACAGGCGCACGATCTCCAGCACGTCAGAACGGTTCGACTCGTTCGCCGCCACCTTGATGAGCACCAGTTCACGCTCCACAGTGGTGTTCGGATCGAGTTCGACAATCTTGAGCACGTGCAGCAGCTTGTTGAGCTGCTTGATGATCTGCTCCAGCGGCACGGCCTCCACGTCGGCGGTCACGGTGACGCGGGAAATGTCCGGACGCTCGGTCGGCGAGACGGACAGCGAGTTGATGTTGAACGCACGACGGGCGAACAGGCCGGCGATGCGGGCCAGCACGCCGGGACGGTTCTCGACGAGCACCGACAGCGTGTGACGCTCGGAACCGAGGCGGGAAGCGGGATACATAGCCATAATCACTTACTCCTTATTCCTTGGCAACCGTGCCGTCACGCCTGGTCACCATCGTCGACGCCCTTGTGCAGCAGCGGCTGCGTGCCCGGACGATACGCGACCTCGTTGTTGGACGCGCCGGCTGCCACCATCGGCCACACCATGGCGTCCTTCCATACGCGGAAGTCGATCAGCACCGGACGGTCGTTGATCTCGTTCGCTTTGTTGATCGCGTCAATCGCCTCGTCCTCGGTGAACGCGCGAAGGCCGACACAGCCGTACGCCTCGGCGAGCTTGACGAAATCAGGCACGTCGAAGAACTCTCCGCCTTCCTTCGAATCGCCGTCAGCCAGGTTGGTCTGGGAGTAGTGCTGCCCGAAGAACAGAGTCTGCCACTGGCGCACCATGCCGTACACGGAGTTGTTGATGATGGCGATCTTCACCGGCGCATGATCCAGGAACGCGGTCGTCAGCTCTTCGGAAGTCATCTGGAACGAGCCGTCGCCCGCGATCAGCCACACCGGCTTGCGCCCCTTGAAGTCGCGCTGGGAGCCGACCGAAGCGCCGATGGCGGCCGGGAGGCCGAAGCCCATCGTGCCGAGGCCGCCGGAGGAGATCCACGAATGCGGCTTCTCGAAATCAATCAGCTGGGCCGACCACATCTGGTGCTGACCGACGTCGGACACCCAGATCGTGGAGGGGTCGGCATGGTCGGACAGCTGCTTGATGACCCACTGCGGCGCGAGCGAACCATCGGTCGGCTTATCGCACGGCTGATCGTAATCGATGGCATATTCCTCGCGCAGGCGGTTGAGCTCGTCCCACCACGGCTTGAGGTTCGGCTTGCCGCCGATGGCCTGAGAACGCTTGATTTCGGGAATCAGGTCGTTGAGCACGGTGGACACGTCGCCGACGATCGGCACGTCGGGAGCGCGGTTCTTGCCGATTTCGGCTGGATCGATGTCGATGTGGATCACCCGCGCACCGGGTGCGAACGCGTCAAGCTTGCCGGTCACACGGTCGTCAAAGCGCGCGCCGATGGCGACCAGCAGGTCGCAGCGCTGCGCGGCCGCGGTGGCGGCGACGGTGCCGTGCATGCCGAGCATTCCAAGCGCCTTGGGGTTCGAGTTCGGCACGATGCCACGGGCCGGGAGCGTGGTGACGATCGGCGCGCCGGTCACTTCGGCCAGTTCGGCCACTTCGGCGGACGCGTTGGAACGCACCGCGCCACCGCCCACGTACAGCACGGGACGGTACGACTGCGCGAACAGCTTCGCCGCATCCGAGATCACGCGGCCGTGCGCCTTCGTGGTGGGGTTGTAACCGGGCAGAATCATGCGCTGCGGCCACGAATAATACATCTCGCCGGTCTGCGCGGTCTTGGTCAGGTCCACGACCACCGGGCCGGGGCGGCCCGAACGGGCGATATAGTGCGCCTCGGCGAGCACGCGGGGGATATCCTGTGCGCGGGTCACAAGATACGAGTGCTTGACGACCGGATAGGTCGCCCCAACGATGTCCGCCTCCTGGAAGGCGTCGGTGCCGATGGCGTTCACGCCCACCTGACCGGTGATCACGACGAGCGGCACGGAATCCATGTTCGCGTCGGCGATTGGGGTGATCATGTTCGTCGCGCCCGGGCCGGACGTGACGATGCACACACCCACGCGGCCTGTCGCCACCGCATAGCCTTCGGCGGCATGGCCGGCGGCCTGCTCGTGGCGTACGAGCGTAAACCGGAACTTCGTATCGTCGTTGATCGCGTGGAACACCGGCAGGATGGCGCCGCCGGGCAGGCCGAACACGTCCTGCACGCCCAAATCCTCCAGCGCGCGAATCAACGCCTGCGCGCCGGTCATTTTCTCACCGTCGATGATCGTCTGCTTGTCTGCGGATGCGGTGTTTTTCGGAACGCCGCTGAACGCCTGCAATGGTGTGGGTAGAGCCATCATGTCCTCTCAACTCAAATCGTTCGGTCATATGCCTGGACCCGTCGCGCCTCGCGAGCGTTCATGACTTGCGTGCGCCGACGGTCACGATGCGCGTTCGCTTGTGGCTATGGCGTCTGTGATTCGTATTTTCTCAGTTTAAGCATACAGGTGACAGCATCGCGCAATCGCCGTTCACCAGTTGGTCAGTTGCCGGCCGAGCCGCTGCGCCGGTGCTTGGACGAGCCGTTCTTGCGGGCCGCCTTGAGCGCGGGCGCGTACCGGTCGAGCTCATGCCAGGCCATTTCCGCCGCGGCGAGCTGCGCCTTGCGCTTGCTGGTGCCGGTACCCTTGCCGATGATGTCGTCTTTCGGGCCGATGGTGGCCTTGGCGGTGAATTCCTGCGCGTATTCGGGGCCGGACACGCTCATGCGGTACCGCGGCTCATCCAGGCCGAGCTCGTGCGCCTTCACGGTCAGCGAGGTCTTCCAGTCCAGGGCTGGTCCTTCGGTGGCCACTTCCGCCAACGTGTCGTCGATGAGCCGGTGCACGACCTTGCGCGCGCCTTCGATGCCGTGCTCCAGGAACGTGGCGCCGATCAGCGATTCGACGATGTCGCACAGAATGGAGCTTTTCTCGGCACCGCCGGACTCCGCCTCGCCGTGCCCGAGCAGGATGAACGGTCCGACGTGCAACTTGTCCCGGGCGATCGCCGACAGGGCCTCCTCCGAAACGGCCTTGGCGCGCATCTTCGCCAGCTGGCCTTCGGTCATGTCGGGATGCAGCGTGAACAGCGTCTCGGTCGATACCAGTTCCAGCACGGCGTCGCCGAGGAATTCCAGCCGCTCATAGTTCGATGTGCCGGGGTGTTCGTGCGAGAACGAACGATGGGTGAGCGCCTGTATCAGCAGATCCGGGCTGATGGTGACGCCCAGCGCGGAGAACAGCTCTTCGCGCGGTTCAGGTTCAGTCATGTTTTTCTCCTTGTCCACCGTATCCGGCCGCACGCGCACGCCCTGAACGCATACGCGCAGTGTCCGGATGGCAATATGCGACAATATACGAAGACCCTGCCACCCGTCGATGGCAGGGTCTTCATTTCGCTATCGGCATTCGGCTGCGATCACTTGGTGTGAGCGGAGCGAATGGCTGCGCGGTACACGCGGCCGCGGTAGGAGCCGCAGCTCGGGCAAGCCATGTGCGGCAGCGCCGGAGCGCCGCAGTTCGGGCATGCGATGGTCTGGGCGGCGGTAGCCTTCCAGTTCGCGCGACGCGAGTGCGTGTTGGCGCGCGAGGTCTTGTACTTAGGCAGTGCCATTTGTTATTCCTCTGTTTCGTTCGAACAATTGAGCTTAAGCGTACGGTATCTTAACGCATCGCCCGTACAACGGCATGTCGCGGCATCGCGCGAGCAGGTTCCCAGACCCGCACGCCGATCGCCCACCGTTACTTGTCGCCGTGCTCCTCGGCCTCCAGCTGGGCCTTCAACCCGGCCAGAGCCGCGAACCGCAGATCGGTCACGTCATGATGATGGTCCGGGTGCTCGTTGAGGTCGACGCCGCACTGCGAGCACAGTCCCCGGCAGTCCTCGCGGCACAGGGGCTGCAATGGCAGCGCCTCCACCAGCGTGTCACGCAGCAGCGCCTCCAGGTCGGCGAACGCCCCGTCTCGGCTCAGCGGATACACGTCCTCGGACTCGTCCTCCCCCGCGACGATCTCCACGTCCTCGTTCTTGGGCTTGCCGTGCGAGCGGGCCTTCGCGCTCTCCTCGTAGGGGAAGAACGCGACGACGTCCACACCCCAATCGCGCTTGATGGGCTTGAGGCAGCGTGTGCACTCGGCCGCGACGGGCGCTTCGATGCGAGCGGTCAGCACCAGGCCGTCGACTATCGAGTCGAACGAGCCGTGCACGCTGACGTCCGCGCCCTCCTTCACGCCGATGACCTCATCGCCGATGCCGCTCGGCGCGGGAAACACCACATCCACCGTCTTGGACTGCCCCGGCCGAGACGTCACCTGCGCCACGCTGACCGCCCATGCGGAATCCTCCGGTCGTGCCATACAAATCTCCTCCCTGCTGCTGCCGCGCATGCTGTTGCGCGTTCCGTTACACTCCGGCGCGCCCCTACTGCGCTTCCGGATAATCGTTGATGTTCAGGTGCGGCATCTGCTCGCCCGCCGCACGCTGCCGTTCCTCAAGCACGTTGAGTCCTGCCTGCACGTCGTGACTGAGCTTGCCGAGCTGCTCCTGCAGGCCGGTCATCACCGTCGTGCAGTACTCGTCGGCGCCATTGGTCAGATGGTCGGCACGCGCCTGCGCCTTGTCGAGAATCGCACGCGCACGCTGCCGCGCCTTGTCGGTGATGTTCTCCTGGCCGACGAGGATCTGCGCCTGCTTGTTGGCCTCGTCCAACGTGTCGGCGGCACGGCTCTGCGCCGACGCGATGATGGCGTTCGCCTGCGTCTGCGCGGATTCCAAGCGCCGCTCGGCCTCGCGCATCAGCGCGGACGCGCGCTCCAGCTGCACCGGGAGCATCCGCTTGAGCTCGTCCAGCTGACCGGCGAACTCCTCGCGGTCCACACGCACCATGCTGGGCGCGAACAGGCTGGTCTTCGCGGCCTCCAGCGTCGCCTCCATCGAGTCGATGATGTCATAGACGGTGGTGAACTCCTCGCGGGACTTCACCTCCTCGGGGTTCATGTCGGCCTTCGGATCCAGCGTCTCGCGCAAATCGGGGAGCTGACTGATCGGGAACGTCGGCTTGGACTGCTTCGCGTAATCGGATATGTCCGGCTTGTTCTCGTGCGTCGCAGCGGCGGCCGGCTGCGGCTTGTGCGACATTTCGTCCCACACGCTGGCAGGTGCCGCGCTTTCCGGCGCATCGTTCAGCCGCGCCGCGGCCGCATACGTGACGCTGTAGGCGTCGGTCGACTGCGCGGCCGGCTCGGTGCCGGTCGCGGGATTCATGGCGGCGCCGCCGTCGTTGCCGTCACCGACGTTGACGATGCCATCGTTCGTTGATTCATCCATGCTGCATCTCTTTACTTTTATTCCGGTCACGTATCAGCGACCGGAAAACCCAGACAATATCATATGGGATTCGCGTCGCGACGTCACTCGCCACGCTCATGGCTCAACGCCTCGTCCAGCATCGGCACCACGCCATCAGGCACCATGCCGGTCACGTCGCCGCCATGCCGGGCGACGTCCTTGACGATGGAGCTGGAAATATGCTCAAGCACCGGGTCGGCCGGCAGGAACAGCGTCTCCACCTCTGCGAGCTTGCGATTGACCAGGGCCATGCCCAGCTCCGCCTCGTAATCGCCGTTCTGCCGCAGGCCCTTGACGATGACGGTGGCACCGATCTCCTTGCAGTAGTCGGTGATCAGGCCGGTCGTGGACGCGACCTTGACATCGGGGAATCCGTCGTGGTCGAGCGCCTGACGAATGATATCCACTCGCGTATGCGCCGGGAACATCGGGGTCTTCGCGGCGTTCACGGCCACGACCACGTGCACTTCGTCAAAAAAACGGGCGCACCGCTCAATGACATCCAAATGTCCCGCGGTCACGGGGTCATACGATCCTGGGCATACTGCGATAGTCATATGCATAGCCTACCGCGAATCGCCGGACAGTCCGTATACGAGCGAGCCGGGGCTCAGACGCCGGACATGCAGCGGTAGCATGCGAGCATTATCATGAATCCATGCCGGTGGAAGACAGGCCGGCCATTCGCCGCTATGATGTCGTCATGGATGAAGGAATGGAGTCGAAATGTCATCTGAACCGTCAACACAGCTAAAGCCGACATCCGCCGTCGCAGGAGGGATCGCCGCGGATCTCGCGGATCCGGTGTCGCCGCTGTCCACCCCGGACCAGGGCACAGGGACGGCGGTGCTGGAGCGTCCGGAAACCGAGGAGCAGACCGACCGTTCCGACAATGGCGACGCCGACCGGTTCGCGCACTATGTGTCGCGCGATCGCATCGCCGAATCGAAGCTCACCGGCCGGCCCGTGGTCGCGCTGTGCGGCAAGATCTGGGTGCCGAAGCACGACCCGTCGCAATACCCCGTCTGCCCGGACTGCAAGCGCATCTATGAAGAGATGATGAAGTAAGGTCACGCGCCGCGCGCCGCGATTACTCCAGTTTTTCGGACAATTCCATCCATTCGGCCTCCAAGGCGCCGGACTCGTCGGAGACGGCCTGAAGCTGCCCGTTGAGCTTGTTCAGCCCCTCATAGTCGCTCGGATCATGAGCGGCCATATCCGCTTCGAGCGCGGTCTTCTGCTCCTCCAGCTTTGCGAGCTTGCGCTCGATGGCGGAGATGCGCTTGCTGGTCTCGCGGAATTCCTTGCCGCTGAGCTTGGGGGCGTCGTCCGCCGTGGCAGTGACGCCGGAGTCGGCCGGCTCCTTCTGCGAAGCCGATACGCCTGCCGGCGCTGCGGTCTTCGCTTTTTCGATCATGTCGAGATAATCGTCGACGCCACCGGGCAGATGCCGCACCTTACCGCCGATCAGTGCGAACTGCTGGTCGGTGACGCGCTCCAGCAGGTACCGGTCGTGGCTGACGACGATCAGCGTGCCCGGCCACGTGTCGAGCAGATCCTCCATGACGGCGAGCATATCGGTGTCGAGGTCGTTGCCGGGCTCGTCCATGATGAGCACGTTCGGCTCATCCAGCAGGATCAGCAGCAGCTGCATGCGGCGCTTCTGTCCGCCCGACAGGTCGCGGATCGGCGTCATCAGCTGCGCGGATTCAAAGCCGAGCCGTTCCATCAGCTGACCGGGCGTGACTTCCTTGCCGTCGACGATATAGCTGGGCTTGTAGCGGGACAGTACTTCCTTGATCTTGTATTTGCCGAGTTTCTCCAGCTCGTCGAGCCGCTGCGAAAGCACCGCGAACTTCACGGTCTTGCCGATGTTGACATGCCCGGCTGTCGGCGTGAGCGTGCCGTCGATGAGCTTGAGCAACGTGGATTTGCCGGCGCCGTTCGCGCCGACGATGCCGAAACGGTCACCGGGGCCGATCAGCCAGGTCACGTCGTCGAGAATCTTGCGACCGGCGACGGTGATCTTCTGCGCCGCGGAGGTGACCTGCGGCGCGACCGACTCCTCCGTGACACCCTTACGTTCCGCGAGCGCCTCCGCCTTCGCCTTGGCTTCCGCTGCGGCCTGGATGGATTCCGGCACGCCGGCGTCCACGAGACGCGGGTCGGCGAGCGTGTCGACGGCGACTTCGACGGAACCGGTCACGCGCGGCTCCGAGTATAGGGAGGGGACGATATCGATCTGAGAGGAGGAGGCGGGGGCTTGATCCGCCGCCGTGTCGTCGGTCGGCGTGACCGGCTGCTCGCCTTGGCTTTTCGCGAAGATCTGCGTGACGTCGATCAGGTCGACGACCTGCTTGCCCAGGCGCGACGTGGCCATCTGCTTGAGTTCGACGGCGTTGCGCATGGGCGGCACGTCGGCGATGAGCTCCCGCGCGGCCTTGACATGGAACTTCTGCTTGGTGGAGCGGGCGCGGGCGCCGCGCGACAGCCAGGCGAGCTCCTTGCGCGCGAGGTTGCGGCGCTTCGTCTCTCGCACATCGGCCTGTCGGTCGCGCTCCACGCGCTGCAGCATGTATGCGGAGTAGCCGCCTTCGAACGGGTCGATCACGCCGTCGTGGACCTCCCACATCGACTCGCACACCTCGTCGAGGAACCAGCGGTCGTGGGTGACGAGCAGCAGCGCCCCCTGCCCTTTCGACCAGCGGTTCTTGAGATGTTCGGCAAGCCAGTGGATCGTCACGACGTCCAGATGGTTGGTGGGCTCGTCGAGCGCGAGGATGTCCCAATCCTTGAGCAGCAGCCGGGCCAGGTCGGCGCGGCGTCGCTGGCCTCCGGACAGCGAGCCGACGCGGGCGTTGAGGTTGATGCCGCCCAGCAGCGCCTCGACGATCTCGCGCGACTTGTTGTCGGCGGCCCACTCGTAATCCTCGCGGCCTTCCAGCGCGGCCGCGCGCACGGTGGCGTCGTCGTCCAGCGGGTCGCGCTGGTCGAGCATGCCGAACGTCAGTCCGCCGCGCTTGGTGACTCGCCCGGAATCCGGCTCCTGAGTGCCTTTGAACAGGTGCAGCAGCGTGGATTTGCCGTCGCCGTTGCGGCCGACGATGCCGATGCGATCGCCCTCGAATACGCCCTGCGTCACATCGGTGAAGATGGTTTTGGTGGCGAAGGCGAGTGAAACGTGTTCCAGTCCAAGGTCATAAGTCGGCATGACTCACCAATGTAGCGTCAGCGGTGGGCATCAACGTCCGAACCACCATACGCCCCCGCTGGCTCGTCATGTTCGCCCCCCGCCAGCGGCGGGGGCGAACTCGCAGTTCGCTAGCGCAGGGATTGGGCGTAGGTGTTGCAGCGGGCGGCGAATCCGCCGAACACCTGCTCGGCCAACGGCTGCAGGCGCGGATTATATTCGGCGAACGCTTCGCGCAGCTGCGACTTCGATCCGCCCACCGCCTTGAGGTCCTTGACCATCGAGGACTCATCCAGCCATTCCTCCAGCAACGTCGGCGTCACTTCGAGATGAAACTGCATGCCCAGCGCCGAGCCGATGCGGAACGCCTGCACCTTGGTGTGCTCGGACCGCGCCAGCAGCTGGGCGCCGGCGGGAAGCCCCACCACGTCGTTGTGCCAGTGCAGCACGTCGATCTGCTTGTTCCACATCGAGAAGTAATTGTGCTTGTCAACGCGCTTGATCGGCGCGAACCCGATTTCCGGCGACTCGCCACGGCTGAGTTTGCCGCCCAGCGCGGTGGCGATGATCTGATGGCCGAGGCACACGCCCAGCACCGGCTTGCCGACGCTGATGGCCGCCTTGACCAGTTTCGCCTCGACCTTGAGACCGGGATACTTGTCATAATCCAGCGCACCCATCGGACCGCCCATAATCACCAGTCCGGCGACCTGCGCGAAGTCAGGCAGATCGGGCTTCTTTTCCTTGGCGATGTTCACCACCGTGGACGACATGTTCAGGTCGTCCAGGTTGTCCAGGATGCGCCCCGGCTTCTCCCACGGGACGTGCTGCACGATAAGCACTTGCGATTGCGTCATAACTCCATTGTTGCATCACCTACGTAAACTTTGCACACCGTTTCTTCATCTTTCGTATTTCCAGCCGCGCCCGGGCGGCCGCGCAATCACATTTGCCGGGTGGTTTGTCTGGCGGTTTGTCGCATAACGCGAATACGCTCGACATTATGACACAAGCCTCAGAACCGCAGAATTCCAACACTTCCGAGAACGCCGGCGTGGCGCGCGCCGCGGCCGGCCTGAAGCTGTATGACACGGCTTCGCACACGGTCTCGCGTTTCACCCCGATCAAGCCCGGCCAGGTGGGGATCTACGTGTGCGGCGCCACCGTGCAGAGCTCCCCGCACATCGGCCATATCCGAGCGGCCGTCGCGTTCGATGTGGTGCGGCGATGGATGCTGCGGCTGGGATATCAGGTCACGTTCGTGCGCAACGTGACCGATATCGACGACAAAATCCTCGACAAGGCGGCCGCGGCAGGCCAGCAGTGGTGGGCGCGCGCGTACTTCTACGAGCGGGAGTTCACGCAGGCGTATGACACGCTTGGCGTGCTGCCGCCGACGTATGAGCCCCGCGCGACCGGGCACATGATCGACATGATCGACCTGATCCGCCGCATCATCGACAACGGTCACGGCTACGTAGTTTATGACGCGGATGGCAAGCCGACCGGCAACGTGTATTTCGACGTGGCGAGCTGGCCGCATTACGGCGAGCTGACCCATCAGAAGCAGGGTGCCGCCGAGGCCGACGAGGCCGCCGCCGTGGCTGACCGCATGGGCCCGTCCGTGGATGCGGCCGGCGACGACAAGTACAATCCGATCGACCCCGCCGACGCATCCCCCGACAAGCACGATCCGCGCGATTTCGCGCTGTGGAAGGCGCCGAAGCCCACCGACCCGCAGGACGCGCGCTGGTCGACGCCGTTCGGCGTGGGCCGCCCCGGCTGGCACATCGAATGCTCGGCCATGAGCCACCGGTATCTGGACGGCATGTTCGACATCCACGGCGGCGGACTGGACCTGCGCTTCCCCCATCACGAGAACGAGATGGCGCAGACGCGTGCCGCCGGATACGAGTCGGCCGCACGCTGGATGCATTCGGCGTGGGTGACCGCCAAGGGCGAGAAGATGTCGAAGTCGCTGGGCACCGGCCTGTCCGTGCCGAGTGTGCTGGCCGAGCACTCCGCATGGGTGGTGCGCTATGCGCTCGGCTCCGTGCAGTACCGTTCGATGCTCGAATGGTCCGACCAAGCGCTGGTCGAGGCCCAGGCCGCATACGAACGCATCATGAACTTCATCGAGCGCGCCGGCGTGGCTTTGGGCGAGCAGCCCGAGCGCGCCGAGATCGCCGGGGTCAGCGCCGATGATCTTCCCGCCGATTTCGTCTCCGCGATGAATGACGACGTGAACGTCTCCGGCGCCACGGCGGCGATCTTCACCGCGATTCGCAACGGCAACACGCTGCTGAGCAAGCTGGATGACCGTGCCGACGGCGATGCGGCCCGCGCCGAGGTGCGCAGCGCCCTGGTCGCGGTGCGGGCGATGCTGGATGCGCTGGGACTGGATCCGCTGGCCGAGCCGTGGGCCGGTGCCGCAGGCGCGGACGGCAACGGCGAGAGCCACGAGCATGACGTGCTGGACGCCCTGATCACGGAGCAGCTGAACGCCCGCGCCGAAGCGCGCAAGTCCCGCGACTTCGCCAAGGCGGACGCGATTCGCGACGCGCTGGGTGCCGCCGGCATCGCCATCGAGGACGGCCCGCAAGGCAGCACGTGGAGTTTGAAGTAATCCTCCCCCGACACTGTGTGATCCGTTATGTTGAGCCCCGCCCCCAAAGCGGGGCTCAACTGGTTACGGTTATGCGATCGGAGCATATTTTGACGGTGAAAGCGCCGATAGCAGCCCAGCATTGTCGCTGGCATTATGCCAGCAAATGCAATCAAATACCGAGCAGGAACGCCCCGGCATCATCGCGGGACAGTCATGATCATCCTATCCTGTTCCGCTCCTTAATCGAACACGAAATCGACATCCACGATATGCAGCCGCTTGGTCAGCTCCTTCTCCAAGTCTCGCTTGCACTCCACCAGATCCTCCACGTCAATGCTCTGACCGATACCGCTCAGATACACATCAACCGTATAGTTCATGCCGGTCTTGAACACCAGTACCTGCTCGTAATCGGTGTTCTGCGGCAGATGCCGCTGCGCCGCCGACTCCACGAACGCGTTCGTCGCATCGTCGTCATGCACTCCGCCGACCAGTTCCACGAACGCGTCCTTGAGCACGCCGAACGGCTCCTTGATCGTGAGCAGCACCAGTGCGACGGTGATGAAGAAATCACCGGTGTAATGCAGGAAATCCAGAGGGCCACCAGCCGGCAGGAACCACAGGAACACGGCCACCACACCGATGCCGAACGACATCGAACCGTCGACCAGCGTGCTCTTGCACTCCGCGGTCAGCATCGTGCTGGAATTGCGGATGCGCCGGTTCTCGCGCCGGTAATACAGGTACAGTCCTAGGCAGACGGCCACGGTCAGGATCTCGTAAATCACCACGGGCCCGGTCTCGATGCGCCCGCCCTGCCCAAGCACGAAATAGTCATAGGCGACGCGCGTCACATCGACGAGAGAGAAGAGCAGCAGCGACATCGTCAGCATCGCCTTGCAGATGGCGTATATCGGTTCCAGAGCGAACATGCCATTGGGGAAGCGCTCGGTGGTGCGCACGGTGCGCGACGACAGGTATGCGGCGACGAGGCCGGACAGCACGGAGATGGCGGTGAAGGAGAAGTCCAGGAACATGGCCTTCAGACCGGTCATGAAGAACACGGCCATGCCTGCGAGCACCTGCAGGATGTTGATGACGATGCCCACGATCAGGGCTTTGCGTTCGATGGTTTTCTGGTGTGGCATAGGCGGGCCTTCCATATTGCACGGCATGTCTGCGTCGGCGTCAGCGCGGCAGTCTGCGTATAGGTTGGGTCCGAAGGATAATCAAAACAGCTCAGCGATCCAATAATCCACGGAAATTATTGCCCTTCCATGGTAACGGAAACGAACGATTCCGGGCGTGTCGGTTCGCGCTGAGCGTGCGGGAATCCCCGCCGCCCACAAGGCCAACGGTTCTGTCGCATTTCCGCCGCTCTCTCACGTCGGTCCCACGCGCAGCCGCGACCGCCGAACGGCGCCCCGCGGCACCTCTCCGTCGCCGTGCGGGCCGCCTCGGCGGCAACCCGCTGGTTTTCCGCCGCAACGGCTAGACTGATTCGCATTATGGCTGCTTTTAGTTCTTTGACAGACCGGCTCTCGAATGCGTTCAAGCATCTGAAGAGCAAGGGCAAACTTTCCGAGGCGGATATCGACGGCACGATCCGTGAGATCCGCCGCGCGCTGCTCGACGCCGATGTGGCGCTCGACGTGGTGCGTTCCTTCACCGCGCGCATCCGCGAACGTGCGCTCGGCACCGAAGTGTCCGAAGCGCTCAACCCGGCGCAGCAGGTGGTCAAGATCGTCAACGAGGAGCTGACGGATGTGCTCGGCCAGGGCGTGGACCGGCCGCTGAACTTCGCCAAGAACCCGCCGACGATCATCATGCTGGCCGGCCTGCAGGGCGCCGGCAAGACGACGCTCGCCGGCAAACTCGGCTACTGGCTGAAGGATTCCGGCCACACGCCGCTGCTGGTCGCCGCCGACTTGCAGCGTCCGAACGCCGTGACCCAGCTGCAGGTGGTCGGTGAACACGCCGGCGTGCCGGTGTACGCGCCCGAGAAGGGCGTCCAGTCCGACGGGGGCGACTCTGTGTCCGCGCCGGGCGAGACCTCCGGCGACCCGGTGAAGGTGGCCCGCGATTCGATCGCGCTAGCCAAGCAGAAGCTGTACGACACGGTCATCATCGATACCGCCGGCCGACTGGGCGTCGACGAAGCGCTGATGCAGCAGGCCCGCGACATCCGCGATGCCGTGAACCCCAACGAGATCCTGTTCGTCATCGACGCAATGATCGGCCAGGACGCCGTCCAGACGGCCAAGGCGTTCGACGAGGGCGTGGATTTCACCGGCGTGGTGCTGTCCAAGCTCGACGGCGACGCCCGCGGCGGTGCGGCGCTGTCGGTGGCGAGCGTGACCGGCAAGCCGATCCTGTTCGCCTCGACCGGCGAAGGGCTCAAGGACTTCGAGGTCTTCCACCCCGATCGCATGGCCTCGCGCATCCTCGACATGGGCGATATCCTTACCCTGATCGAACAGGCGCAGAAGCAGTTCGACGAGGAGGAGGCCCGCAAGGCCGCCCAGAAGATGGCGGAAGGCGAGTTCGGACTCGACGACTTCATGGACCAGCTGCAGCAGGTGCGCAAGCTCGGCTCGATGAAGTCGCTGCTCGGCATGATCCCCGGCATGGCGCAGCACCGCAAGGAACTGGAGCAGTTCGACGAGAAGGAGATCGACCGCACCGAAGCGATCATCCGGTCGATGACCCCCGAAGAGCGGCGCAACCCGAAGATCATCGACGGCTCTCGCCGCGCCCGCATCGCCTATGGTTCCGGCGTAACCGTCTCGGCGGTCAACGGGCTGCTGCAACGGTTCGAGCAGGCCGCGAAGATGATGAAGCGCATGAGCAACAAGGCCATGGGCGGCATCCCCGGTTTCGGAGGCCCCGCGGTAGGCGGCGGCAAGAAGGGCAAGAGCAAGAGCAAGAAGAAGGGCTCGAAGTCCGGCAATCCGATGAAGCGCGAGGCCGAGGAGAAGGCGTTGCGCGACAAGCTCGCCGGCAAGGGCTCCGGTTCCGGCAAGTCCGGCGGGTCCGCCTTCATGAAGAAGCCGCAGAATCCGGCTCTTCCGGCCGGGCTGCAGGATGCGCTCGACGCGAACGGTGGCGAGCTTCCGCCCAACTTCGGCGGCGGCCTTTCCGGTCTGCTCGGCTGATTCGGCCCGTTTTTCTCTGGCGCCGGGCGGGGATGGACGTTTTCGGCCATCCCCGCCCGGCGCCAAATCATTTGCCATATCTTCGCAGCTTTCCACTCGCCGCGAATTCGCAACGGCTGCCGGTACACTGAAAGCCATTATTCACTCGTTGGAATGTTAGGTAAGGAGTTCGGCGGTGGGCGTGTTGTCGTGGATACTGCTGGCGGCGTGCATGCTATGGTCGGCGTTGCGGTTCCTGCCAGCCGGACGGGAAGCGCACATGCCGACGATGCCTTACATGATTGCGCTGATTCGTTTTTTGTGGATACCGTACCTGGTCATCGCGGTATGGGCCGGTCTGGTCGGCTCGTGGTGGCAGTGCGGCGTCGCCGTCGCCGGCATCGTGTCGATACTTGCCATGCAGGTTCCGTATTGGACGAACATGCCGCGGGAACGATGGCACCACCAGCGTGGAACATCCCATGAAACAGCGTCAGACGACCATCGCCAGACCGCGCGATCCGCCGACGCCGAGCCGACCGCGAACCCGCCGCAGGCGAGCGGCGACACCTACCATCTGATGACGTTGAACTGCCGCTATGGCAAGGCGAGCGCCGACGCCATCATCGCGGCCGTGCGGGAACGACACATCGATGTCCTCGCGCTTCAGGAACTCAGTACGGATCTCATCAAGCGTCTTGAGCGCGGCGGCCTGCGCAGGATCCTCCCCTATCGGCAGCTCGGTACGCCCCGCGAAAAGACCGACAACGGCGGCTTCAACGGCATCTGGTCGCGCACCAAGCCGAAACGCGGCACGCATGGCATTGTCTCGATATCTGCGGCTGACGTGCCGGGCATCATGCTGCAAACCGATGACGGCACCTCCGTGGCATTCGCATCCGCGCACACCAAATCGCCGATGCGCGGCTGTCGGGAATGGTCGGACGGCATCCGGTCCCTGAGCGCGCTGGTTCCGATGCCGCGCAAGTCGGTCAGCGCAGGCACTGGCCGCGAGGAACGTGCCACCGGCTCGAAAGCCGGACGCGGCGGTGGTTCCGCATATCCCGACGTCGATATCGCGGTGCTCATGGGCGACCTCAACGCCGATATCGACCATGCCAGCTTCCGCGAGCTGCTGCGGTCCGGATTCCGCGACGCCGCACTGGCACAGGCTCGCGGACATGTCAATACCTTCCCCAGTCAGGTGCCGTGGCCGCGCATCGAGCTCGACCACATCATGGCCGCGACGCGAGAATCCGCGTCAGGCTCCGCCGCCGAGCCGGCACGAGCCGCCGCGTTCAGCGGCGTCGAATCATTCGTCGTGGAAGACACCGACCACCTCGCGCTGACCGCCACAATGACTATTTGAGCGGCATGCCGCACGGACAGCATAGCGGATATGCGTCACTGAGCGCGCCCACCGTCACTGAGCGCGGGCACACTCACAGTGACGCACCCACAAAACCCTTGCAATCACTGGGTTTCCGGGTTGCGTCACGCTGTGCGGGCACACGCAGCGTGACGCAACCCGCTCACAGTGACGCAGAATGACCGAGACGGCCCGCCCCCGGCACGTCAAAACAACAATGCCGCATGGGCTCCCGTAGAAGTCCATGCGGCGAGGCTTGGATTGCCCGACTACAGCACCGCCATCGCGAAATCCACGAGCAGCTTGATGCCGTACAGGACGATGATGCCGCCGCACACGCGGTTGAGCACTCCGATGATCTTCGGATTGAACTTGTGCGCGAGCGCGTTGACGACGAGCGTGACGCCGAGGAACCACATCACTGAAGCGGTCTCAACGCCCGTGATGAACGGGGTGGCCTGCTGCGCGCTCAGCGTAGCCGCAAACGCACCGAGCATCAATGTGCCGTCGATGATGGCCTGCGGGTTGAACCACGTGACCACGCACGCGGTGCCAACGGTCTTCAGCAGTCCACGCAGACCGAGACGCTTGGCAGGGGCTTCAGCACCAGCGACCGGACTCGCCGTCGAAGCAGTCGCAGCAGCAACAGCACCGGCCCCAGCGCCGTTCTCGGAAGTCGACTTCTTCTTCGGTAGCAGCAGTCCCAGACCGATGCGCACCACGACGGCGCCGCCCAGGCCAAGCACCACGGTCTGCAGCCACGGATGCGCCTGCATCAACGCGCCGATGCCGAAAAAGCACGCCAGCGACAGCACGATATCGAAGAAAATCACGATCACCGCAGTAATCAACGCGTTGCGACGCGTACGCGTCAACGCGGAATTGATCACGAACAGATTCTGCATGCCGATTGGCGCGACATACGCCAATCCCATCGTCAAGCCCTGGAAATACAGACCCATCATCACTCCCGACAATCATTTGGTTGGGTCATCATCACCCAACCAAAACCAGCCAATATGCCATCAGCTGGATTTCCTCACGCGGATTGCAAGTTATACAAAATCCGCCTTATTCCAACACCTTTGCCATATTCTACAGATTCGATTACACTTGGCAACCAGCCAAGAACAGAGCAATGCACCCAACCAAAAATCAGGCATCATGACACGCAGCACACCATTGGACATCAACTGGGAGCCGGACCGCAGCAGCGGCGAGCCCATAACCGAACAGATCGTCGGTTTCATGTGCGCCCGCATCTCAAGCGGCGACTGGCCGATCGGATCAAGACTGCCCAGCCAGCGGGTACTGGCCGAACGCTTCGGCGTGAACCGGTCCACCATCATCGCCGCGATCGGAGAGCTCGCCGACTACGGCATCGTCGAAGGCCGGCACGGCGCCGGCACACGCATCGCCAGCAACACGTGGTCGCTGATGCTGCCGGGCGCGCCGGACTGGGCGGATTACGTGTCGTCCGGGTTCTTCAAGGCGAACAACGACACCATTCAGACGATAAACCGACTCGAATTCGACCGGTCGAAAACCCGTCTCGGCACCGGCGAGCTCGACCCGCGGCTGTTCCCCCGTGACATGTGGCGGCGCGTGGCCGGCGAAGCCGCGGCCGAGATAAGCTCGCTCGGGTATCCGCCGCCGGAGGGCCTTGACGTGCTGCGCGAGGCGATAGCGGCGCACATGGAGGCGTGGGGCATCAGCTGCACGCCCGGGCAGGTCCTTGTATCATCCGGCGCATTGCAGGCGTTGCAGATGATTTCGGTGAGTCTGCTGTCGGCCGGATCCACGGTCTATGCGGAGGCGCCGAGCTACATCAAGTCGCTGCAGGTGTTCCAATCGGCCGGCATGAAACTCGCCGGCGTACCGATGGACGAGCATGGCCTTGACGTGGATGCGCTGGGGAAGCTGATGGGCGGCGGGTCGCAGTCCGAGGGGATGACGGCGGCGGTACCGTCCGCCCCGCAGACCTCACTGCCGCCGCGGGCCAAGGCCACGCGCGAGAACGACGCGGTGCTGTATACAATCCCCACCAACCACAATCCCACGGGCGTCACGATGAGCGAGCCACGCCGTCGGGCGCTCATCGCCTCATGCGTGGCGAACCGGTTGCCGATCATCGAGGACTGCGCATACCAGGACCTCATCTTCGACGGGGATACGCCGCACACGCTCAAATCGTTCGATGAGACCGGCATGGTGATTACGCTGGGCAGTGCGTCGAAGGCGCTGGCGCCGGGACTGCGCATCGGCTGGATCGTGGCGGACGAGCGCATCGTGCAACGGCTGGCCGACGTGAAGATGCAGATGGACTACGGGGCGAGCACGCTGAGCCAGTGGGTGTTCGCGCGGTTCCTGTCCAGCGGCCTGTATGACGAGTACATGGTCTCGCTGCGCATGCAGCTACGCCGGCGGCGGGACGCCGCACTGGAGACGCTGGAGCGACTGTTCGCCGGCCGTGCCCACTGGAACGTGCCGCGCGGCGGTTTTTACGTCTGGCTCACGTTCGACGAGCCGGTGCGCACAGGGCGCCTGTTCCAGCGCGCAATCGAGCACGGCGTACTGCTCAACCCCGGCGACATCTACGATTTCGAGGGGGACAACTCGCTGCGCCTGAGCTACTCCTACACCACGCCGGAGGAGTTCGCGGCTGCCGCCGAAACCCTGACCTCTTTGGTATAGGCCTCGATGGCAGCTTCGGGCTGGACAGCGTCCAAGCAAACCCGCCGTTATCCGTCTCGAAACCGCCCGCTGCGACCGGCCAAGGTACCCCATGTGGCCGTATCTCGTTTTCAAGGGGTTGATTTCGGCTCCGCCGGACATCTATCTGCGTTTCAAGGGGGCGCCAAAACGCGATATCCGAAGTATGATCGGCGAAATACCAACGGAATCATGCGGTTCTTGGGCCGCTTATACTTTGTGACCAACCCCTCGAAACGCAGATAGGCATTCGGAACAACACGAATCAACCCCTCGAAATGCAGATAGCCCCGAATCCTCCGCCAGTGAATGCCGACCAGACTTTCAAGCATCACGTCAGACACCTTGCGCGCCGATGTTTTTGCCACGTCGACCCCGACGATCGCTCGCCAGCTCCAGCGTGTCGGGTATCCACCCCTATGCGTTATAATTTAGCGGTTATTCGTGATGGGTGGAGCCCTCTCATTCTGCCTTTCATGAGGAACACGTGGGTTCTCGGTTGAGGTGCCCCACACACAATCGAAAATCCGCAAACCTAGTATTACAAGGAGAGCCATTTTGGCAACCAAGATTCGTCTGAAGCGTATGGGCAAGAAGTTCTACGCCTTCTACCGCGTGGTCATCACCGATTCCCGCAACAAGCGTGACGGTCAGTCCATCGAGGAGATCGGCACCTACAACCCGAACACCCAGCCTTCGACCATCCAGATCGACTCCGAGCGCGCACAGTACTGGCTCGGTGTCGGTGCTCAGCCGTCCGAGCCTGTGCTCAAGCTGCTGAAGATCACCGGCGACTGGCAGAAGTTCAAGGGCCTCGACGGCGCCGAAGGCACGCTGAAGACCGTGGAAGCCGGCCCGGACGCCGCAGCTCGCGTCGAAGCCGTGGAAGCCGAAGCCCAGAAGCTGAAGGCCGCGAAGTCCGCCGCTGACGCCAAGGCCAAGGCCGAAGCCGAAGCTGCCGCTGAAGCTGAAGCTCCCGCCGAGGAAGCGCAGGCTGAGTGATCATGCTCGCGCAGGCTGTGGAACACCTCATCAAGAACATCGTCGATTTCCCCGATGACGTTTCGGTCAAGTCCCACGAGAACGCGCGCGGCGAACTCATTCGCGTGCGCGTGAACCCGGAGGATATTGGCCGCGTGATCGGCCGCAGCGGCCGCACCGCCAATGCGATCCGCACCGTGGTGCAGGCACCTGCCGACCACAAAGTGCGCGTCGACATCATGGATGTGCGCAGGTGAACCCTAGCGTGGAGCGTCAACAACACTCTGACGACCCTCAGCAGCGCGAGTTGCTGAGGGTCTGTCGTATCGGACGCGCGCAGGGGCTCAAAGGCGAGGTCACCGTGCAGATCTTCACGGACGAGCCGGAATATCGGTTCGCTCCCGACTCCGTGCTGTACACGCGCGACGGTTCGCAGGAATACGTCGTCGAGTACGCGCGCACATTCAAGAACCGTTGGATCGTTAAGTTCGAGGGCATTGATGACCGCGACGCCTCCGAGGCGGCGAATGGCATCGAGCTGTACGGCGAGGCTGACGATCCCGAGGACATGCTGGAAGAGGACGCCTGGTATCCGAAGGATCTGGTCGGGCTTGAAGCGCGGCTCGCCGAGGGCAACGGGCTCGGCCTGCCGGCCGGCCAGGTCATAGGCAAGGTCGTGGACGTACTCGACAGCGCGCAGACGCTGTTGAAGATTCGCCTGGTCTCGCCGGTTCGGGACACCGTCACCGGCGAAGTGACGGAATCGACCGCACTGGTGCCGTTCGTCGACGAGTTGGTGCCCGACATCGACCTCGAAGAGGGGTATCTGACGATCGACCCGCCCGGCGGGCTGATTCCGGGACTGTGATTCGGCCCCGGTCACCCTTCAGTGTCCGACAGCTGCGGCTGTCGGACACTGTCATACATGACGGCGTTGTTGCCGGGCGCCGAGCCGAGTCCGGCAACAATGCGGCACGCCCGGATGCGTAGCAAGGCTGACAGACGCGATTTATAAAAGACATCGGAATCATGCGATTCCAGTCAGCCGGCGCCGACGAACCATGCCACACATCCAGGCGTGTCGCGACGCTCATGCCGTCGGACTGCGGGATTCGCTACGCTGGAGAACATGAAGATCGATATCGTGTCCGTGTTTCCGGAGTATTTTGACGTGCTGAACCTGAGCCTGTTCGGCAAGGCGCAGGAGAAGGGTCTCGTCACCGTCACCGCGCACAACCTGCGCGACTGGACGCATGACGTGCATCATTCCGTTGACGATACGCCGGCCGGCGGCGGTGCCGGCATGGTGATGAAACCTGAGGTTTGGGCGGAATGCCTGGATGACCTGCTCGGTCTGGCACCCGCAGTCATCGCGCCGGACGCGGTATCTTCCGACGCGCACGACGATGATTCGGCCTCCGTCAGTCCGTCCGGCGCAGTCAACTCGGCGGAAGCAGCCGATACGACCGATGCGGCCGACTCGGGCCATGCAGGTAATCCGACCGACGCAGCCGCTTCCGTCACTTCCATCGTTTCCGATACCACGAGCGACACCAGTGAAGCTGGCGGGAACGCCGCGCCGGTTCTCATCTTCCCGAATCCCTCGGCGCCGCTGTTCACGCAGCGCGACGCGACCGAGCTCTCGCACGCCGACCATCTGCTGTTCGGCTGCGGCCGATACGAGGGCTATGACGCGCGAATCCCTGAGTATTACCGCGCGCAGGGCGTCGACGTACGCGAATACTCGATCGGCGACTACGTGCTGAACGGCGGCGAGGTGGCGGTTTCCGTGATGCTGGAGGCGATCACCAGACTGCTGCCGGGCTTCATGGGCAATCCCGATTCGATCGTCGAGGAGTCGTACACGGGCGGCAACGCACTGCTGGAACACCATCAGTACACCAAGCCGGCCACGTGGCGAGGCATCGCGGTTCCGCCGATCCTTACCAGCGGCGATCACGGCAAGGTCGACCGGTTCCGCCGCGACGAAGCGTTGACCCGCACCAACGACATTCGCCCGGATCTCATCGAGCAGCTCGATTGCCGGCAGCTCGACAAGCAGGACCGCAAGACCCTCATCGCCCTTGGCTGGGAGGTCTCCGGAGCTCGTCCGCGCAAGCTGAAGTAAGTCGCTTGACACACGTCATCAGCCACCATCCCCGCAAAAGTTGAGTCTCACACACTCAACTTTTTCACTGTGGGTAAAAGCCGGGAATGTCAGGACGGAATACCGGTAGGTAGTGGTGCAAGGCAAGAGGAGGAGCTCCGAGAGGGGTTCCGGGAACGGCCACGATAGACCACACCGGCAAGGCCAGTCACCCGGCCGGCGCGGCAAGCCAACCCGTTCCACTCCGATATGCGAGGAGTACCGATTATGGCAATGTTTCCGGCTTTGATGAATGACACGATGTTCTCTGACCTGTTTGACGACCCGTTCTTCGAGGGTTGGCGCTCCGCCGACAACAGCGCGGCGATGACCCCGACGAACATGATGAGTACGGACGTGCGCGAGAACGACAAGGGCTATGACGTGGACATCGACATGCCCGGCTTCAAGAAGGACGACATCAGCGTCTCGCTGAACAACGGCTATCTGACCGTGTCCGCCCATAAGGACGAGGACAGCGGCGACAAGGATGAGTCCGGCAAGTGGCTTCGTCGTGAACGTTACGTCGGCACCTGCTCGCGCAGCTTCTACGTCGGCGATCAGGTGAAGGAGAACGACATCCACGCCAACTATCAGAACGGCACGCTGTGCATTCAGGTTCCGAAGATCGAGGCGCAGCCGCAGGTCGAAAGCAAGCACCAGATCGCCATTGAGGGCTGATGCCTGATGGCCGGCCGTACAGGTCGGCGGCGGAAACAACAGTCAAGCAGAAATCCCGTGACCGGCATGCGGAACATGCAACCGGTCACGGTTTTTATTGGCTCGTTGGTATTTCGTCCCCACCCCGTCAGCGGGAGCGACCATTCGGCTTACAGGCCGAACACCTTCACGCGGGAGTCAACCGGCTGCTTGTCAACCGGAGCCGCGGCCTGGGCGACGGTGCCGAACGGCATCTGCGCCTGCAACACCCAGCTGGGCGGCAGACCGAATTCGGCGGAGACCGCCTCGTCGATCAGCGGGTTGTAGTGCTGCAAGGATGCGCCAAGCCCCTTCTCGGCGAGCGCGGTCCACACGGCGAGCTGCAGCATGCCGGCGGCATCACGGGCGAATCCGGGGAAGTTCGCAGCGTAGGTCGGGAAGTTCTTCTGCAGCTGCTTGGTCACGTCGGTGTCGTCGTAGAACAGCACGGTGCCGTGGCCGGCGGCGAAGGCGTTGATCTTGGCCTCGGTGCCCTTGAACGCTTCGTCATCGCTCACGACCTTGCGCAGCGTCTCCTTGACGATGTTCCACAGCTTCTGGTTGGCGTCGCCGAACAGCACGACGGCGCGCTGCGGCTGGGAGTTGAACGCGCTCGGCACCTGCACGGTGACGTCCTCGACGGTCTTGACGATCTCCTGATCGCTGACCGGGGATTCGGAGGTCAGCGCGTACTGCGAGCGACGGGCCTTGAGTTCCTCGATGAAGTTCGACATGATGGCATCCTTTCGCGATGGCATTGCGTTTGTTGTTTCACTGTCTTTTAATAGCTCGATTCGAGGTATTCCATAATTAACGATACGTGCGCCATGCGATCCACATGCCGATGTTCTCTGTCAGAGAATATTAGCTAGGTAACATTCGGCACGGCGGCGATTGGGCCAAGGCCGCTTCGGGCTCGCAGCAACGGGCTACACTCGCCTCGGCCGCTCACTCATCCGTCGCGCCCGAGGTCTCCGAGGCCTCCGATGTCTCAAGCGCGGACTCGATATACCACACCGCGGTCTCGCCATAATCGCGATGCTCGGCGAGGACCCATCCCTCGGGCGGCACGGGCTCGTCGGAACGCGCGGATCGCTCCAACACGATCGTCGTATTCCCGCCGGCGATTCCATGGGCGACCATGTCCGAGAGCAACTGGTTGCAGTCCTCGGTGGCGAACGCGTACGGCGGGTCGATGAAGATCACATCGAACGCCGCCGACTTCGCGGAGCCGCCAGCAGCATCGGCGTTCGAGGCCGAGCGTGCGGCACCCGAAGCGACGTACTTCTCGGCTCTGGCCCTGATGACCCGGGCCGTCATGCCGCGCTCCCACGAACGGTTCCGCTGCAGCGCGGTCAACGTCTTGGCGATCAGCGCCGCCGCCGGAGCGGAGGACTCTACCGCCACCAGCTCCCTCGCGCCGCGGCTCAACGCCTCGATGCCCAGCGCCCCGGTCCCGGCGAACAGATCCAATACGCGGGCGTCGTCCAGCACCTGCCATGAATCCAGATGCGAGAATATCGCCTCTTTGGTCCGGTCGGTGGTCGGCCGGGTTCCGGTTTTCGGCGTGGTCAACGCGACGCCCTTGAATCGTCCTGAAATCACATGCATGACACCATTATGGCCGCCCCGGCGAAACGACCGCAACCGCACCACCGGTCCTGGGTCGTACGTGCCATATATCAGACGGCTCCGATACGCGACTCAGCTTGCTCACATGCCTCATATGCTATGATGCTTTGCGGGTACCCTTGCTCGGATACTCACGGCGACCCGCGTAATTTGACCGTTTGCGGGTCGCTTTTTTCATCTGGACATACCTTCGACCACCCCCAGTCGCTACGCTCGACAGCCCCCCGCCAGCGGGGGCTGTCGAGCGTAGCGAGACTGGAGACCCCCCAGCCAGCCCACTCGCCAGCCTATGCGGCTTTTGCCGTGGCGGCGTGGGCGGAGATGCCGCACGCGCCAACGGGCACCGGAGCGTCGTCGGCATCGTCGTCGGTCTGCACACGCAGCGTCGACTGATGCAACGTCAATGACAATCCAGGCGTCACCGCGAATCCCGGCTGCACCGGCTTATGGGCCGCACCGACTCCAGCCGCGACGGGCGAGGCGACGACGGACGCCGCAACACCCACCGCGCCGAGGGGAGCCGCAACAGGAACGACAGGAGCCGCAACCGCCCCGCCAGCCGGCGACACGACCACGCCCGCGCGATGGCGATGCCGCCCGGCACGAGCCGAATCCAGCACGCCCTCGTCGAACTCCCCGGTCTGCCGCGATACGATCGCCGCGCATGTGACCGCAGCGGACACGTTCGCCATCGTGCTCGGCATGCCGACGATGTTGCTGACCGGCACCAGCGGCACCAGAAGCTGCACCGGAAGACCAACCGCGGTGAACACGGTCGTCGCGGTCACGATCGCAGTGCCCGGCACGCCCGCGGTACCGATCGACGACAGCAGTCCGATCACCGCGAGCGCCACATAGCTCGCCGGCGAATACCCCAGTCCGAGCGCGTTGATGGTGAACACGGCCGACAGCATCGGCCACACACCGGCGCATCCCGGCATGCCGATGGTCGTCCCGATCGGGGTGGTGAAGTTCGCCACGTCCGCGCCGACGCCGACCGTGCCGAGCTGCCGTATGCTCAGCGGAAGCGTCGCCACGCTGGACTGCGTGGCGAACGCCGTGGTCTGCGCCGGCAGCACGGCCTTGAAGAACGTCAAGGGCGGCACGTGCGCCACGAATTTCAGCAGCAGCCCGTTGACGACGAACGCCTGGATGATGTTGAGCACGAAGCCCAGCACGAGAATGCTCAGCAGCGCGAGCAGCGCGTCCGCCTTGGATGTGGTCGCGGCCGTCGAAGTCGCTCCCAGCACCACCACCGCGTACGGGGTGAGCTCGACCACGTAGCCGACGGCCTTGTAGATCACGTCCTTGGTCTGCTCGAAGAACCGTTTGACGACGCTCACGTCCTTCTGCCGACCGACCGACACGATGGCGATGGCCAGCACGGTGGCCGTGATGATGATAGGCACCACACGGTTGCCGGACAGGTCTCCGACGATGTTCTTCGGGAAGAAGTTGAGTATGACCTGGTCGAGCGGCGCTGTCTGCGAGGTGAGGAAACCGGCGGTCGACTTGTCGTCGACGAGTTTGACGCCCGAGCCGATGTGCAGCGGGATGGCCACACCCAGCGTCATCACGATGGCGATCAGATTGGTGAGCAGCAGCCAGCCGACCGACCGCAATCCGATGCTGCGCAGCTTTTTCAGACTGCC
This sequence comes from Bifidobacterium bifidum ATCC 29521 = JCM 1255 = DSM 20456, assembly GCF_001025135.1. NCBI lineage: Bacteria > Bacillati > Actinomycetota > Actinomycetes > Bifidobacteriales > Bifidobacteriaceae > Bifidobacterium > Bifidobacterium bifidum. The sequence goes on along the minus strand of NZ_AP012323.1, from coordinate 402,694 downwards.
GACGTAGGTGATGCTGGAGATGATCGACACGAAGATCAGCGGCGCGACCAGCGCGGTGATCAGGTTGATGTAGATGTTGCCCAGCAGGTTGAGCGAGTCGACCTGCCCGTCGAACACGAGGCTCAGGGCGATGCCCAGCCCAAGCGCGAGCACCGTCAGCAGGCTGAAGTTGAGTTTGAAGACCGCACGCAGCACGGCGATCAGGGCGAACAGCACCACGGCCGACGCCCAGACCGCCACTGCGGTGGGATCGATGTTGGATAGCGCTCCCATCAGTCAGCTCACCTCGCCGAGGTTGGGCGGGTCGAGTCGGAGAGAGCCTGTGCCGCCGCGGCGTCGCCACGGTTGCGGCTCAGCGCCAGCGCCCCGGCGGCGGTCAGCGCGAGGCTGAGCGCGACGGATGCGATGACCGTGGCTTCGGCACCGGTGCGGGAGAGCGGCTCGTTGCCGGCGACGACGATTTTGCGGGACGGCTTGTTGCCGGCCGTGCTATCGTTGCCGCCAGCGTTGTCGGCGTTGCCTGCGACCGGATTGTTACCCGTGTCGCCGCTGCCGCTGCCGTTACCGCTGCCGCTGCCGCCGTTGTTGCCTCCGGCGAGCGCCGCGACCGCATTGGCGATGTTCTTCGTGGCGGTGTCGGTCGCGCTGATGGTCGCCTTCTTGTCGGACACGGTCTTTTCGGCCGCGGCGAGCGTCTTCTTGAATGCGGCGACCCGGCCGGCGGAGTAACCGTCCAGGCTCACCGTCTTGGCTTGTGCGATTTCGCCGCGCAGGTTGAGCAGGGAGTAGAAGTGGTCGGCCTGGGCGATGTATGCGTCACGATCGTTGTTGACCTTGCGCCCGTAGTTCTTCGCCGCGCTCAGGTCGTCGCCGGTGATGGAGAATCCGCCTTGGATGATCGCCTTGTCGTCGTACGTGGTGCCGTACCAGTTGAGCATGTATTCCCTCGCCGTGGGCTGCGGCTTGGCGTCGACGTTCGCGGTCTTGCCATGGTAGTCCACGACCTCATCGGTCACGGGGCCGGCCGGCTGGTCGGTTCCGGGCAGCTGTGCGGCGTTGTTCTTGTTGTAGTGCAGCAGCAGCGGCACCTGCAGGCGGGTCGCGCCGACGCCCTTGGAATCGACGACGCCGTGGCTGCCGTCCTCGGTCACGAGGTTCGGCAGGTACGTGTTCACGAGATGCGTGTACAGGTCCGACAGCGGGTGGCTGCCGTTGTTGTAGTTGTCACGGATGTGGAACGGCGAGCCTTTGCCGGACGTGCTGTCGAGGATCGTGTCGAACGTGTACACGTGCTTGATGCCGTATTTGCGGGCTTCCTGGTTCACGTAGCGGATCGTGGCGTATGTGTTGCCGCACCAGGTCGCGCCGAAGAAGATGTAATGGTTGCCTGGCGACTGCAGCAGCTTCTCCAGTTCGCCGTACGTCACCGATATGAGCGAGAAGTCCTTGTCCTCGCCCTGCTTGAACACGCTGGCCGCGCCGGCCGAGACGTTGTTCAGGTAGTAGTTGGTGTAGAACTGGCCGTTGGCGCGGGTCGCGGCGTTCTTCGCGGTGCCCAGCACGCGGGTCAGCTCGGCGCTGTCGGCAACGTTCGCGGTGGATGCGAGCACCTTGTCGCCGGTGTTGTCCTTGTTGTAGGTGAACAGGGTCGGCAGATCGACGACGTTTGCTGTGTTCTTGCTTTGCAGGTCGGTCAGGCCGAATTCGTCGATGGTCTGCTGGAACCGCTTGGCGAATGCGTCGACCGCGTTGTTCTTGTCGTTGATGTTGACGAGCGTGTCGGCTCCGGCGTTGTCGAGGTGCGGGTCGAAATTGTAGATCTTCTCGATGCCCTGCGCCTTGACGGCGGTGTTGATGGCGGGCAGTGCGGCCGTCGTCGCGGAGTCCCACGTGCCGCCGATGAGTATCACGAAGTTGCCTTTGCCGTAGCGCAGGATGTCTTCGAGACGTTCCAGCGTGATGTTTTCGAACACGTGATCCGAAGGCAGGTTGGGGATGCCCGCGTAGTAGTCGAATGGCGTGTCTTCCTGGGATTGTGCGGCTGTTGCCGCCGTGGGCGTGGTTTCGGCGGCGGACGCGGCGTTCCCGCCCGTCAGCGCGAATCCGGTGAGACCGAGCGCCGCCGCGGTGAGCAGCGCCGCGGCTTTAGCGGCGATGGAGCCTCTCGTGAGGCTGTGGTTGGTGTTGGACATTGTTGTGGTTCCCTTCTGTATTTCTTCCGTATCGAATTGCGTTGGTACTGCTGCGCCGATGGCTCAGCGGGACGATGGTCCGTCGACGAGGTTGAAGTCATACCGTGCGGTAGGAGCGCCGCCGCTGTCGGCCACGTTGAGACTCGCCGATGGCCCGGCGGATGGTCCGTTCGCCGGCGATGCGATGGGCTGCAGCACTTCGGTCGGCGCACTCGCGTCGGCACGGGCTTCGGTTGCGGCAATGGCGTTCGCCGTCGTCGCGGGGGCCGGCGTCGCGCCGTCTGCGATGTCGAATCCGTCGTCGGACCGGCCGCCGTTCGCTCCGGCGAGCGCGGGAGCGCGGCGCTTGTTGCGCACAATCAGCGCAGCGCCCAGCGTGCCGATGACGGCGAGCGCGATGACCACGCCGGCGACGATGCGCACCACCGGGCTGGTGGTTTCGGCCCGATCGGTGACCGGAGAGGCCTGCGTGGTGGTTTCCGCCGTATCAGTGCCGCTGTCGGTGATGCCGGATTCGGTCGTGGTGGTCTCGCCGCCAGCGGTGTCGGCGGTGTTGTCATCGCTGTTCTTCCGGGAGGCCGCGTCCTTCGAGGTCTGAGTGGCGGTGGCATCGGCGTTCGCGGCCGTGTCGCCTGTGATCCCGGCTGTGCTGCCCGTCGTGCTCTGGCCGGACTGTGTGCCGGTCGACTGCGCGGGCTGCGACTGTTGCGCGGTGGTGTTGCCCGTGGAGGGCTTCGTCGTCTGGGTGGCCGGCGAGCCCGAGGACTGCTTCGCCGGGGCCGGGGCTGATTGCTTCGGGTTGCTCGGCTTCGTGGCGGGGGCGGGCGTCGCCGGCTCCTCCTTCTGGGCGTGCTCCTTCTTGTAGTTCGCGCAGTAGCTGTCGAACGCGGCCTTCTGCGCTGAGACGTCGATGCCGCCTCCGGGGTTGGAATCGTAAGCCGAACCGCCACTGGAACAGCAGGCGACCGGATTGTAGTTGGTCGAGCACAGGTCGCACACGTCGCCGGCCGCGTAGGCCGTGCCGAGCGCGAATTGCAGGCCGCCGACCGCCATAGCGCCTATCACGGCCGAGCCGGCGAGCACGCGGATAAGCCGGCGTTTCACGGGCCGCCCGTTGCGTGGCGCTTCATGACGAGCTGATGATGTGGACATGGATATTCCCTTCTTCTTGTCTTCCGCGCCGTTTTTGGATACGGCGCGGCGGTACAGTTTGGTGGCGGCGAATCGCGATATACGAAAACCTGCGATGCGGCAGAATCCGCATCGCCGCGAATGATCCGGCAACCGTCGGCGTAATCTGCCGGGAGTGTGAGGAATCATGCCGGACGGCGAATCACAATCATCGCGATCGCGCCGGCAAACATCCGAAACGGACTATCGAGCGGTCTCTCACCGCTCGCGCATGATCGGCAGTCCGCCCGACAGTGAGCCGACAGCCGATGCCTTCACGCCTTCATTGACACACATAATGTACTCCTTGCTCGGATAAGACACCTGACCGGGGTGCCGCCCCATCATCCGGGGCCGGGCCTGTTCGCGGGTTCCCGTGAACGTTGACATCATCGTAGGCTCCGCGTCGCCGCGTTGGCAAACCCGCGGTTATACATAGTTGTTATGGCCTCGTATCAACCCTATATTTGTTCACGATGACAGCGGCGACAACCGTTATGGCGAATATCACGACATTGCCGATGATCAGCAGACGGTTCATCGTGTACAGCAGCCATGCGATCAGCAGCAGGTCGACGAGCAGCGCGACGATGCACAACGCCGCGAGCCCGGATTGCGGCACGCGGCCGAGCAACGGCAGCGAGCGGAATGCGCAGAGCGATGAGCCGTCGCGCAGTATCAGGCGCAATGCGGCGACGGCGACCATCGCCTGCACCACGATCATCAGAATCGTGACGCTCGACGACACGGTTTTCGCGGAATTCCCGGCGATCAGCGGGCACTCCGCGGCGATCATGCCCACCGAAAGCAGGCGCACGGGAGCGCCGGTCCGAGCGGAACGCTCTCCCAGTTCGCGCGGCAACCATCCGTCCGCGCAGGCCGAGGCGACCGGATACGCCATGCAGCCGACTGCGGCATTGAGCGTGGTGAGCAGGGCGAACGCGGAGCCGCCCACCACGAACGCGACCGTCACCGGAGCCGGGACGAATGCAGACAGGCTGACGGCGAGATCCCGGTTCGCGACCTGGGCTATCGGCAAGGCGCCGGCATCGGCCACGCAGATCAGCGCATACGTCACGACGACCAGCAACAGCGAGACGCGCATCGCGCGGGGCACCGTCACCCGCGGACGGTCCGCGACCGCGGCATAGTTCGCCACGCCGGCCACCCCGTTCATCATGAACGTCATGTACACGCATGCGAACAGGAACGCCAGAGGCGAGCCGAGAAACGTGTAATGCGCGAGATTCGCGAGCCGCACGTGCGGCATTGTCACCGCAACGTACGTGCCCAACGCCGCCGCGAGCAGCACGGCCATCACCAGTTGGGCGATGGCGGCGATGCGGGCACCCAGCATGTGCACGCCGAGGAACAGCGCGACGACCAACGCCGCGGTCAGGCGTGTCGGCAGCGTGGGCAGGCCGAGCAGCTGCGCCGCGGACAGCGCGTACGCGGAGATGTCGAACACCAGAAAACACAGGATATAGGCGACGATGCCACCGAACACGGGCGGCAGCAGCGTGCCGACCTGCTGGTACTGGCCACCCGGGTAATCGCCGGACGAGCTGGCCAGCAGCTGCGGCACCAGCGCGAACGCGCCTCCCAGGCCACCGACCAGCGCGGCGAGCCACAATCCGGTGCCCGTGATGCCGACGCCGATGCCGGCCATCGACATGACCCCCAGACCGACGACATTGCCCGCGCCAAAAGCGGCCAGATGAACCGTGTGCAGTGAACGTGATGATGCCATGATGCCCCTCCCCGGCCGAAACCTTCATGACAACTGAACCACATCATGCCGGCGATGAGAACGCCGTTCCCATATGAAAAATCTATGCTGCGTTCAAGCGCCACATTGTTCGATCGCGGATGGCGGGGCCGGGGCTCGTGTCCGACGACCCTATCCGCGGCGCATATCGCCCGTCGCGCGTCAGCTGCTGGTCAGGAACGTCTCGTTGCCGCGGGTGAAATCAAGCACCGCGCCGGCAAGCTCGACCTCGCCCGACAGATCGGGGTCATCGGCGAGCAACCGCCCAGCACGTTCGCGCGCGTCGGCGATGATCTTGACGTCCTTGACCACGCGCAGCAGTTTCAGACCGGACTTGCCGCCCGACTGCGCGTCGCCGAGCACGTCTCCGGCGCCGCGGAACTCCAGATCGGCCTGCGCGATCTGGGCACCGTCGAGCGTGCCCTGGATGACCTGCAGCCGCTGCTGCGCGGGACCGCCGTCCTCAGCCCGCGAAATCAGGAACGCCCATGAATCCGTGCCGCCGCGCCCCACGCGCCCGCGCAGCTGGTGCAGCTGCGAAAGCCCGTACCGGTCAGCGTCGAAGATCACGATGCAGCTGGCCTGCGGCACGTCCACGCCCACTTCGATGACCGTTGTCGCCACCAGAACCGGCGTGGCCCCATCCGCGAAATCGGCCATGACCTGCTGCTTGGTCGCGTCATCGTCGCGGCCGGTCAGCGTCGCGAAACGGACGCCACGGAACTGCGGCAGCGATGACAGCCTGCGCTCGATCTCGGCCACGGAATGCAGCGGCGGCCGTGACGGAGCACCGTCACCATCCTCCTGCGATGGCGCGCTGGCGGCTGTGTTGGCGGCCGCGGTGGCGGATTCGCGCCTGTAGGCGTCGGAATCGTCGTACACGCCGATCTGCGATGCCCCACTTGTATCGTCATCGCCGTCCGATTCATCGTCGGCATCGATACGCGGGCAGACGACATACGCCCGCTCCCCCGCGTCGATGCGGCCGCGGATGTGGGCGAACATGGAGCCCATCATGCGGCCGTCGTCTTCAGGCACGATGAACGTGCGGATGGGCTTGCGCCCACCCGGCAGCTCGGTGAGCCACGAGATGTCCAGATCGCCGAACCAGGTCATCGCCGCCGTACGCGGGATCGGCGTCGCGGTCATGACCAGCAGGTGCGGCACGACATCGTTTTTGGTGCGCAGGGATTCGCGCTGCTCCACGCCGAACCGGTGTTGCTCGTCGATGACGACGAGCGCGAGGTTCGGGGCCTGGAACGTCTTGGAGAACGCGGCGTGCGTGGCGACGATGATGCACGGGTCGCCGCTGGCCGCGAGCGCGAGAGCACGGCGGCGGGCGGCCAGTTTCATGCCGCCGGTCAGCAGGATGACCGGCACGTGCCGCGTGTTCGCGTCCGACTGCGCGTGCGCCGCGCCGTCTTGTTTCCCACTGCGCGCCCCACTGTGTTTCACGGGATGTTTCACGGCCGTGCGCCCCTTGGCATCTCCGTCATCGGCAGCGGATTCGGCGACCTTGATCAGGTCGGCCGGGTCATTGGGAGACAGGGCATCGCGGGACGGGTCATCGCCCGTCTCGACGCCGTCAATCGCGCAGAGCATGGCGCTGATGGTCGCATGATGCTGCTCGGCGAGCACCTGAGTGGGCGCGACAAGCACCGCCTGATGGCCGGAACCCGCCGCCTGCAGCATGGCCGCGACCGCGACCACGGTCTTGCCGGAACCGACCTCGCCCTGCAGCAGGCGCTGCATCGGATATTCGCGGGCCATGTCCACGCCGATATCATCGATGACCTCCCGCTGGCCGCCGGTCAGCGGGAACGGCAGTGATTCGATGAACCGGTCACGCAGCGCCACGCCCGCACAAGGCAGGGCCGCATCCTTGCGGACATTGCTACGCGACTGGAGCAGCGCCGTCTGCGAGACGAACGCCTCCTCGTAGCGCATCGTGCCGATGGCCCGTTTGAAATCCGCGGTGCTGAGCGGGTCGTGGATGGCCAGGAACGCTTCCGCGCGATGCAGCAGATGATTCGATTCGCGCACCGATTCGGGCAGGACGTCCGGGATCGCGCGGGCCAGGCCGACGGCCACGGCGTTTCCTGACCGAGACTCGGCATCCGCTGGAGCGGTTCCGGCGCCGCTGATGCCGCCGTCTTCCATCGGTTTCATTGTTTGCGGGGCTTCCGTTGCCGCATCGCCCGGGAGATCCTGCCCGGTTCCGGCCAGCAACTCGATGCATTGCACTATCGACTCATGAATGTGTTCGCTGGAGATACGAGACGACGCGTGATACACCGGTCGGGGTCTGCTGATGCGACGCAGGCCCGCTTCGACGGTGTCGGCGTCGTATTTCAGAGCGCTCATCTGCACGACACCGGAGTATTCGCCATCAGCCGGACCGGAGCCGGGAGCGACCGTCATTATTTCGGGATGGGTGAACTGCAGTTGGCCGTTGAACTCGCTCGGCTCGCCGGCGATCACCACAATCGCGCCGGAACGCAGCCGCATGCTCAGCCAATCGACATACTGCTTCTTGTACGAGAAGAACACCAAACGGGCGGCGGCCCCCGCGATATGCCGGGAAACCGCGAAATCCCCGTCATCCACCACGGCCTCGAGCCGGTAGCCCCGCCGAACGTTCATCGGCACGACCCGCATGCTGCGCACCGACGCGGAGAACGCCATTCTCTCGCCGATACGGGCCTCGCGCAGTGCCCGCAGGGGCACCGGATCGGCGACGCGGAACGGATAGTAGGTCAACGCATCGCCCACCGTCACGACGCCAAGGCTTTTGAGCGCGCCGACACGCCGCTTGTTCGTCATGATCGACGACATGGTGGTGTTCAACGTGATGCTCATACGTCCCTATTGTGGTGTGCCGGCGGGACGGCATCGCATTGTCCCCTCCGCCAGCGGATATAAAGAGGCCCCGGAGTCTTGCGACTTCCGGGGCCTCAGTGAAACGTTATCGCGCGATGTCACGCAACCACACGCTGAACCTTGCCGGCCTTGAGGCACTTGACGCACACGCGGACGCGAACGTTCTGGCCGTCAACGGTGGTACGAACCGGCTGCAGGTTCGGGCGGAAGGTGCGCTTGTTGCGGATATGCGAGTGAGAAACGGTGTATCCGACCTGCGGACCCTTGCCGCACACTGCACAACGAGCTGCCATGATGGACTCCCTTAATAACCTTGATGTTCAAGTCTTCCGTGTTCCAGCACGGATGCTTGAACACACAACTTCACAATAATAGCGCCAAACACAAACAAATGCAAATCAAGCGCGTATCATTGCGGCTTTCACCTACACATCCACACAATATCACCCGTCTTGACTATTGCCGCATCCAGCAACTCTTCATAAAATCACGGTAAAACGGTTACTGTATGGCATACGATACATGCAACGCGGCAATCGTCAAGGAGGAATGATGCTCAATTCACTTAAAGGCCTGCTTTCACGCAAAAACGACGTGCCCTCCCCCACAGTGATCTCGTTGGGACAGGTGTGGGTCGACATCATGATGGACATCGACGCGATTCCCCAACCGGGCGGATTCGCCGTCGCGAACCATACCATGCCGTCGGTGGGCGGCAGCTTCCGCGTCATGCAGGCGGCCAGCCGGATTGGGGCGGCGACCAAGCACGCAGGCGTCATCGGCAACGGGCCGTGGGCGTCACTGATCCGCAAGGCTCTCAACGACAACGGCATCGAGCACATCGGCCAGGACCGCATCGACGCCGATTCCGGTTTCCGTCTGGTGCTCAACGACAGCGAGCGCAAGACGTTCGTCGCCACGTATGGCGCCGAATCACAAGGCAACGAGAACACGTTCGACTGCGTGGAGCCCGGCGAGGGCGATGTGGTGCACATCAGCGCCAACACGCTGATGGATCACAGCGCGTCAGGCATCGACGCCTTCCTGCATCGCACCTCTTCGGACCCGACGACGCGCGACTACAGCATCGTGCTCAATCCGACCAACACGCTGCACATGGTCAGCGACCACCTGCTGGAGGATCTGGTGCTGGTGCGGCCCATCTGGTCCTGCAACCGTCAGGAGGCCCGCACGCTCGCCGACCGGCTTGGCGTGTTCGTGGACGATTCCCTGTCGATGACCGTCGGCGGCGGATTCGACGACTCGATGAAGGCGCTGTGCAACAGCCTCGGCGCCACGCTGCGCGCGCCGCTGGTGGTTCGTGCGGGGTCGCGCGGCGCGTGGGTGCGCACGCCGGGCGGCGAAGTCATCCATGTGGAGGGGTATCCGACGAAGGCGACGCACACCCGTTCGGCGGGCTCGTGCCACACCGGTGCCATGTGCGCACTGATCGCCCGCGGCTGGTCGCTTGTCGATGCGGTGAAGATCGCCAACGCGGCCGCTTCGCTGGGCATTCAGCGTTCCATCAACGGCGTTCCGGACTGCCCCGGCTATGACGAGGTCATCGCCAAGCTCGAGGAAGACGAGACTCCGGCCGAGGCCGCGAAGTAGCCATTCCTCGCAGCGTCGCCCGGCCGATATGGATTGTTGCGCAACGCTGTCGTTCCGTTTGCGTCCTTAAGTGCGCGCCGAACGGACGACTCTGCGCACATAGGGACGCAAATCGGGTGTTTTGCGTCCCTATGTGCGCGCACTTGTCGTTTCGGCGCGCACTTAAGGACGCTATTGGACCAATCACCGTACCGATGACCGCTCAGGCGCGGCCACCCCACGGCGTCTGGCCGACAATCCCCATATCGCGGGCGAGCCTGCGATGCAGTTCCTTCGTCAACGGAATCAGATCGCTTTCCAGCGGATAATTCAGAAAAACGCTGCGGCAACGGCATGTAATTCACCCGCAACCATATGTAGATTCGTCCATCCATCACGATCAGATTCGGTCTGTACGGGCTCATCTTCAGCAGTTCGACCACGTCGGCGGGCACGCCGCCCTGCTCGCTGGTGCGCTGAAACATCTTGCGACCCTGATAGATGGTCGCCCACATGAGTGGGCCTCGTGGCACCGTGCACGGGCATACCAGGAACACGATATCGGTGCCATAGCTGGGGTTCGCGTCCGATATGAACTGCATCACGTCATAGTTGAACGTGATCCAGCCGTCCTTGCCCCATGTCGTATGCGGCATTTCGCTACCGACCGTCCTCAGCTTGGAAATCTTGGCGAACCACGCCGGAGGGAAGTGCACGTCCTCGTCCAGCGGCGTCCAACCGCGAGCGAACATATCCGCCCGCCGCGCCTCTTCGATGGGATCGGGCTTGCGCCACGCATAATAGGTGTACCAGATAACGAACGCCGACCCCGATGACGATCGCCACGATCGACGCGGCCCATTGCGCGCTTGACCCGCCCAACCCGTCCGACTCCCGCCGGCCCGCAACAATTCACCCGCAATTCATATGGAAACTTGGTATGCCGGAAACGGCACTTTACGATATATATGAACACGACGTCAGGAGTCCCCATGAACGACAGCATCGCAGCCAAACCCACCGATGGCCCGGCAGACAGTGCAGCGGCCGGCACAGATCCGGCCCTCACCGCCACCGCGAAACTCACCCCGCGCGAGAAGAAATGGATCATCTACGACGTGGGCAACTCCGCGTTCGTGCTGCTGTCCACCGCGGTGATTCCGATCTACGCGAAATCGCTGATGCCCGCGGACGGCAACATCGTGTCGGCCTGGGGCTACGCGCAGACCATCGCATCGCTGGTCATCGCGCTGCTCATGCCGCTGCTCGGCTCGATTGCCGACGTGCAGGGCATGAAAATCAAGTTCTTCCTCGGCTTCTTCGGCACCGGCGTCGTCACGTGCTGCGCGATGGCGCTTCCACTGACGTGGCTGCCGTTCCTGGTCGTGTATATCCTCGCGACGATCGGACTCAACGGCTCGCTCACGTTCTACGATTCGATGCTGATCGACACCACGCCGAACGAACGCATGGACAAGGTCTCCTCGCACGGCTACGGCTGGGGCTACATCGGCTCGACCGTGCCGTTCATCGTGTGCATCGCGTTGATCTTCGGCGGCCCGGCGCTGCCATTCGGCTGGACGACGACCGGCTGCACCCGCGCATCGTTCATCATCACCGCCGTCTGGTGGGTCGCGTTCACGATCCCGCTGATCTCCAGCTACCGTCAGGAGCATTACCGCGCCACACGCGACCAGCTGGGAACGGCCGTGCGCGGCACCTTCCGCGAGCTTGGCGGCACCTTCCGCAAGATAGTGAGGAACAAGCCGCTGTGGATGTTCATGCTCGCGTTCTTCTTCTACATCGATGCGGTGAACACGGTGATCTCGATGAGCACCTCGTACGGCGCCGAGCTGGGCATCGACTCGACTCAGCTGGTGGTGGCGCTGCTGGTCACGCAGTTCGTGGCGTTCCCATGCGCGATCCTGTACGGGCGGATGGCCGGGCGGTTCGGCTGCAAGGCGATGATCGTGGCGGCGGTCGTGGCCTACATGTGCATCGTGTTCTTCGCCGCGTTCTTCCTCGTGTCGGCCGCGCAGTTCTGGATCCTGGCGATCCTCGTCGGCATGTTCCAGGGCGGCATCCAAGCGCTGAGCCGCTCGTATTACGGCAAGATCATCCCCAAGGACCACGCCAACGAGTACTACGGCTTCTACGACATCTTCGGCAAGACCGCGAGCATTCTGGGCACGTTCCTCGTGGCCACCACCACGTCGATCACCGGCAACGCCTCCCTCGGCGTGCTTTCCATCGCCATCCTGCTGGTGTTGGCGCTCATCTTCCTGCTCCTGCAGAAGGACCCAACGCAAGCGTAATGTCACCCATCAATCAGCAACAGGAACGCCGAAGCAGCGATGAAACGGCATACCCTACCGCCCGAGCCGCGACCTGAAACAATTTAGCCCTGCACAACGCACATATTCTGACAGGGTGGTAGTTGTCGCAAATTCTGCGACAACTACCGTTGGTAAATCGAACGCTATAATCAGAAACTTTCAGATGCTGAGTTCCATGCAATACCCCCTGTGACCGCAATGCGGGCAGGTAAGCTTGCGTGTCTTGGGCGTGTGTGCGGCGAATACGAACTCTCGCATACCCGGCTGGAAGGTCTCATGGCAAGCCGGACATAGGTACTGCACGCGGGAGCGATAGTACTTCATCGCCGCAACAGTGAGCGCAATCGCCAGCAGAACGGCGACCGGCAGCGGCCACCATACGTCTGTCATCACACCAATGACGAGGCATGCAATTTGCAACAAAGTCGCGGGCAATGTGATTGCCAGCATGACCAAATATGTGGTGCGCAGGGAATGAGTGGTTGTGGTGTTCATAACGGTTGCCATGTCGGTTAATGTTGACGATACGAAGTCAGACGCCGAGACCGTCAGTGCTTTGCGCAGCTGCAAGCAGTCATCAAGACGTTGCTTCTGCTCGGCGATACCCGACTGCAAGGATGCCGTCTGCTGATCCAGCAAATCAACCAGCACCCGTTCCGGCCGCTCGTCCGACAGAATCGAGCGAATCTGCTCCAGCTTGAAGCCGAGTCCTTTGAGAAAAAGGATGACCCGCATCCGCTCGACCTCTGCAGTCCCGTACAGCCTTCGGCCGCCGTCGCTGATCTCATTGGGAATCAACAGACCTTTGGCGTCGTAGTACTGCACGGTTCGCACACTCACACCAGTGAGTTTGGCGATGTCCCCTGTGGTGTATCGGCTGTCCGTTTCATCGTCCATCGACATGGCCTAACCTCCTTTCACCAAGCAATATGCCGCATTACGCAACGTCACAAGCAACATATGACGCAACGTCGACCACAAAACCTTCACATATAAGCGGACTGTAGAAAGACATCCGACCATCGCAATTGCGCACTGGTTCACAGTGAACACCCCGAACCAGTTAGACGGCAGAACAGAATTACAGCCACACCTGTTCTTCAGGCTTTACCTCGCCGACCGCATTGGCCACACGTATGGCATCATTCCGACTCAATCTACCGGCGAATCCCTGTAGATCCGACCGGCGGAACCGCACCAGCTGCGCGCAGCGAGCGGTCGTCAGATGGGTAAGCCCGGCATGCTCATACTCGGGCAGTTGCACATCGCCCGCCCCATGCCAAGTTGGATTGCTGGTCAGTTTCACAGCCACTCCACCGTCGTCGTCGGCTTGTATGACGATGGCGGCCACGTATGGTTGCGTGATTTCGTCGGATCATCCTCGAACCGCACCCGCATGCGATACACGTCGAAGACATGCAGTTGCTCCGGAACCGGCATCAATTCCGGAATATCATGATTATTCGCCATCGCGCCACGCCTTGGGCAGTACGGCAACACCATCGGAGCCCCGGCTCGGATTCAACACCATGGCGTTCGGCACTTCGACCACCGGATATCCCTGTTCGTCGACCCCACGGTACGTAACTCCATTGGCGGCAACATGTCCCGCGTGAGGCAGCACGGGTTCAGGCGCCCTCACCTCGAACGGAATACGACGCTGCGACACCAACTGCACGCTGGCCATATTCACGAACGTATTGAAATTCAATCCCATGGAATCAAGAATGGCGTTCACTTCGGCTTTGAGATCATCATCCATGCGAACAGTGGTAGTGCTCATAATGAATCCTTTCTAAAGCCAATTGTATTACTAATGACTTCTTTTCTCAATATAATCCGTAGGATGCTTAACGCTTTTGCATCATGACCTTGACATCGGGACAATCCCACGCGAAACCAATCTCTGCCTTTGCGCTCATCAGCTGGGGAGCTCACGGTCACACTCATGCGTCGCAGACCACGAGCCTCGCTCGGCGTGCTGTCTATCGCGGTGCTGCTGGTCGTGGCGCTCGTGTTCCTGCTTCTGCAGAAGGATCCGACGCGAGACTAGAGACGCCTGCTAAGAGCGGGCCGCATGCGACCCGCTGAAGGCGCGTACGGTATCCATGTACTCGTCCATGCGCACCAACAGCGCGAGATGACCGCCGTCACCATGTCGGCGTGCGACGCAGCATCGATCAGCAAATCGGCCATATGCCGCTGATACGGCTTGCTCAGCAACTGCTTGAGGACATCGCACAGGCCCTGCATCAGCCGCCGTTCGCCAGACGACAGGTCTTGCGTCTTGCGCATCACGGCCCACGCCATCAGACGCCGGTGCAGCGGCATCGGTATCAGGCGAAGCGTCCGCTTCCACTTGCGATGGCACGCGCCAGTTCGGCGTTCGTCGCGAACCGCTCCTGATAATCGAAGGTGATGACCGAGCAGTCCTCGGCGAACCGTTCAAAATGCAGGCAGAACAGTCGGACAGCCCGATTCCGCCCGGCAGGAGCACAATCGTTGCGCGGGCGGAGGGATTGCGATGATACCGGTATGCGAAGGGTTCGCCATCCGGCAATCGCATGGTTTGCAACGGATACCGCTCACGAGACGCGGCGAGATCATCCATCGGCCGTCCTTTCCTTGCTATTTCGTCCGCCCGGGCTGCCCGGCGCCTTGTCCGTCGTCGTTGCGCCTGCGATAATCCTTGACCAGCTGGATGATGAGGCTCGCTATGCCGCACAGCACGCCGCCGATCGGCCACGGCAGCCAGAACAGGCCCACGGAGCTCCAGTCGTCATGCAGCATCCACGGCCCCAGAAACAGTAGGCACAGGGCGGTTATCGTGGCCAGCGACATGATGATGCCGCATACCGCACCGGTCAGATTGTCGTAGAAATCATGCCCGGCTGCACGCTCTTTCTTGCCATCGGTATCGGCCTTCTTGTTGTAGCCGTCGATGTCGAGCATGCCGTGCCGTATTCCGCAGTAAACGAAACTGAAGACGGCGACCGAGTACAGCATCAGCATGATCGCGTTCGGCCATCCATCGCTGATGCCCAACACGTCATCGGCGTACACAGTCACCGCTATGCCGATCAGGATTGCCGCTATACCGCCCACGATGCCGACCACCAGCAGACGCGTCTCGCGGCTGCGATCCTCATCGGTGTAGAAATCCTCGATATACGGATGGCGGCGTTTGAACTCGGCGTGCGACATGCCGCCCGGGACCAGCATCGCCAGCCCGGCGATCACACCTATGCAGATGCACAGGAACGTGAGGAAGTCATTGAGCCGCGTCACGCCGAGGATGGAGTTGCTTGAATCGAACAGATTGCAGATACCGACCGCCGCGATGATCGCCGCAACGCCGCCGGAGATGAGCAGCGCGAACCGGCGGCGATGCTCGTCGTAGCCGGTCAGGTCCTGCGGCAGGGTGGCCGTATTGGCGTGCACGGCGGGGCGGGGCGAACCGGTTCCGTACGGTGTCTCGCCGGTCGGCACGCCCGTGAGGCTTGGCTCGATGGCACCGGCCGCACCGAGATGCGCGGGCTCGTCGGCGTCGCCTATACTTCCCTTCGCGTTCCCCGCATGTGCAGGGCTCCCGGCATCTTCACCGGTCATGCCTCCGACAGTCGTGCCGCAGCCGGTTGCCGATGCGCCGTGCGAGTCCGGCCGGCTGGTGCTCACGCTCACGTCGCCGAGCACGAGGTCGTCGAGCGTGCAGCCAAACAGATCGCAGATCATGAGCAGCTTGTCCATTTCGGGGTAGGCCTTCTCGGATTCCCATTTCGAAATGGCCTGCCGCGAGACGCCGAGCAGCATGGCCAGTCGCTCCTGGGTCATGTTGCGTTGGGCGCGCAGGTATTGCAGGTTGGTGCGGAAGCTCATCGTCAAATCCCTTCTCAAGTGATTCCATCATGTCATGTTCGGCCGATGACCCCACTATGGCACGCCGTCCGCGCCATCCGCCACCATCTTACGGTTGCAATCGCCGACCATGCCCCGCAACCGTGCGCAACCACAGGTTGCATCGGCGGAATCCCGCCGTTTTGATGTCCTATATCACAATCCTCACGAAGTCGATTTTCCCCGCCACAACCGCCGCCATGCCGTATCGAGGTCGAGCGAGCGGCCCGGCAGCTTGGACCAGGTGTCCAATCCGTCCCCATATCTGCGCGGGATTAAGTGCACGTGGAAATGCATCACCGACTGCGCCCCATGATGGCCCTTCCCGGTGGCAAGATATGCAACGAATCGTCCTCAATGATACAGGCGCGAGTATGGTACCGGGCCAATCGGGCATCAAGCGAAAGCAAGTCTCGGGATTCCGGGAATCCGCATCATGCGCACTTGTGCGGGAATATGAGTCATCCTCGCACAAACATCATCGAGAACGATCACCGCACTATGCGTCGTACGAATCATCATCACGCACCGAATCATCGTCGTCGGGCATGACCGCGACGGTCCTGACCTCGGTTTTCAGCAGGTACTTCTCGGCGAAGTCCAATGTGGTGGACACCATCACAACCCCCTTCTTGACGTGCGAACCATTGATATGGCACCGGCGAAGCCCCTTGCCGCCGGCACCCACCATCGAAGCACGTCGCAGGGCGCGACACAAGACCGCGGACATATGAAAAATCTATGGCTCGCTCAACCGACGCTCTCAAAACTCGCAGATATAGGCCGTCATCGGGCAGCTGGGCCAGATACGGGCGCAGACCGGTACCGCGATACCAGTCGAGGATCGCCTCATACCCAGGCAGCGCATGGTAGTAGTTCGTCTCCCACACGTCGACGTGCGCGGAGAGCGGGGCGAGCAGATCATAGTATGCGCTTACGTCGAAATTGTCGCCGCCGAGATTGCAGTAGCGGCGTATCTCGCTGATCCACTGCCGCCATTTCGGCTCGCACGCGGTCTCGCGCATGATGATGTGCGGCGGCAGGTTGATGTTCTCGGTGAATTGCGCCGCCGCGATGCCGCCGGCGTTAAGCCGTCGCAGCATGGAGGGCAGCACCCGTTCATGGTTCGGCACCCATTGCAGGCAGGCGTTGGAGAAGACTACATCGAAATCGGTGTCGAGCTCGTCGAGCGACCCGGCGTCCAGCACATCGAAATCGCAGTCGGGGCGGAGCTTGCGCGCCGAGGTGATCATGTCCGGGGAGCTGTCGATGCCGAGGATCCTCGCCTGCGGGTATAGGCTCGAAAAAACAAGAAACGCCCCTCCCGGAAGGAGGGACGTTCTGTTCTGTGGAGCTAAGGGGATTCGAACCCCTGACCCTCTCCATGCCATGGAGATGCGCTACCAGCTGCGCCATAGCCCCGAAAACCGACCACCGTAGCGGCCGTGGGTGATGTAGGAATCGAACCTACGACCCCTTCCGTGTGAAGGAAGTGCGCTAGCCGCTGCGCCAATCACCCAGTGCACACCGAAGTGAACTTCGGCATCCGTGGGCGATACAAGATTCGAACTTGTGACCCCTTCCGTGTCAGGGAAGTGCGCTACCTCTGCGCCAACCGCCCGGGTCTGCGTGCCGACCGGCCGAATCGCTTCAGCCAGCCGAATCTGCGAGCGGACAACGGGACTCGGACCCGCGGTCTCAACCTTGGCAAGGTTGCGCTTTACCAACTAAGCTATGTCCGCAATGTCACCTTGACAGGCAACAGGGGAATACATTACCCGACCGCCTGTACAAACGGGACAAAAATCGCGACACGCCTGAAATTCCGCGGAATCGGTCACCGCTCTTTGTTGCTGACGGGCAGCCCCCCCCCAAAAAAATGGTATTCACGAACAGCAGGTTGCACACACCGAACGCCACGGTGTTGGCCCGCGTGCCCTTGTAGATGCCCCAACTCATCACCGTCATCGGGATCATCCATGCCAGCGGGAGCAACGTCCATCCCAACGCGACCATCGAGATGATGTTGAGGATGAATGCAGTGAGACGCAGGTTGCGGTCGCTATTCGTCATCGGGTACGCGCCCGGCGAATACGGTTGCCGTCCGGCGTCACCTGCTGCGCCGGCGCGAAGTCACCGGTCCATTCCTCGCCATCCCACCAACGCATCAGCGAGGGATCGCCCGATGGGTCCGGATACCAGCCCGGCGGCATGTTCATGATTGCTCCCGTCCGGCTCGGGCCGCTTCGCTCCGGCTCATGCCGCTCGCCTGTATCTCGCCCGCGCCTCGCCTATTCCGCCCGTCACCTTCATCGGCCACGAATCACCGCGCCGCGCCACCGAAGGCGCGATACTGGCAAACCTGCCTCCATCGTACAGCCCCGGCCACGCGCGACGCACATAATGCGACATCATCGCGCCGCATGCTCGCCCCCCCCCGCCCCCCCCGAATGCCGCCTGTCGCGCGGTTTTTGTACCGCGCTGAGAGTATTCAAGAGAGTATGACAGTAAATTCCTCGACCATGGTCAAAGAGTTCACCAATCCGCTGAAGGAACCGATCGACGACGATATCAACCTGTTTGATTTCCTTGACCGCCGCGCCCAGCGCGACCCGGACGGCTCGACCGTCGAATACAAGGCGGACGGCGGCTGGAAGTCGTTCTCCGCGACGCAGTTCCGCGACCTGGTGATCGCCCTGGGCAAGGGTCTGATCGGCTTGGGTGTGAAGAAGGGCGACGCCGTGTCAATCGTGTCGCGTACGCGCTGGGAATGGACCGCGCTCGACATGGCCATCATGGCGGTCGGGGCGCTCACCGTCCCGGTCTACGAGACGAATTCCGACGCTCAGGTGAGCTGGATCTTCAACGATTCGCAGGCCACGATCGCGTTCGCCGAGGACGACGGGCAGCGCGACAAGATCGAATCCATCCACGATGAGGTGCAGTCGCTGCGCAAGGTGTTCGTGATCGAGGCCGGCGCGCTCGAAGCCTTGCAGGCGTATGGCAAGGAAGTGAGCGACGAGGAGTTCTGGGCGCGCAAGAACGACGCCCACGGCGACGACCTCGCGACGATCGTCTACACGTCCGGCTCCACCGGCACCCCCAAGGGCGTGGAGCTGTCGCACCGCAATCTGGCGTTCCTGTGCCTGTCGGCCATGCAGTACATGCCCCGCGCCTGCGCGTGGCCCGACCGCCGTCTGCTGCTGTTCCTGCCGCTGAGCCACGTGTTCGCGCGGTTCATGGAGCTGCTGAGCTTCTGCGGCACGCTGACGTTGGGACTGAGTTCCGACATGAAGACGATCGTCAAGGATTTCGAGTCGTTCGGCCCGACGCTGCTGCTGGCGGTGCCTCGCGTGTTCGAGAAGGTGTATAACGCAGCGTCGCAGCGCGCCGGCAAGGGCATCGCCGGCAAGATGTTCCTGCGTGCGGCGGACGTGGCGCGGGATTGGTCGAAGGCCGAGCAGGCCGGCGAGAAACTGCCGTGGCGGGGGCGCCTCGCCCACGGGTTCTACGAGTTGGTGGTGTACAAGAAGATCCGCACGATTTTCGGCCCGAACGCCGACTTCGCCATCACCGGCGGCGCCCCGATGGACGCCAACCTTTCGCACTTCTTCAACGGCATCGGCATGCCGCTGCTTGAGGGCTACGGCATGACGGAGACCTGCGGGCCGGTGTGCGTGAGCCTGCCGGAGAACAATCGGATCGGCACGATCGGCATGCCGATGAGCGGCGTCACCGCGGGTATCGCGGACGACGGCGAACTGTGCGTACGCGGCCATCTGGTCTGCCGCGGATACCACAACCATCCCGATGTGACCGCCGAGCAGATCGTCGACGGCTGGCTGCACACCGGCGATCTGGGCGACATCGACGAGGACGGCTTCATTTCGATCACCGGCCGCAAGAAGGATCTGATCATCACCGCCGGCGGCAAGAACGTCTCCCCCGGCCTGTTGGAGGCCGCCGTGATGACATCGCCGGTTGTGAACCAGTGTCTGGTCATCGGCGACCGGAAGCCGTTCGTGGCCGCGCTGGTCACGTTGGATCTCGCCGATGCGAACGCGTGGCTGAAATCGCAGGGCGCTCAGGAGGAGTCCGACCTGGCGTCGCTGGCCCGCAATCCGATCGTGCACACCGAAGTCGAGCGTGCGGTGAATCAGGCCAATGAGGGCGTGTCTCGCGCCGAGTCGATCCGCAAGTTCGAGATTCTGCCCGACGAGTTCACACAAGACAACGGCATGCTGACGGCCAGCCTGAAGACCCGCCGCGCGCAGATCGTCGCGCACTACCGAGAACTGATCGACACTGTGATCTACGTGCCGAAGAAGAAGTAGGCTCACCCGGCCTGCAGTCGCCACGTTGTTTCCTGTTTGCTTGTTCCAGTGTTCGCGCATGCGGTTGCCGTTGGCCGCTCCCGCTTTGCGGTTGCAGCTCGCGCGTTCGGGTCCGTTGTATCCGTCGCGCCGGTCGTTATGTCCGAGGTCCCATGCTTGGCCGCGGGTGACGGGCAGGTGGCAGTGGGTGTATGAGCATCTGCGTAGTGCCATTTGTTGTTTGCCTAGTCCTGCGGTCGTTAAGATTCACTGCGTGTCGCGTGTTCTCGGACTGCATATCTCTCGGCTTCAAGCAGGTCGCCGAACGCCTCGGCATAACCAGCGGCGGCCTGCTCAACCTCAAGCTCCCCGAACCCGACGCCATGATAGGCCGCACGCGCGGCTGGCTCCCGGAGACGATAGACGGATGGAACACGAAGCGTCCCGGTCGGGGCGTCGGCGGAGGCAGACCCCGAAAAAACAAGTGACTGGCATACGCGGTTGGCTTCGAACCAACGACCTGCGGTTTTGGAGACCGCCGCTCTACGTCTGGTGCGCACCAAGCGGTATATGCGGCGTTCGGCGCGCCGCGTCAATCAGCCGACGGCACGCCTGCCGCGGCAACCGAAATCGTCTGTGCATCAACACTAACAACCGTTCGCGCGGTTCGCTAGAGGTCGTGAGGATTTTTCGCCTTTCGCGCTCTTCCCGGGCATGCCGGCCGCGCTTGGGCCGTGCAGCCGGCTTGGAATCCAGTCGGCACAGGGTATCCGCAGGGGAAGCTGCGCTGCGTTTGCGCCGGCTGCTTTCACGCATCGGCATGACTCATTTCGCTCGCGACGCGCCGGCCGGGTACGGCGCGGATGCCGAATTACCGGCATCGCCGCGGCGTCCGCAGGCGCGTTGACGCTGGCCACGTCGGCGTTCATGTTCCGATTCGTCCTTGACACGCAGGCGCCGCTTTCGATGATGAAACTGGTCAGGGCCGGTAAGGTTCCCGGCGCCAAGCTGGAGGGCGCGCGCCGTGATGCAGCCGAGGAGGCAAGGGCCGCATTGGTCGACGGTCGACCGATTCGTCAGCGATGCGCTGGCCGGATGAGCCGTAAAGCCCGACCGGCTGGGCCATTTACGGGCTGTGGAGGGCGAACAGAACGCGAAAATACGGGTTGAAATAGCCGAGATCCACAATTCCCCGTGCGAAATCGCCGTTTTTCGAGCTCAAAACGGCGATTTCGCACGGGGAATTGCCCAGAACGGCTATTTCAACCCGTAATTTGACGAGGATGATGGGGGCAGATAGGGGGCAGCGATTGCGGTTGGACGCTTTCACTTCGCGCTGAGCCTTGCCCGGCTCATGGCTTACATTGTGGTCGCATCACTGCCGTCGGAGCTGTACGAGGAACCGGAACCGCTGGAGCTGCTGCCGGAGCCACTGGAACCACTGCCGAGCTGGCTGTCCGACTTCCCTGAGCCGCCATACTGCTGAAACTGCCTATTGCCGAATTGGCCGCCGCTGGGCGGCTGCCCCATGCCTCCGAGCATCTACATCTGCTGGCTGCTGCCTGTGCCATCTTCGTCGTCGGTCAGCGCGTTCACCGCGAGCGCTCCACCGACGCCGCCCACGAGGCCGCAGACCAGAGACACCACGGCGAGCAATGCCCACGTCTTACCGCTCAACGCGTGTTCGCCGCCCTTCGAGCCTTTCGGTGTCGGGACCTGACCGCCCATTGCTCCAGGCACCGGCCCCCGGCCGTTCCAATCCGCATACAACGGCATCCGGCCGCCCTGCGCGTTCGCATCTGGTGTATTCGCGCCCTGCATATTCGCGTCCTGCGCGTTCATGTTCTGGCCACTCACCGCTTGCATATTCCCCGGCTGCGGATTCATTGCCTGCGTCGGCGCATTCTGCGCGTACCACGCCGCACGCGATCCCTCGCCGTAGCTCCCCGGCATCGGACCGTTCGGCGCATAGCCGGAACTGCCCGGAGCTGCCGCGAGCCTATACCCAGCCGAGCCGTATCCGGCGGTTCCGCATCCAGCAGCCCCGGTCCCGGCAGCCCATTCGGTATCTCCCAGACCAGCCGCACGATTCCCCGCATACTCGTCTGTACCGCCGTTGTCTGCCGCAGCCCGGTCACCATCAGCCACAGCGGCGTCATTTACAGCCGCTTGATGCTGCTCCGAACCGGTGACGTTCGCCGCAACCTCGATAGCGACGCCCTCGATGGCACCATCCGCGCTGTTGCCGCTCTCGCCGCCATTCGCATTGTTGACATTGTTGCTGTTGTTGCTGGTCATGATGACTCCTTTGAAAACTGACTGATGAAGTGATTGCTGATGTTGATGTCTGGCACGCCGCCATGGTTATGCCATCGTCCACGCTGTCGATGTGCCGAACCGGCTGTCGAACTCGCTGCGGTCGATGGTGTCGCTCGACAGCTCCGTGTCGCTCCCGGCCGAGACCGAGGTCGAATACGAGCCGGTCACCGTGACGGTCACGTCGCCGCTGCCGGAGACCACGGTCTTGCCGTTCGCCACGATGGTGACGGTGTTGCCGTCGCCGCCGGAAGCGACGTTGAGCGCGGAAATGGTCGTATCCTTCGTCACCACCCACGTGGACGTGCCGTCGACATTCACAGTGATGGGGGCGTCGCTCGCCGTGCCCGTGCCGGAGCCGGCCGCCGCGTTGTCCGTGAGCGTCGCCGCGTCGGTGTCGAAATCAAGCTCAGTGTTCTGCAGCACCACATCGGCGGTCGTGTTGGTGAAGTAGAACATCGACCCTGATCCGATGGCGGAGCTGAGTGTGGAATCGACCGACTGGAACGTGGCGTGCTCGCCGGTGCTGGCTTCCGCATCGCCCGAGGTGGACTGGTAGATGATGGTGCCATTGGCGATCGGGTCGGATGCGGTTTTGCCGGTGACCGTGCTTTCCAACGTCGAATCCTTGATCAGGATCGTATTGAGGCCTTCCATGCCGGCGATCTGGCTGCCGGATGAGGTTCCGGAGACGTTGTTCACCTGAATGTCGCCGGTGGAATACAGCAGCGGGGAGCCGGAGCCGGCGGTGCTCAGCGTCGCATCGGCGAGAGAGATCGATCCGCCGCCTCGATCGGTGGCGACGATGGCGCTGTGGCCGCCCTGCGTGTCCGCGGTGATCTTGTTCGCCGATATCGTGCCGCCGTAGGTCGCGTCCAGCCCGCGTGAATTGTCGGCCATGGTCTCAATCGATGTGTCGTTGACGAGCGCCGTTCCGGAATCGGTGGCGAAGACGCCGTTCGACCCGGAGCTGGAGGCGGTGATGTCGGTACCGTCGATGACGGCGGTGGAGTCTTCGCCGACGGTGAGCGACACCGAGTAGCTGCCGGAATAGTCGTATTGCATGGTGTTGGCGCCGCCACCGAAGTTGCCGCTCGGCGGCTGCATGGTTGAGGCGGGGCCAGCGGAACCGGCCGAGAGGTGCCGAATCAGCACCATGCCGCCGGGGCTCGCGCACAGGCCACCCGTGAGGGCGACCATCCGCCTCGTCGCGATTACCGGCGGTCGACGCCGCCGCGAGCCGCCGGGGCTCGCATGGGGTTGCATGTCATGGGGTTGCATGGTCGTCGTCCTTTCCTTGGATTGACTCCATTGAACGACGGCTTTCCTAGCGGCCCCTGCGCCTGACGTTGAACCGTCCTGCAACCTTGCGGAACGGTTTCCGAATGTTTTCTGATGCTTTCTGGATGCTCTTAGGCGAAACCGCGCTCTCAAAACTCGCAGATACAGCCCCAGAATCGACATTTTGGGGCTGTATCTGCGAGTTTTGAGAGCGCGGTTTCGCCTACAATCCGTATTCCTCGCGCACGAAGCGCTCCAGCACCGGAATCGACCGCTTCACCTTGTCGGTGTCGATGCAGTAGGCCATGCGGAAGTACCCGGACACGCCGAAGCTGTCGGACGGCACCAGGATCAGGTCGTATTCCTTGGCCTTCATGCAGAAGGCGTTCGCGTCGGCTTCCAGCGCCTTCGGGAAGATGTAGAACGTTCCGCCCGGGCGCACCACGTCGAAGCCGATCGAGGTCAGCGCATCGTACAGCAGGTTCATGTTCGTCTCGTACACGCTCAGGTCGCTGGTCTCGTCGATGATCTTCGCCACGGCGAGCTGCATGCTGGAGCTCGGGCAGTTGTGGCCGGTGCCGCGTGAGATCTGCCCGCACATCGGCACGATGAGTTCGGCGTCGGTCGCCCGCGGGTTGACTGCCACGTAGCCGATGCGCTCGCCCGGCAGGCTCAGCGACTTCGACCAGGAGTAGCAGGTCAGCGTGTTGTCGTAGAACTTGGCCGGGTACGGCTGCGTGCCGCCGTCAAACACGATCTCGCGGTAGGGCTCGTCGCTGATCAGGAAGATGTCGTGACCGTATTCGGCCTGCTTCGCCCGCAGGATACCCGCGAGCCGGTCGAGCGTTTCGGCCGAATACACCGCGCCGGAGGGATTGTTCGGCGTGTTGATGAGCACGACCGTCACCTCGGGGTTCAGCGCCGCCTCGAACGCCGCGAAGTTGATCTGGAAGCTCTCGATGTCGGCGGGCACGACGGTCAGCCGCGCGCCCGCGCCTTCGACATACGGATGGTATTCGGGGAAGTATGGCGCGAACGTGAGCACTTCGTCGCCGGGCTTGGTGACGGCCCGCAGCGCGTGGGCGAGCGCACCGGCGGCACCCGTCGTCGGGAAGATATGGCCGGCCGTGTAATCCATGCCGAAACGCCGGTTGAGGCTTTCGGCGATGGTGCGGCACGCCTCCGGGTTGCCCAGCGACGGGCTGTATCCGTGGAGCGCGACCGGATCGGCGGTCTCGTACATGTCGATCATCGCCTTGGTGAAGCTGGACGGGCACGGCACGCTCGGGTTGCCCAGCGAATAGTCGAACACGTTGTCGTATCCGATTTCGGTGCCCCTTGCGGTCGCGTATTCACTCAGGGTTCGAATGACCGATTTGCCGCCGAGCATGGCTTTGTATGTTTCGTTGATCATGGCACAACCTCCCCGTTGGACTCTGGTTTCGTTTTTACCACCGACCACGCACAACAGGGCATGTCGCCGGTTGTTGCTGGGTTCGCGCGGGTTGGGAACCGGGTATATTGACGGGTAACCGGTCACCCGCCCGGCCCTTAGCGGCTCCGGACGACAAGCATAGCCCCGCCGCGGCGGAAAGGAGGCGCACGACGCCCAACATCATCGATTATGCACGTTCCGAGACCCGCCCGTTCGGCGTCGACGCACCGTTCAACGCCGTCGACGCGCTGGTGCTGGCGTCGCTTGTCTATCAGGACATGCCGGCATGCGTGCGGACTCTGGCCGATGTCGAGGCACGATCCGGCACATTCCGCAGACGTCTGAGCAGCATCGACGTGCGCCATCCGGTGCGCTCGATTCGCCATTTGGCCGCCCCGGAGTTCGGCGACGCAACGCTGGCTTCGGTGTCGGAGGCGCTGACCCCCGATGATTTTCATGTGGAGAGCGGCCATAACGGCCTCGCCGACCCGCGCCTGACGCAGGAGCTGTACGCCGCCATCGGAGTCAATCCGCGCTTTGCCTGCGTTCGCGTGGACGCATCCGATGAGCATTTCAGCGAGGAACAGCAGATGCAGTTCGCCGCCGTGACCATGCTGCTGCCGGGCGGCACTCTGGCGGTGGCGTTCCGCGGCACGGACGACTCGTTCGTGGGTTGGAAAGAGGATTTCAACATGGCGTTTCGCTACCCGGTGCCCGCACAGCGTGCGGCGTGTGAGTATGTGTGCGCCGTGGCGCGCCTGTGGCGCGGCCCGATGGTGCTGCTGGGGCATTCCAAGGGCGGCAATCTGGCCGTGTATGCGGCGATGAACGCGCCCGAGCCGGTGCAGCGGCGTGTCACGGCGGTGTATTCGCTGGACGGGCCGGGGTTCCCGTCGCAGATCGTCGGCAGCGATCCGTATCGGAGCGTCATGCCCCTCATCGTGAAGATCGTACCGGACTCCTCGATTGTCGGCATGATTCTGGAGACGCCCGAGCCGATGCGGGTTGTACGCTCCGACCAGAAGGGCGTGATGCAGCATCTGACGTTCTCCTGGCAGGTCTCGGGCAATGATTTCGAATATCTGCCGCAGGTGTCGCCGAGTTCCCAGCTGTTCAACCGGTCGTTGAACGGCTGGCTGGAATCGTTGAGCACCGAGGACCGCGAGCGCGCGGTGGACGCCCTGTTCTCCGTGCTGCGGTCGAGCCATGCCGACAGCATTTCCGATCTCATGGCGGCCGGCCTGAAGGCCGTTCCCACGATGATCAACACGTTCGTGGGTCTGTCGGAGGCGGATCGCCGTCATCTGATCGAGGCGATGGGGCTGCTCATGGCCGCGGTCCGGTCCCGTTCCTCGCGGTAGCCGTCTCGTGCCCGAACTCTGTTTCGCCAACCGAGAAAAATGGACAGTTCGCCTATTTTCCGATCATCCGCCTCACGATCCGCCCTACAATAATCCATATCACACATATAGACATAGTGCCCAATAAACGATAGCCGCACGCCACGCAGGAAGGGAACCATCATGCCGCGCCCACGCAAGGATTCCGAGATACTCTCCGCGACCGAACGCCTCGAAAACGCGTTCTGGGAGCTGCTCGCAGACCACGAATACCGCAAGATCACCGTCACCGAAGTCGTACGCGAGGCGCATGTCAACCGCAACTCGTTCTACTACCATTACGCCAGCCTGCCGGAGCTGGCCGATTCGGCGATCATGCACGCCGTAGAGCACTCGACCGTGCAGGCGCCACGCGCCGACCTCAATCCCGACATCGAATGGAGGCGCCAATGCTCCCTGGTGATGAACGACCCAGTTCAGCGGCAGCGGCTCGACCGTCTGGCACTGCTCGCCGGCAGCCATAGCTCGCCCGAGCTCATCGAGTCACTGAAGGACTTCGGCCGTCTGATGATCATCAACGACCTCCAGCTCGACGCCGGCAACCTGGATCTGAAAACCGACCTGATGCTCGACTTCACCGTCGGCGGTATCCTCGCGGTGCTGCGGCGGTGGCCGGAGCTGAGCAAGAGACTCTCGGTCGACGACCTGCTCAACGAGGATGTCGCCGTGCTCGCCATGGGAGTGTACCTGTCGATGTCAAAGGAGAACATGCTGGCCTACTGGAGCCGCATTTTCAAAGGCGACATTCCAGGAGATTTCAAAACCGCCCACTAAAGTGGCTTGCAGAGCAGTCGCCGCCGCGGGGTGCGCGACGCGGACGCGACCCTGGAGGCGACATGGATCAGATACTGCAATGGTTCGAGGCGAACGCCGGGAAAATCATCTTCCTGCTGGTGGCGATCGTCGCCGCGCTGTTGATCACCAAGGGACTGGCACGGGTGATGCGCAAGGTGCTGGATCGGACGGACATGCCGAGCGCGTCGATATTCATCAACATCATGCGCGTGCTGGTGTGGATACTGGCCGCGTCCATCGTGCTGCAGCCGGTGTTCGGCATCAGCCCGACAACACTGATGACCGCGCTCGGCGTCGGCGGCATCGCCGTGTCGCTGGGTCTGAAAGACACCGTGGCGAACGTGATCTCGGGCTTCGGGCTGATGCTCGGCAAGGTGATACAGCCGGGCGATCTGGTGTCGGTCGCGGGGACGGCCGGCGTGGTCAAGGACATCACGTGGCGGCAGACGGTGGTGCGCGAGCGCAATGGCAACGAGATGGTCATACCCAATTCCGTGCTCAACACCGCGTCGCTGGAGAAGCTCACGCCGTCCAATGAAGGATGCGTGACGATGACGTTCACCGCGAAGGCCGGCAGCGACCCGGCGCACGTGACGGAGGCAGTGAAGCGCGCGGTGGCCACGGCCACCGCCGAATTCGCGCAACCCGGCAGCGAACCACTCGTCAAGCTCACCGGTTTTTCGCCGTACGGCATCGAGGTGCAGGCGCTGGCGTTCACGCGCGACGGCGTGTTCCTGTCCACCATGCGCGACGCCATGGCCCGCGCGATAGCTGGATGCGAGTTCGTGGAGCAGCGCGCCGCGGTCGGCGAATAGGGGTCGCGGCGCGTTCGGACTTACGCGCGAATCCGGGCACCACAGCGCCTACACACGCACCATGCAGCGTCACGCTGTGCGGGTCACGTCACGCAGAGCGAACGCACAGAGTGACGCATACTCCAAAAACGTTGAAAAATAAGGCTTCTCACGAACCGTCACGCTGTGCGAGCGCTCGCCGCGTGACGCGACCCGCACAGCGTGACGCACTTATGACGCATTGAGGGGAGACCGGGTATTGAGCCCGGCCTCCCCTCATCGCGACTCGGCCATTATGCGGCCATCACCCGGCCATCATTTGTCTTCGGTGACGTCTTCGACCGTGACGTCGGTATCGGAGCCGGCATCCGGATCCTCGGGCATGGTACCGAGTTCCAGATGCTCGCCACCGGTCTGGTTGACGAGCACGGTGTCGCCGTCGTGTACCTTGCCGGCGAGCAGCATGCGCGCCAGCTGGTCGCCGACCTCGGTCTGCACCAGACGGCGCAGCGGACGAGCGCCGTACGCCGGGTCATAGCCGGTGTTGGCGAGCCATTCGCGAGCCGCGTCGGTGACGTCGAGCTTGATGCGGCGATCCGTCAGACGCGAGGCCACCTGAGCGACCTGGATGTTGACGATGCCGCCCAGCTCCTCACGGGTCAGCGGATGGAACATCACGATCTCGTCCAGACGGTTCAGGAACTCCGGCTTGAAGTTCATGTGCACCGCGTCCATCACGGCCTTCTTCTTGGCGTCCGCGTCCATGTCCTGGTTCACCAGGAACTGCGAGCCGAGGTTCGAGGTCATGATCAGGATCGTGTTCTTGAAGTCCACAGTCCGGCCTTGGCCGTCGGTCAGACGCCCGTCGTCCAGCACCTGCAGCAGCACGTCGAAGACTTCGGGGTTAGCTTTCTCGACTTCGTCGAACAGCACCACCGAGTACGGACGACGACGCACGGCCTCGGTCAGCTGGCCGCCTTCCTCATAGCCGATGTAGCCGGGCGCGGCGCCGATCAGACGGCTCACAGACGCCTTCTCCATGTACTCCGACATATCGATGCGGACCATGGCCTTCTCGTCGTCGAACAGGAAGTCGGCGAGCGCCTTGGCGAGCTCGGTCTTGCCCACGCCGGTGGGGCCGAGGAACAGGAACGAGCCGGTCGGACGGTTCGGGTCGCTGATGCCGGCGCGCGAACGACGCACCGCGTCGCTCACCGCCGCGATCGCTTCCTTCTGGCCGATCACGCGCTTGCCGAGGTAGTCCTCCATGCTCAGCAGCTTCTCGTTCTCGCCCTGCATCAGGCGACCGACGGGGATGCCGGTCCACTCGGAGACGATGCCGGCCACCGAATCGGCGTCCACATGGTCGGGCACCATCGGCTCGGGCTTGGTCTCGCCCGTCGCGCCGTCTTCCGCATCGGCCTTCTCGGCCGCGTCCAGCTGCTTCTGAATCGCCGGAATCTCGCCGTACAGGATTTTCGACGCCTCGGCCAGGTTGCCCTCACGGGTGAACTTGTCAGCCTCGACGCGCTTGGCGTCCAGCTGGGCGCGCAGGTCGCCGACCTTGTTGTGGCCGGCCTTCTCCGCATCCCAGCGGGCCTTGAGGCCGCTCAGCTTCTCGCGAGTGTTCGCGAGCTCGTTCTGCAGCTTCTCCAAGCGCTCCTTGCTGGCCGGATCCTCGGCCTTCTTGAGCTGCATCTCCTCCATCTCGTAGCGCGTGACCTTGCGCTGCAGCCCGTCGATCTCCTCCGGGGAGGAGTCGAGCTCCATGCGCAGGTGCGCGGCCGCCTCATCGACCAGATCGATGGCCTTGTCGGGCAGCTGACGGCCGGAAATATAGCGGTTCGAAAGCGTCGCGGCGGCGACCAGCGCGTCGTCGCCGATCGTCACCTTGTGGTGCGCCTCGTAACGCTGCTTCAGGCCACGCAGAATCGCGATCGTGTCCTCCACGCTCGGCTCGCCCACGAACACCTGCTGGAAACGACGCTCAAGCGCCGGGTCCTTCTCGATGTTCTCGCGGTACTCGTCCAGCGTGGTCGCGCCGATCAGGCGAAGCTCGCCGCGCGCCAGCATGGGCTTGAGCATGTTGCCGGCATCCATCGAGCCTTCGGCCGCGCCAGCGCCGACGATCGTATGAATCTCGTCGATGAACGTGATGATCTGGCCGTCGGCGTTCTTGATTTCGTTGAGCACGCTCTTGAGGCGCTCCTCGAACTCGCCACGGTACTTCGAGCCGGCAACCATCGACCCCAAATCGAGGCTGATGAGCTTCTTGTTCTGCAGCGTGGTCGGCACATCGCCGGCCACGATACGCTGGGCGAGGCCCTCCACGACGGCGGTCTTGCCGACGCCGGGCTCGCCGATCAGCACCGGGTTGTTCTTGGTGCGGCGGCTCAGGATCTGGATCACACGGCGGATCTCCTGATCACGCCCGATCACCGGGTCGAGCTTACCCTCCTTGGCGCGGGCGGTCAGATCGGTGGAGTACTTCTCCAACGCCTTGTAGCTGCCCTCAGCGTCCGGGCTGGTGACCTTGGCGCCGCCGCGCACGCCGGGGACGGCCTTGCGCAGCGCCGCGGCCGTCACGCCGTTCGCTTTGAGGATGTCCGCGCTCTGGTTCGGTGCGGATGCGGCGATGCCGATGAGCAGGTGCTCGGTGGAGACGTACTCGTCGCCCATCTGCTGCATCTCCTTCTCGGCCTGTGCCAGCGCCGCCGTCAGCTGGCGGCTCGCCTGCGGCTGCGATGTGGTGGACCCACTCGCCGCCGGCATCTTAACCAGAGCATTGCGCACCGCGGCGCCAATCGCCTGCGGGTTGCCGCCCGCCGCCTGAATCAGTCCATGAATCACGCCGTTTTCCTGACGCAGCAGCGCATCCATCACGTGCAGTGTCTCGACCTGCGCGTTGCCCGCGGCAGACGCGCTCTGAATCGCATCACCGATGACTTCCTGGGCCATGGTGGTGAACTTCTGTTCCATATCAACCTCCGTATGTCTCATGCGCCTTGGCGGCCGCGGCCCACGACATCCGAACCGCCCCGCACAGCGCTTTCCGTCTGTGTCTGATACGCACAACCGATTCGGCACCCATTCTATTCCCGAAAGTTGAGCGCACGCGACTCAAGTTTTGCACTGATTTTGAAGCGCCAGAACGCAATGTGGATAACTCGAATCCGTGCGACACGCTCTCAAAACTCGCAGATACGAAACCCGAAACCGCCATTTTCCGCCAAAACAGTTCTCGTATCTGCGAGTTCTGAAAGCGGTCATGTTTGAGATCAACGAAGAACCGCCCCGCCGCGACTGTCACGTTCAAAACCACGCGGCGGACGCGCGCGAAAGACATCATTCTCCGCGTATGGCCCAATACGAACGCCTCGGGCGCAACCATCGAGGTGCATGGGCTCCTATGCACCTCCCCCGAGGCGCTGTTCGCCCAAATGGCCAAAGAGCTGTCCCTCGAAGACCTCATAGAATTCGGCGACTCGCTGGTATGCCGCGACCCCGCACGCAGACGGACCACTCTGGCCGAACTCAGAGAATTCATCCACCCATGCGACTCGTTCCAGGGGCAAAAACAATGCATCAGGGCACTCACCCAGATTCGCGAGAACACCGACTCCCCGGCCGAGACCCACTTGCGTCTGCTGCTCAAACGGTATGGATTCCCCGAGCCAATCATCAACGTCCCGGTCGAGGCGACGGGCAATGCCGCGCACGGTCCCGCAATTTCGGACGGCCTGCGGCCGACCCAATCCGGCCTCGCTGTCGCTTGGCTCGTGCGCTGCGACAGCACACTGTGCTGTCGCCTAGCCGCGCACGACCACGTTGCGGAGGGAACCGATGCCGGCTACGTGGACGATGGGCTCGTCGCCGGGATCGAGGTGACCGGAGGCGTTCGGGGTGCCGGTCATGATGACGTCACCGGGCAGCAGGGTCGAGAACGAGGAAATCGCGGCGATCTGCTCGGGGATGCTGTGAATCAGGTTCGCAGTGGTGCCGCTTGCCATCGGCACGTCCTCGCCGTTGAGCGTGAAGGAGATCTTCGCGTCCTTCCAGTCCAGCTCGGTCTGAATCCACGGGCCGATAGGGCAGGACGTGTCGAAGCCCTTCGCCCGCGTCCACATCGGATCCAGCCCCTGCAGGTCACGCAGCGTCACGTCGTTGACGCACGTGAAGCCCAGCACGTAGTCCATGGCCTTCTCGACCGGCACGTTCTTGGCGATACGCCCCATAATCACCGCCACTTCGGGCTCGAAGTTCATATCGTTCGAATACGACGGGATGACGATCGGATCGTCCGGCCCGATCACCGACGTGGAAGGCTTCGAGAAGATCACCATGTCTTCCGGCGCGTGAGCAATCTCGGAGTGCCCGCTCTCGTGCATGAACTGCGCGTGCGCCTCGTAGTTCTTGGCGAGACCGTACACCTTGGAGGGAATCACCGGCGCGAGCAGCCTCAGCCCATCGGCGTCGAGCGCGTACCGCTCCCCTGTGGGCTTGACGGGCGCGGTTCCGAACGGGTATCCGTCCAGTTCGATCAGGTAGTCCTTGCCGTCGGCCGGGTCCTGCTGGACGAAGGCATAGCGCGGCTTGTCGTTGAGTGAAAAACGTGCGATTCTCATACTCACCAGTGTAAACCAGTGCGAGTGCAATCCTTACGAAGAACGCGCATACGAAAAGCGGGGCGGCCAATCATGACCGTCCCGCCTTGTCGGATTCTCGCGAGCTGGACCCGCTTACTCCGTGTAGCTCTTGTCGAACAGCGTCTTGCCGCTTTCGGTATGCAGGTACACGCGCACCTTGGCGTTGCCGCCGGTGTCGCAGGTTTCGTTGAGCGTCTGCGCCACCGACTTGAACGTGCTGTCCATCCCGTCAAGGCTCGACGTCATCATGTCGCCCATGCTGCTGTACGTGTCGGACAGCGTGTAGTCGTACACGAGCGTGTTGCCTTCCGCGTACGCCTTGATGCTGATGCCCATGCCCTGGTACGACGAGGTCATGCTGTCGAGCTGCGACTGGATCTCGCTGGAGTTGACGAACTCTTCCAGTGACGGCTTGCCGGAGCTGGAGGATCCGTTGGATCTGTCGTTGTTGAGATCGTTGTTGGTGTCGTCGGCCCCGTTCTGCAACGCGTCGTCAAGGTTGTTCAGATCGTTGCTGCCGGATCCGTCGGAGTTGCCGTTGCTGGAGCTGTCGCCATTGGATTTGCTGTCGCCCTGCGTCTGGCTGGTGGACGTGTTGGGTTTCGCGTCGGCGCTGCTGTCCTTCTTGCCGCCGATGACACCGGTGGCGAACAGCACGACTACGACGATGATGGCGATGACGGCAACGACACCGGCGGTGATGCCGGCGATGAGCGGGCCGCGGCTCTTCTTCTTCGGCGGTTCCTGCTGGTACGGATCGCCGTAGCCTTGCGGCGCGATTGCGGGCGGCTGGTTCCCGTATTGCGGGCCACCGTACTGGTTGGCGCCGTATGGCTGTCCGTACGCGGCGGTCGGCTGCTCGCCGCCGTACGGTGCGGCCGGCTGACCGTACCCTCCCGGAGCACCGCCGGCAAGCGGCTCACCATACGCGGCGGTAGGCGCCTCGCCACCATACGGAGTTCCGCCATCGGGCTGGCTGAAGGGGTTCGGACCGGCTTCAGGCTGCTGACCATAAGGAGCCCCACCCTGGTTGTATGCGGAGCCAGCGCCCGACTGTCCGTACGCTCCCGGCTCCTGCCCATACGGCGCCGCCTGGTATCCATACGGCTCGGCGCCGCCCTGCGGCCCGGCGAGCGACTCGCCGTACGCGGCAGTCGGCGCACCACCATAAGGAGCCCCGCCCTGCCCGTACGGGGCGGCTGGGGCTCCCGTCGGCGCGCCCGCCCCCTGCCCGGGCAGAGGAACGACCGGCACCGGCGGGAAAGCCTGCGTTGGCTGCGGTTCGGGCGCGCCTTCCGCGCCCGCAGCATTGTTCGGATCACCATACGGAGTCTGCGGCGCTCCATCTGGATACGTGTTGCTCATATGTCCCCCTTTTGCAGAGAGTCCCGTCGACCGGGTCAAATCATTGTTACCGCAACCGGCCACATGCAACGCTGTATGCACCTGATCGGCTAATCCTCAGCGTACACTCACTTTCCGTGATATGCACGGTATTGACCGGAAGTTCATGTTCATCTCACGGCAAGTTCGATTCGCACGGCGAGATCCCTCGAAAACCTTGCAAGTCCGCCTTCGAGGACCTCACCGGCGACGCCGCCGACACCCCTGTTGCCCCCCGTGAACCCGGCGCACCTCACCCACGCATGCGCCGCGGCCACGACGACGCGTGCCGCATCGGCTTGAACGGCAGCCGGCGAATCCGCCCGATCACGCCGAGCAGCAGCCATCCGCCGAGCAGCCCGCACACCACCACCATCGTCACGATGGTGCGCGTGTCATGCAGGTCGGACGGGTCCGGCGCCGGCATCGGGATCGGCTCGCGATGCCCGGATATCAGCAGGCGCTGCGTGTTGACGCCGTACGGCGTGCACGTCATCAGCGTCACTCGGTCCTCGCCGGGCACGATCTTGAGTTGCGAAGTGTCGTCCGGGTTGATGACGGTGATGCGGTCGACCTCGTAGCCGAGCGTCTCCCCCATCACTTCGATGTAGAAGAAGTCGCCGGTTTTCATCTCGTCGAGCCGCGTGAACATCATCGCGTTGACGAGACCGCGGTGCCCGGTGATGACGGAGTGCGTGCCGTCCCCGCCGACCGGCAGCGAGGAGCCGTACAGGTGACCGGCACCGGAGGCCAGCGCGGTCTGTGACGTGCCGTGGTAGATCGGCAGGTTGACGGAGATTTTCGGGATCTTGATGGTTCCCATCACTTCGTCGCCCGAGTCGAGCAGGGACTGGTATTCCTTGTCTTTGGAGGCGGCGGAGTCCTCGCCTTTGGCTCTCGACCCGCCTTGTGCGGCGCTGAACGGGTCGATGGCCTCGCCCAGCACGGGTTGACCGGATCTGGCGAGTTTTGCGTTGTATGCGCGGGCGGCGGCGAGGGCGTCTTCGGCTTGCGGGTATGGCCAGCCGGCGACCTGCTGTGCGCTGTTGCGTGAGGTTTGGGCGAGTTTGAGCGAGCTCTGGTATTGGAGCGCTAGGGGATATCCGGCGACGGCGACAGCGGCTATGACCAGTATCAGCGTGACGATGCGCATGATGATGAGCTGTATGCGCAGTCGTTTGCGTTGCGCGACAAGGTCGAAGATGTCGGTCGCCTGATTGAAGCTCAGCATCGAGTACGGGAGCTGCGGCTGCACGGCGGGTTTGTGACGGCTGTTTCGGTAGGATTTGCGGGAATTATTCGAGGATCGCTCGTCATTGTCCGGCAGGCTGCGGGTCATCGTTGACCGTGCGGGCGCATGGGAGGATTTGGCGGCTGGGTCGTTGCCGGATGAGGTGGCCGGCCGTTTCGATCCGTGTCTCCTCGATGCCATGCGCATCCTCCTGTTGTTGTGCCGGCCGTCACTGCAATCGCCGTGAAACGAATTCGTGTATGTACTGTGTTGCCCCCGGCAGGGGTGTTGCCGGGGGCGAATGGTTACAGCAAGCCGAAGCCGCCACCATGCTCGTGCGGGATGCACGTCATGCGGCGGCTTGGCCTGTTATCGTGTCAGTCAGCGCAGCGCACGGCTGGTGCGGCGAGACTTGGCGTACACGGTGGCGGCAGCGCCGCCGAGCAGCGCGGCGATCACCACGAACAGCGCGATGCCCGCAGCACCGGTCTTCGGCAGTTCGAAGACGGACTTGACGTTGGTCACCTTGTAGTCGGCGGCGCTGTCCTTGGGCGCGAGACCCCAGGAGTCGGTGCCGGCGAAGGTGACGTTGCCGTTTTCCTCGATGGCCACGGTGAACGAGGCCTTGAAGTCCTGGTATCCGTCGGCGACCGCGGTCTCGGTCACGGTGTAGCTGCCGGCCTTCAGTCCGTCGAACTTGACGACGCCGTTGGCACCGGACGTGACTTCGAGCGGGTACTTATCGCTGTTCGGCAGCACGCCGTTCTGGTCTTTTGCGACACTCAGCGTGAACTTCGCGCCCTTGACGGCCTCACCCTGGGCGTTGACCTTCGTGAACTTGAAGCCGAAGATCTTGGTGAGGGTTTCAGTGCCGGGGATGGGGGTGCCATCATTGTCGACGAGCTTGTTGGTCACCGCGTGGTAATCCTGGCCCTTGACTGTCTCGGCCTCGTCATTGACGGTGGCGTTGTAGGTGATGGTGATCTGCTTGCCGGCGTACTTGGCCGGGTCGGTGATCTTCACCACGAAAGTATTGGTGCCGTTGCCCTTGTTATCAATCAGGTGGTTTTCCACCGTGTAATCGGTGCCGGTCAGCACCTTATCGCCGGCCTTAACGGTCAGTCCGGCAAAGTCGACGGTCAGGCCCTTGCTTGGCACATCTCTGAACTGCAGGGTGAAGCCGGTCGGGACCGGATTCGGAATCGTGTAGCCCAGTTCAAACGGCACGGTTTCGCCCACGGACGCGCTCTTGCTGGTGGTGGACTTCGTCTGGGGGCCGCTCACCGTGCTCTTCATGTCCACTTCTGCGGTGCTATCCCCAAGCGACAGAACGCCCTTATCGTTAACGGAGCCGGTGCTCACGATCATCGGGACGGCCTGAGTCAGGGTATCGGTCGATGCGTTGCCGTCCAGGAACAGATACACGCCAGCAGTCAGCACGGTCTTGTTCGTGGCGATCCAACCATTCGTGTCGTTGCCAGTCGCCTTGTTCAGCACGAACGGATCCGCGGCGGCGGTGAACGGGTTGCCGGCCTGCAGCGCATCCGCGAACTTACGCGTCACGGACGGATCATTCCACGGACGGGTCTCGGACTGATCGAACTGAACCTGCGTGACGGTACCATCCGTATCCGTGGTCGTTTTTTGATTCATAGCCCAAGCCATCAAATCAGTGGTGCCATCGATCGGCACGTTCTGGAAGCCGGCGGTGGTCAGAGCCGCAGCCAGCTTCGTGCGATTGGCGCCCGCAGCGGTCTTCACACCATACACCGGGGTTTTGGCAGTGCCATAGTTCACGTAGTCCGCGATCTTGTATGCGCTCAGCTGGGCGCTGGTCAGCTGCTTTTCTTTGGACGCTTTGAACGTGACTGTTGCAGCAGTGTCCACTGTCGTCTCGGCCGCGTTGGCGGCACCGGTGCCGAACGCCATGCCAGCGAGAAGGGTGGCCGCAGCTGCGACACCCGCGAAAAGCTTCTTGAACTTCATGAGAAACTCATCTTCCTTTCGTTGTCTTGTTTATTGCAACTGCGGAAGCGGCAGTCGTTGAGGCTTCCGCAGTCCGCAAATCTTGAGTTGTCGGGGGCGACTGGTCGCCGCCCCCGTGTGCCCTCCCCGACGAGGGAGGAGGGCGGAGCATCCGCCGCAGGTCAGACGAGCCGACGCTTGCGCCAGATGAAGTATCCGATTCTGACCAGTGCCGCGAGCAGGCCGAAGCCGCCCCCATACACAAGCCAGTCACGAGTCGTGGCGCCGCCGGTCATCGGCAGAGCGGACACGGCAACGAAGGTGTTGGTGATCGTGACCGGGTACGTCTTGACGTTGTCGAAGGTCGTCATGTTGTTGTTATCCGGAGCCGCCCACAGGTCGTCGGCAGTGACGGTTACCAACTGGTTCTCGGGGTTGTAGGACGCCGTGTAGCCGTCCACGCTGGACTCCTCCACGCGGTAGGTGCCAGGGGCGAGGTTCTCGAACGCGCCAGCCCACTGACCCTGGTTGTTGAGGGTCACGGCCCGGTTGATGTCCTTGCAATCCTCACCTTGCGCATTGCACTGCTTCAACGTGACGGTCACCGAGCCATTCCCATGCTTCTCCGCTCCATCGGACCAGTTCTTGGTCACCTGGATCTTGCCGGTCTTTACCTGCAGGACGGGGTGGGGGTACTCCACGGAACCCGGTGTCTCGGTGGTCTGGTCGCCGACCGTGTTGACGACGGTGTACCCCAGCTTCGCGCCGTGATCCGCATTCGAATGGAAGCCGGGCAAATTGGACGAAGTATGGTGACCATCCGCATCAGTGTTGTCGGCACCAAGAACATCCTTATATCCGGTCTTGTCGTCATTCTGTTTGTTGGCGGCGTACTCGTTGTAGGCCTTCTGCGTCGGCTTGACCTTGAACGTGACCGTATACGTCACGCCATCCTGAAGCTCATAGCCGTCCGCGAACGTGACCTTCACCGTCTTGCCCGAAACGGTAACCGTGTAATCGCTCTCGTTGAGATCGACACTATTACCGTCTTTAGATGCCGTCACCGTCACATCATTCGAGCCGAAGTCAGCATTAACGAACTCCGCGTAGTCCGACAGCGTATCGGTGATGGACACGTTCTTGTACGAAGACTTCCTGTTGATCTGACCGATGATATCGGCAAATGCCTTGTTCAGCTCATCCGTGCTGGTGGCGCTGTAATACGAGCCCTTCGTCTGATCGGCGAAGCCACGCATCTTGGTCGGATCGGAGGACACGCCAACCGAGAACAACGTCGCATCGCCACGCCTGTTAGCCTCGGCAACAGCGGAGCTGAGATTCGCCCCATATTGATCACTGCTGCCAGAACCATGAACCCCGGCAGGAAGACCCCTGCGATCATCGTCATCATAGGTCGGACGGCCCCACCAATCAGTGCCGGTCCGCACGGAACTCGTGCGGAACGTCGGGTCGCCGTCTGACATGAACACGATGTACTTCTTCACGCCCTTACGACCGGAAATCAGCTTGGCATTGGCGGCTTTAAGCGCGGCCTCCCAATTCGTGCCACCATCGGCGCCCAGACCATTAACGGCACTGACTATGTCCATTGCGTTGTCGGTGAAGTTCGACACATTGCCCACCGTCGTCGAGAAGGGGACCAGCGCCATCCGGATGTTGCTATCCTTGCCCTGGTTCTCAGACGTCAGCAGATGCTGCGCCATGCTGTTGACGGCAGTCTTCGCAACCTCAAGACGAGAGTTGTGTCCCATCGGGTTACTCATGGAACCGGAGGTGTCGAACACCACGACGATGTCGGCCGGGGACACGGTCGTCTGCGACGAGCCGGACTGCGTGCCGGTCACGTTCAGGGACAGGTCATAGGTGCCATCATTGTTCGCCTTGATGTACTTGCGGTACCGGGGCGCCGTGACGACCGTGTTCGTCACCGTGATACGTGGCACCTCACCGACCGACACCGGCTCCGTGGTCGCAGAATCCTTCTCCTGCGTCACCTTGACCTGACCGCCATTGGCGCTCACCGCATACGTGTCCTGGTCAACGTTGATTTCCGTCACCTTGTACTTCGAGGACTCGGTGATCCTCTTGGCGTCGCTGCCCAAAAGCACGGCATACTGGCCCGCCTTGAGCGTGATCACGCCATTGGAATCCGTGGTCCGGGTTTCACCGTCCTTGGTGCCGGTGGCGGTGTTGTACACGTCGTATTTACCCGTGTACAACGTGTAATCCTTGTCACTGTCGGTTCCCTCATAGTTGACATAAGCGTTGAACGTATAGTTCTTGTCCTTGTCAGCTTCAGGAACGTTCTCCGTCTCCTTGCCGATTTGAATATGGCTGGAGTCAAGAGTCACCAAATTGAAGTCAAGCTTGCAGTTGGAACCACTATGGCCACGCTCGAAGTAGTACATGTTCATCTCGTGACTGGTGTAGTTCTTGAACGTGGTGTAGGAGCCATTGGAGGCTTTGACCATATTGGATTCCATCCAAGCGGTGATCTCGGCATCCGACTTGCCTTGGTCCCTGAGCGCCTGAGTAAACAACGCCTGCAACGTGGTCGTAGTGGTTTTATTGCTGACAATCGTCACCACACCGGTCGCGAAATCAATGGAGCCGCTGGCGGCATCATGGATGCCACCGATATCCAACACAAGCATGCCGTCGACGAACAGCCACAGATCATCGTCACCCGTGAAGTTGAACGTCATCGGGGAACCATCAACGAGTTTGCCTTCTTTCGGTTGCATGAACTTCGCGTATGCGGTCATACCGAAGGCGTACCGGGCGCCGCGCACTGAATGAAAGCCGATCCGCAGCTGACTTTTATCCGCATTGAACGGCAGGAATTTCGGAATCCACGCGTCAGTTCTCTCGGTCCATGTTGCTGACCGGTCAAATCCGGTACCGGCACTGTTCAGCGCGGCGTACGTCGTATTGGAGTCGTACACATAGTGGCCCTTGGCCT
Source organism: Bifidobacterium bifidum ATCC 29521 = JCM 1255 = DSM 20456 (assembly GCF_001025135.1). Lineage (NCBI taxonomy): Bacteria > Bacillati > Actinomycetota > Actinomycetes > Bifidobacteriales > Bifidobacteriaceae > Bifidobacterium > Bifidobacterium bifidum. Next base: position 362,322 of record NZ_AP012323.1, on the reverse strand, counting down.
CTTCCGTCGGATCGAACAGCCCCGTCAGCCCATTGCCGCCATTGGTATATGCCTTGGCCCACTCGCTTTCTGTGAACAAATACGTCATGTCGGTCTGTGCATTATTTTTATTGGTCACCATCGTAGAGAACTGCGGAACTGCGTCAGCGCCGGTCTTGGTGAGGTTCGTCTTGACGATGCCCGGAGAGGTTTCTGCACTGCCAGTCCAGCCGTTCCAATCCTTACCTTTTCCGTTGAAGTAGTTGAAGTAGAATGCTGCAGCCGCCTCATTTCTGCTGGTACCGCCCGTGGCATAGTTCACGTTCTCTTTGCCAGAGGCCTTTGCCGGGCCCTTCGGATCACTGCTGTCCCAATAATCGAATAGGTTTATCTTCACTTTGCCGTCGTTCGCCGTGGCGCGAGGCGCAGCCGACGCTTTGACCGTGGCGGTCTGCCCCGAAGCACCAGTCCCGGCGCGATCGGTCAGGGCAGATGACGCCCCCTGCTGAGCGCTGTCGCCCTGTGCGACGCCGCTGATCGGGCCGGTGCCGGCCTGTGATGCCTGCGTCGTGGCCGACTGCGCGGCTTCGGGTGCGACTGTCCCCACATTGGCCGCAATCGCAGTGCCGGTGACGGCAAGTCCAAGAACGGTCGCGACGGATACGGCGGCCGCGATCAGGCGAGAGCGCATCGCCCTCGTATGCGATGGTTTCCGATCCTGCTTAGTCACGATAAGCATCCCTTCCATCATTTCCAAAACTCTTCATCCGGCGTTCAGCAGTTCGACAAAGACTCACGATTGCGACTCTCACCGTCGCAGCACGCGCAAATCATCGACTTCCATCGGCCTGTTAACTCCTGACCGTATCCGCACCCAAAAATCGACGCAATCCCCCGAAACATTGAAATAACGCCGAATACATGCCCCCCCGCAGAAAAACCGCTTTCACAGCCCTTGCGGCATAAGGTCCTCGGGAATCAGGCCATACCCCCTTCCCTACGGGGAAAATTCTTGGGAAATATACCGAGATGCGGCTTAGATCAAGGCCTGAGGCCTCTTACATAACGGTATACCGCTGTATCAGCGAAGTGTCTGCTCCCGCCAAAGCACAACAAGACTGAGGGAGGCTCTCGTCGTGAGATTACGCAGACTCTTTTGCGTTCCTAAGTGCGCGCCGTATCGACGAGTACGCGAACATAAGAACGCAAAACGTGCGATTTGCGTTCTTATGTTCGCAGGCTGAACGTTTCAGCGCGCACTTAGGAACGCAAACCGCTCCTGCCCGCTTCGCAAGAGCCAGCCAGCGGGGGCAGAGTTATATATTGCTTCTGACAGTGGGCTGAACCATCGGCTAACGTCATTTACCATCATCTGCCGGTGGAACAGTTCCGTCTCAATAGACCCGAAACTATCGCTCGTAGAACACGCCGAACGAGGGGAACCCATGACGGGCCGGCTTCAGCTCCTGCAGCGGGATCTCGGTGACGTCCACTCGTTCGACATCGGCATAGCGCGGCCCCTGCTTCAGTGCCGAAATCAGACGGGCGACCTTGCCGCGTTCCCCCTGCGCCTCGACCTCCACCGAGCCGTCGTAGCAGTTGCGCACCCAACCGCCCAGGCCGAGCTTGCCGGCGGTCATCACCGTGAAATACCGGAATCCGACGCCCTGCACCAGACCCGCCACCACGGCATGGACACGGATATCATCACTCGATGACACCGGCACGGCACCCTCTTCACTCTCGTCAGTCCGCGCGCCGCGGCTCGCCCGCATATCATCACGTTTCATGACCGCACTCACCTCACGTTGCCGTCAGCCGACACCAATACCCCCATCGTATGCCCACCATCAAACGGCAGTCGAGAAGCCGGCAGCGCAGCGCGGGCGCTACAGCCCGGCCCCTTTCCGCCGAGGCCTGCCGCAATCCGTCAGATGAACGCGCGTTCGCCGAAAATCGCCGTTCCGACGCGCACAATCGTCGCACCCTCCGCGATGGCGAGCGCCATGTCGTGCGTCATGCCCATCGACAGTTCCGTGCAGTGCTCGGTGCCGGGCGCGCGAGAGGCGAGAATCGTGTCGCGCGTGCCGCGCAGATGCGCAAAGCAGGCGCGAATCGTGGCCTCGTCATCGACGTGCGCGCCGATGGTCATCAGGCCTTCGAGCCGGATGCCGTCCAGCTGTGCGATCTGTGCGGCGATGTCGACGGCAGCCTGCGGGTCGCAACCCGATTTCGATGCCTCCCCGGACTCGTTGACTTCCAGAAGCACGCCGACCGTGATTCCACGGGCGACGGCACGGCGGGCGATGCGCTGCGCCAGTTCAACGCCGTCCACCGATTCGATGGTGTTGACGTCGGGGAGGATTTTACCGATCTTGTTGGCCTGCAGCTGGCCGATGAGATGGAACGGGATGTGTTCGGCGTCAGACGGTCGAGTGGTGTCGCCGTCGCCTGTGCCGAGCGCAAATCCCCGGTCCGCGCACAGGCGACGCAGTCCCTCGGCCTTGGCCATGACCTCCTGCGGGCGGTTCTCGCCAATCATGCGGATGCCCGCATCGATCGCCGCCATGATCTCGCCGACGTCACGGGTCTTCGTCGCCGCCAGCAGCTTCACCGAACCGGGAGCGCAACCGGCCGCCGACTCGGCTTCGGCGATGGCGTCAAGCACGCGATGCACGCCATCGCGAATCTGCGTCGCCCGCGTCTCGTCGATGCTTTCATTGGTCAGATCCTTGTGATCCATGTAAGCGGTCATCATATGCTCCCTATCCGTCTTGCTGCACCATATATTAGTATGCCCACGGATGAGGGCGAATCGGCTAGAGAAACCGGGAACTTCGGGTGTGGCCCCCGCTGGCGGGGTGTCGAGCGATGCGAGACTGGGGGGGGGCGAAGCGCGAAACGGCTCCGCATGCAGCATATAGAGGAGGAATCTCACAATCCGATGCTGAACGGGTCGTCGGGGATGGAACGATCCTGCGAATCCGCGGCGAGCGCATCCCACGAAAATCCATGCAACAGGTCGGCAGCAGCGCACGGCTCGGGCTCTTGCTGCAATCCGAGCAGCCACGCGCAATAGCCGATCACCCGATGCGCCGTGACGCCATGTTTGCGTAACGTTCCCATATCCAGCGACCGTTCACGCTTGGCGAGCCGCCGCCCGGCCGCATTGTCGATCAGCGGAAGATGTGCGAAACGGATATCGCGATGAGCCGCGGCAACGCCGCCATCCGAGCTATCCCCGAAGCCGGCGTCGAGCAGACGCTCACGGATGTACAGCTGCAGCGCGGCGGATCGCAACAGGTCACGCCCGCGAACGATGTCATCCACACCCATCAGCAAGTCGTCAACCGTGACAACCAGCTGATAGGCGAACAGACCATCCGCCCGTCGCACCACCGTATCGCCCAAATCGCGCGGCAAATCGAATCGGCAGTTCCCGAACACGCGATCATGCACGGTGACCGCGGCACGCGCGTCGCCGGCGACAGGCATGGCGATGCGCAGCGAATGCCGATCACCATTCGCCAAGCGTTGCTCGACCTGTCGCGGATGCTCGGCGAGCGCGCGCCGGCATGTGCCGGGATACATGACGAAACGGTCGCCCTCCTGCGGCGCCGAGGCCGCACGGATGTCGGCGCGCGAACAGAAACACGGGTATATCAGCGCAGTGGTCTCGGTGCCGTCAACGCCATCACGGCCACCGAACGCGGCAGCGTCTCGCAAGTCAATGCCCTGAAGCGCGCGCAACGCCTGCTCGTAGATGTCGAGCCGCCGCGACTGGTATACCGGCTCTCCATCCCAGTCCAGTCCCAACCATGCCAGATCGTCCATGATCCAGCGGTCCGCGTCCGGCAGCACGCGCGGGGTGTCGATGTCCTCGATGCGCAGCAGCATGCGCCCTCGCCCGCCGTCCGCATCGCCTGGATCGGCTGCGCCACTCATGCCATCCACGCGATTCACGTTATTCAGGCAATCCGCATCGCCCGCTCCACCGCCCGTCCGGCTTGTACGCTCTGGGCCACCCGCACGAGCCGACAGCCACGCACCCAGCATCGCATACACGTTACCGATATGCATTCGTCCGGACGGCGTCGGCGCGAATCGTCCGATCACCACCGCGCCCAGAGCTCCGAGTCGAGCGGCCATTCGTTGATCGTGCAGCCGCGCAACGATATCGATTGCTGCTGCATCAGCGGCGCCGGCTTGCCTGCCTGCTGGCATACGGTCTCATTGTCGCGATGGTCGAGCCGGTGACCGGTCTCATGGTTGATGACCATCGTGCGATAATTCGCCAGATTGCCGCCGCCCTTCAGCCAGCTGTCGGTCGGCTCGCGCCAGCGGTCATAATTGATGATCACCTGATTGCCGACGCGGCAGCTGTACTGCGACGAGCAAAGCGACGAGAACGATTTCATATACTCCGCCGCGGCCAGGATATACGTCATGTCGCACTTGCTGGAACCGCTCTCCACGAACGTGAGACCGGCACGGGGCCACCCACGCGAATCATTCAGCGTCGCGTACACCGTGCGCCCGAACTCGCCGGTATCGCCGACGCTCCCCTTGGTGGACACGCAGTAATGGTATTCGTGGCGGGGTTTGCCGCTGGCCGCCGCGGTCTGCTGCGCCTTCTCGAGAATCTCGCGCCGCTGCGCCTGCGAGAACGGCTTCGAGGGGTCATACCCGTTTGACTGTGCCTCGGAATTAGTGGATTTCGCGGTGGCCGACGATTTCGCGGAATCGCCGCCCTTCTGCTCCCCCGCAGACTGCGGCTGCGCTGTTGCACCTGGCTGCGCGATGGACGACCGCTCACCGCCCATGCCCGGCACGCGAAGTACGCTCGCCCGCACCGCAAGAACAAACAACACGAGCGCCAAAATCAACCCCGCACATACGGCAATGCGCCGGGCGCGGAACACCCGACGCATATCGTCACCACGCAACCGCTGCAACTTCAATCACTCCCAGCAACGTCATAGGTCAAGCCGCGCCGCCCCGCGAAAGCGCGAGCACAAGGGCACGCTTTTCGCAGGCGTCTCTCCCTGCATTGTATCCCGTCAGCCGTGGGGCCGCGCAACACGCGTGGCGTCACGCGAGCCCGCCGCGGCTCACGCGGTTCGCGCAAAAATCACGCGAAGAAGAACACGTACAGCCACGCGCCGACGATGGCGCCCACAATCGGAGCGACGACCGGAATCCACGCCTCTCCCCAACGCGAGGTGCCCTTGTTCGGAATCGGCAGGATCGCGTGCAGCAGACGCGGCATCAGGTCGCGGGCCGGATTCAGGCCGGGGCCGGTCGGGCCACCCATCGAGGTCACCAAGCCCCATACGATGAAGCCAACCACGATCGACGCGGCCGCCAAATCCTTCGAACCCCACGGCAGCATCAGGCAGCACAGCGCACCGAACACCAGCACCAGCGTGCCAAACATCTCGTTGAGGAAGTAGTTGATCTTGTCGTTGTCGGCGTCGGTCGTGCAGAACGTGCCGAGGATCGCTTCCGCGTCCTCGGTCTCCTTGTAGTGCGGGTAATACGTCAGGTACACGATGAACTGTCCCAGCAGTGCGCCAAGCAGCTGCGCCACGATGTACGGCAGCACGTCGCTCCACGGGAACAGCCCGTTGATCGCCTGGGCGAGGGTCATGGCCGGGTTGATGTGGGCGCCGGACACGCCGCCGAACATGAGCACCGGGAACATGACGCCGAAACCGTAGCCCATGGCGATGTTCAGCCATCCGGCGTGGTGGCCCTTCGTGTTCTTGAGTTCGACGTTGGCGACCGAGCCATTGCCGAAGATCATCAGGATGGCGGTGCCGAAGAACTCGGCAGCCAGCTTGGTAAAGAGGGAATATTCCACGGCTTCTTCTTTTCTCTCCACCGCATCGCAGACATGGCTGACTGCTCACGGTCTCTGGATGATTGGATTTCTCTCGTACTCCCGGCGACTCAATTTCGCTGGGTGCGAAAGCAAACGACGTGATTGTACACTTTACCCCTTGACGAACGGCGATACGGGCGGATTGGACGGCAGAATCCCCGGTGATTCACACCCTGCCCTGCCATGCACACTTGGGTGCAGTCATGTGGAACCCATTGGAATTACTCGCGACACGCCGTACGCGACACGCCGATTTGCATCGCAGCGAGTTCCGAGTATAGTTGTCACTCGGCTCAAGAAATGACCAACGCCCCTGTAGCTCAGTTGGTTAGAGCAGCTGACTCTTAATCAGCGTGTCCAGGGTTCGAATCCCTGCGGGGGCACAAGCAAGGTCGGAATCGAAAGATTCTGGCCTTTTTTTGTTTTCGTCGAGAGGGTGCGCCCGAGTCAAATCACCCCTAATTCGCCACTGGAAGCATGCCCCCGCCCGGGTGATCCTCGCAATCCGCCCCTATCTGCGTTTCAAGGGGTTGATTCAGGCCGCGACGAACATCTATCTGCGTTTCAGGGGGTTGGTAGCAAAGTATAAACATCACGCAAACCGCATGGTTTCAATGAGCAAATGCCCTATATACTCCGTGCATAGTGTTTTGGCCACCCCCTGAAACGCAGATAGATGTTCCCAGGCAGTGGAATCAACCCCTCGAAACGAAGATAGCAGCACATACATCGTGGAATCACGCCGGGCAAGGCCAAAATAGACGAAGATGCCGGTCGAATGGGACAGCCGTTCGACCGGCATCAATGCCATGCGTTGGCCCTGAGCCGATCAGGGCCAACGCGACTCAGGAAATCCGCGCCTTAGATGTCGCGACGGCGGCGAACCGCCACAGACACGGCGCCCGTCGCAAGCAGGCCGATTGCGGCGATGGCAACGACGGACACCGAGGCGTCAGTCGCGGACAGGCCCGGCTTCTTGTTGCCTTGGTCGTCCTTATCACCGTCCTTGTCGGTATCCTTGCCCGGCTCCTTGTCGGGCTCCTTGTCGCCAGGCTCGACGGGCGTCTCGCCGGACTTCTCCTTGACGGTGGCCACACGGGTCACGGACGCCTCGCTACCGGCCGCATCGCTCACCGTGTACACCAACGTGTACGCGCCGGGCTTGCTCGTGTCCACCGTGTCACCGGACACCTTCACGGCACCGGTCACATCACCGTCCACATCATCAACCGCCTTCACACCCGCCATCGGATCAAACGACGCACCGAACTCCACGGCCACGTCATCCGCACCGGAAATCACCGGCGGCACGGTGTCGACCGGCTCGGCCTCCTTCACCGTCACCTTGAGCGTGGCGGTAAGCGAGGTATCGGCGGCGTACGTCACCGTGATGGTCTTTTCGCCGGCGGTCGACGAGTCGAACTCGGAGACCGTGTATTCGCCCTCGCCGAGCTCGGCGGCGTGCCGTCAGACATCGTGGCGGCGACGGCCATGCCGCTCAGGTCGAGCGCGTCGCCGATGGCGTATTCGGTCTTGGTCGGCTGAGTGGTCACGGCGATCGACGCGACGTCGGACACGGCCGCGGAGTCCTCGACGAGCGTGACGTTGTCGATGTACGCGAACGAGCCGGAGGCCAGATCGGTCTGTGAGATGGCGACCCACAGCGCGGCATACGGGTCCACGTCGAGCGGCACGATGAACGACCCGCTGTAGTGAATTTTGCCGCCTTCCTTGCTTTCGGCGTCCACGGTCTCGCTCAGCACGGTCTTGCGGTACTGGCTGAACGAGCTGACGGCGCCAAGCGACGCGAGGTTGGACTTGACCTGCACCTTGAGCGTGGACGGGGTGTCGTCGTTGCTCTTGCCGAGCGTCGCCCACAGGCCGAGACGGTACGTCTTGCCCGGCGTCTCAGACAGCGTGTGCTGGTTGATGGTGTCGCCCTTGTACGGGGTGAGCTGTTCGCCGAGTTTCGCCGCGTACTCGCCGGAGACTACGGCATCGGTCTGGTTTAGTTCGGACTTCGGGCGCCGAGTGGCACCACCGGCGTCGTTGTTCTTCGTGTTGTCGGCGTTGCCGAGCGTCCACGGCGATGCCGCGGCGCATGTATTTTTCGTAATCGGCCGCGTTCGCATCAGTGTTGGTGACTTCGAAGCCCTGCACTGTGATGTATTCGGAGTTCTTCAGCAGGATGGTCTCGCTGACGCCCGCACCGGCGATGATGGGCGCGGCGCCTTCGCCGTACGCTCCGATGGTGATGGGCGCGTCCTTGGTGCCTTTGGTGTTGATGACGCGCAGGCCGGTCTTGACCGAGGCGCTGTCGATGGTCTGGGTCGCGCTGGTGCAGGTGGCGCCGGCCTTGAGCAGCAGGGACTCACCGGCTTTGAGGGTGATGCCGTTCGCCGCTGTCAACGAGTTGAACGGGGCTGGCTTGGCTTCCGTCTCCGTTGGCGGTCGCCGCGCAGTCGACATAATATGATTTGGCCGGGTCCGGCGTGCTTTCCTCCGCCTGTGCGGCACCTATGCCGACAATGCAGGACGACAACAGTGTCGCTGCCGCCACCGCATACGCGACCGTTGTTCGTTTGATCGTGGGCATGTACTTCTGCTCCTCACGTCCCCGTATGTGTCGCCGTCATGGCCGGGCTGGAGTCCGTTATGAGGCGGGGAGCGCACCGCAATCTCGTCATTGCGATTCGCCCGTGTTCGGCCGGCGTGTCCTCTCTGGCGCGTAACCGGTCACGATATGGTGCACAATATTAACAAAAAGATAGACCAGAGTGGGGCTTCCGCGTCTTGAGAACGCCCATCCTCGCAGCAAATCATTCTCATTAAGAAAGGTGCGAGCCCGCCGCAACTCCAAATGAACATCAATGTCCGCAAATCCTTGGAAAACAGCGTTTTCTCATATTGTTCACTTGTGCGTAAATGTTCGCAATCCTCGCACCTTCCTTATTGAGAATCATTCGCTGCGACTTGGAACAATACAAAAAGCCCCTCGCCGCACGGAGCGGCGGAGGGGCTGATGCTTAAGCTCAGACGATAATCTGTCTGATGGGCCGGAGTTACTCGGCGACGACCTTCACGAAGAAGGAGGCGGTGATCTCCGGGTGCAGGGCGGCCTTAGCCGGGAAGTCGCCGGTGGTCTTGATCGGCTCGACCTCGATGGCCTTCGGGTTGACCGCGGCCTTGTCGGAGAGAGCCAGCGCGATCTGCTCGGCGGTGACGCTACCGAACAGCTTGCCGGACTCGGAAACCTTGGCAGCGATCTCGACGGTAGTGCCCTCGATGGCGGCCTTGGCGGCGACGGCATCCTCGCGGGTGGCGACGGCCTTGGCCAGGCGAGCGCGCTTCATCTGCACGATCTGAGCTTCGGCGCCCTTGGTCCACGCGAAGGCGAGGCCCTGCGGGATCAGGTAGTTGCGAGCGTAGCCGGAGCGGACGGCGACGACATCGCCGGAGTGGCCCAGGTTGGCAACGGTCTGGGTGAGAATAACCTTGGATTCAGCCATTTCCTATCCTCCCTAACTCAGCGACCGGTGGTGGCGTACGGCAGCAGGGCCATCTCGCGGGCGTTCTTGATCGCCTTGGAGAGCTCGCGCTGTTCCTGCACGGTCACGCCGGTGATACGGCGGGAACGAATCTTGCCGCGATCGGAGATGAACTTGCGCAGCAGCGCGACGTCCTTGTAATCGATCTCGGTGACCTTGGCGGCCTTCAGCGGATTCGGCTTCTTCTTGAACGGCTTGACCGGCGGTTGCGGCCTCTTACGTGACATGATGTTCTCCTTGAAAATTACGATTGAATGCTTGCTTCTGGATTGTTACGTGCGTCGCGCGGCTTCATATGGCCGCGGACGGGCATCAGAACTCGGGTTCCTGCGAATCGCCACCGAAATCGGACGAGCCACCGAACGAACCGAAGGACGAGCCGGCATCGCCGGACGTGCCCCACGGATCGGTCGCGGGCGCGGCGCTCTGGCCGGCGTTGCCCGCAGCGGACGCGCCACCCTGGTAGCCGCCATTGCCGCCACCCTGATAGCCACCGCTGAAGCCGCCATTGCCACGGCCACCCTGGTAGCCGCCGGCGTTGCCGCCGAAACCGCCGCCATTGCCCTGACTGGCGTTGAATCCGCCATTGCCGCCATTGCCACGGCCGGCGAATCCGCCTTGGCCGTTGCCGCTGGACGTGCGCGTGACCTGCGCGGTCGCGTAACGCAACGACGGGCCGATCTCATCAATCGTCATCTCGATGACGGTGCGGTTCGAGCCGTCCTGCGCCTGATACGAGCGCTGCTGGAGACGCCCCTGCGCGATGACACGCATGCCTTTGGACAGCGTGCTGGCGCAATGCTCGGCGAGATCGCGCCAGGCGGAGCAGCGCATGAACAGCGCATTGCCGTCCTCGAACTGCCCGGTGTTGCGATTGTAGGTACGCGCGGTAGAGGCGATGGTGAAACTGGCGACGGAAGCGCCGTTTCCCGTGGTCCTCAGTTCGGGATCTGCCGTGAGGTTGCCCACCACGGTGATGATGGTTTCGCCTGCCATGACTTACCTTCTTACCTTTGGTTCAGCGAGTCGCGAACAATCAGAAACTCATACGGCTTACTTGGCGTCTTTACGAAGAATCTTCGTGCGGACGACGGATTCGTTCAGGTTGAGCACACGATCGAGCTCGGCGCTGACCTCGGGAGTGGTCGTGTAGTTGACCACCACGTAGTTGCCTTCGGTCTTGCCGTCAATCTCGTAAGCGAGCTTGCGACGTCCCCAAATATCGGTGTTCTCGACGGAACCACCTTCCTTGGTGACGAGCTCCAGATACTGCTCGGTCAACTTCTTCAGACCGCGCTCATCCAGCTCAGGATCGGCAATGAACATCAGTTCGTACTTATGCGCAGACATCACCCACCTCCTTCGGACTAGTCGGCCATGGACTATCCATGGCAGGAGTGTGTATACGCGCTGCTGAAAACAGCAACTTCTCTAAGCTACGCCATGCCCGCGACAGCTTGCGGGGGCTGTCGCGAAGCGACTGGGGAGTAATCCGTCCTACTGCAAATCCACGACCGCGCAATCCGCGGCACCATAGCCGTTCGACTTGCACCATGCGTCGCCGGCCTTCACCGAGTCGACCGTATCACCCGACAGGATCACGTAATACGCGGTCGAAGCGTCGGCCTTCGTGTACGTCGGGTAATCGCCGGACCAGATCAGGATCGCGTTCTTGTGCTTGATGCGCTGCTGCAGGAACTGCTCGTAGATGTCCACGTAATGCCAGGTCTTGCCGTCGGCCTTCATGTCTTTTTTCTTGCTGGACAGCTGCGTGGTGTAGGTGGTGTAGAAGCGGGATGCGGCGGATTCGTCATGCTTGAGCTGCCAGCTCAACGCAAGCTGCGCGTACCGCTCGGCGTCCTCGCTGTCGATGTCGGAGCCCGCCAACGCGTCGCCGTCCGCACTGCCCGCCTCGCCGGGGCCGCTCTGACCGGTCTGCAGGATGACCTCGGCGCTGCCGGTCTCGATCTGGTCGTACGGGCGCCAGTACTGCCTCGTGGTGAATTCGAGCGCGACGTTGGCCGTCTCGCCATTGAACTTGACCGGCTGCTTGGAGAAGTCGAAGACGGCCGAGGCGATGACATTGCCTTCATCGTCCTTGATGCTGACCTTGACGTCGGATTCCTTGAACTCCGCCGTGTCGCCGTCCTTCGTCAACGCGCAGTTGGAGGTGAGCTGCAGCTGCGCGACGAGATTGGCGTCGCTGTGGTCGACGGAACTCAGCTCGGCATCGGGCGCAGCGGTGCAGGGCTTGTCGTCTTTCGCGGCCTTGCTGTCGCCGAACTTGGTCTTGCCGCTCTGCTGGGATGTCGACTGCGTCTGAGCCGATTGGGTGCCGGAATCACGCAGCATGAACCACCAGACGCCGAATCCGGCGGCAAGCGCCACGACGAGTACGGCGATGATGATGCCGACGATCAGCGCGGTCTTCTTCTTGCCCTTGCCGGCGGACTCTCCAGGCCGTGACGGTTGGGCTGGCGGCTGCACGGCCTGCGGCGGGAAGACGGCACCGGGCTGGGCGGCACCGTATTGTCCCGCGTACTGCTGAACAGCCTGATAAGGCTGTGCAGGAGGCACCGGCTGGGCGGTCGGCACCGGCTGCGCGGGCTGCGGGCCGGCGGACAGCTCGGCACCGCACTGCTGGCAGAACCGCATGCCGGGTTCCGACTGCTGACCGCACACCGGGCACACGGAACCCGCCTGCACGGCTACGGGCGCCCCGCAGTTCTCGCAGAATCTATCGCCCTCAACGACATTCGCACCACAACGGGAACACCGCATAATCTCTCCTCATGACTATCCTGCGCTCAACGTTACACTGCATGACAGCATTCCCCTGCAAATATACTGCGATACGGACCCCAAATGACGTCCGCAACCATTTGACCGAGATGTCTTTTTAGATATGTAATTTGAAGACTGACGAAATTTCGAAGAGGAGATTATCATGTCGGCAACCAAAGGTTCCAGATAACATTGTTGGCTGTTTTGCTGACTCTCGCCGCATCGTTCGTATCGATGTCACCCAAGCAGGCTTCTGGCTTTGACTCCACATATGAAGTCGTCACTGATGCAGACGGCAGCAAAATCATCATGGCCAAGCCCGGCTCTGTAGCAGCCATAGAACCATCGACCGGCAAACTTCTAAACGTGATTCCTCCTTCATCCATGAATGTCAACGCCATCACCGTAACAAGGGGATGCACAAACAAGAACGCTGGATGCTGGACAAGCGGTAGCGCACTTGGGGATATGCAATTCGCCGGAAATGGAGCTGTGTCCGGCACTTGGCCGTATAGAAATGCGTACTACACCGGGAACCTGCATGGTCTTGTGATCTATCAATACAAAGGTGCGACCATGAGTTCGCCGAAACCAGGACCGCATTTGTGGATACGCATGGCAACAATAGTGCTGTCACGGGGAAGAGTGTCACCCGTCGGTAAAAAGACATTCTCATACGTTGAGATAATGCATATCGGAGTAAGAGGAGTAAGAATGGGGCATATTCCGGCATCCCGTCGTACGGTGACGATGGCCATCGCCGTCATCGCCGTCATTACGCTTTCCATTGCGATGCTGTGCGGATGCGGCACGGCACGGAACACGAACCAAGCAACGGATTCCGGCTCGGGCGGGAACCGTCTCGCCTCATCTTTGCAGGCTTATGCGACGCAGCTGCTCGGCCAGGACTCCGGAATGGACCCCGCGCAGAAAGCGACACTGCGCAAGGCCGCGACAAGCGGCAAAATAAGTCTGTCCGATTACAAGGCCGCATGGAGCCGATACATCACGTGCGTCCAAGACAAGGGCTATCCGAGGCCGACACTGAAAACTTACTCCAACGGCATCCAGCAGCCACAGGGAGACGTACTTCCTTCAGATAAAGCAGATGACCTTGACTACATCCAGAAAAAGGCCAAGGACTTGAACGCGTGTGGAATCGCCACCGTGGATTCGGTGGACGCGTTGTATATGGCACAAGTCGGCAATCCCAATCTGTATGCGTCTCATGAGGAGGGGGCAGTCGATTGCCTTAAGCGCGCCGGGCTGGTGCCGAAATCCTACACCGTCGAACAATACGAGAAGGAGGCGAACGCAATGGGTCATGCCGCTCCCGGAGAGACCGTCAACACGACGTATGACATGAAGAAACCGGAAGTGCTGGCATGCCTCGCCGCCAACGGCAACGTATTCATGGACAGATGACGCCACAGGCACAGAGAATGCATTGGCATGTTTTCGCCCCTATCGGATATCGGATTACCTGCCCGATGGGGGCGAAAACATACCTTATATGCCCCGCCCAAATACCGCGAATAAGCTGCTGAAGATGACGTGGCGACTATACAATAAGGAGGGAAAAGCAAACCAAGAAAGGGGCTTGTCATGATATGTCCTCACTGCGGCGCCACGCTGTCCAGCGCCGCACGATTCTGCACGCAATGCGGGCAGACGCTCGCGGTCGCCGCAGCAAACAGCAACGACAACGTCGAAGATTCGACCGTGCTCGGCACCGCTCCACACGGCACCGCAGCCGCGCCTCAGCCGGAAGCACCCGCTCCCGTCGCCGCATTCCCTGAACCCGTACCGGCCCCGCAGGCCGCGGCACCGCAGCCCGAGCCGGCACCCGCATTCCCCGGCGCGGAACAGCCCGCAGCCGAGCCGGCCTTCCCGGCGGTTCCCGAACCAGTCCCCGCACAAGAAGCTCCTGCAGCTCCCGTCCCGGCGGCAGAAGTGCCAGTCGCCGCTCCGGCCGGAGAAGTTCCCGCCGCCGCACCTGTTGCGGCTGCAGCACCTGCTCCCGGCACTTTTGCTGCGCCCGCGCCTGGTGCTCCCGTCCCCGGCGCACCTGTCCCCGTTACCCCCGGCGCACCCGGCGCCCCGGTTCAGCCCGGCGCTCCGCAGCAGTTCGTCCCCAACCCGATGTTCAAGGAGCTGTTCTCCGCGCGTTCGCTGCAGACCGCCGCAATCAGCCTTGCCTTCGGCTTGATCGGCGCGATGGCGCTGGCCCTGATCGGCTCCATCTTCTTCTTGTCGGCCGGCTCATCATGGGCGTCCAAGCTGAGCATGGTCCCCGGCCTGTCCCACATGATGAGTGACGCCAGCGGTTCCGGCACGGTGACGCCGAACTTCTTCCAGTTCCTGATTCTGGTGATGGTTCTGGGCGTATCCGGTCAACTGTCGCCCAACATCACCGGAGGCAACCTCTCCATGTCGTCCTTCGGCGTGTCCGGCCATCTATGGATGCCTGTCGGTCTTTCCGGCGTGGCGCTGGTTCTCGGCACCGCGTTCGGCGCATACTGGTTCGCGCGTAAGTTCGCCATCCGGTTCAAGTGGACCGGCATCGTCAGCAGCGTCATCGTCGGCGTCGTGATGGGATTCGTCTATCTGATTCTCGCCGCGATCTTCCCGCTGACGCTGGGAGCCGGCAGCATGGGCGGCATTCAGGCCAAGGCCATCCTGACCGGCGTCTCCGCCCGTACGTATTTCATGACGCTGCTGCTCGCCGCGATCGGCGCGTTCTTCGGCTATCTGCTCGCCCAGTACGCCTCGGATTCCAACAACGTGTTCACCGCGGCCTGGAAGTGGGCTCACCGCACGCGCGGCTTCGTGCGCACGCTGCTTGACGCGGCGTTCATCTACGCGGTCGTGTTCACGGTGATCGGCTTCATTTGCCTGATCATGCTGTCCAGCAGCCTGCACAACGGCCAGATGTTCATGCTGTTCCCGATTCTGCTGCCGTACCTTTCGTTCCTGACGTTCGCGCTCGGCTCGTTCGGCGCGGTCGGCATCACGGCCAGCGGTAATATCGCTAACCTGTCGCTGTTCGGCATCTCGAACCAGTACGTCGGCTCCATCAGCGCACCGTGGCAGCTGTGGCTGGTATTCGTGGCGTTCCTTATCACCACGTTCTACATTGCGTTGCGCGCCGCGGCACGCAACATCTATGATCCGGCATATGCGGGATGGCAGCACTCGTGGAAGTCTCCGGTCGCCACGCTGGTGATCTGGCTGATCGTCACGTTCCTGTTCACGTCCGCGACGCTGGGTTACACCATGCAGTCCGATACCTCTGACGCGTCGCTGAACATCGCGGCATGGTACTTCCTCGTCGCGGCCGTATGGTCGTTCCTGATCGAGGTGGTGGCGCTGACATTCGGCCCGGCCATGGTGCTGTCGATGGGCGGCGCATGGAAGCTGTTCGTCGGCGGCACGGTCCGCCCGACGCCCGCCGAGGTCACCGCGTATGCGGCGGCATGCGGAGCGCACTTTGGTCGCTTCCCGTCACAGGTCGCCGCGGCCGCCGGCTACACCGGCCCGCAGCCGTCCTTCGGCGGACAGCCTGGCGCCGGCACCGGAGCGCCGACCGCGCCCGCAGCTGGCATCCCGGTTCAGGGCGTTCCCGTTCCCGGTGCTCCGGTTCAGGGGGTTCCCGCTGCCGGCACCGACGCCGCGGCCTTTCAGGCCCAAGGTGGTGCCCCGACTGTCCAAGTTCCTGCCGGCGCTCCTGCAGCTGCACCTGTCGCCCCCGTTCCGGTGGCTGCTCCCGCCGCCCCGGCTGCAGCCAAGGCCATGACCCCGCAGCAGAAGAAGCTGGCCATCATCATCAGCGCCATCGTCGGCGTGCTTGCCCTGCTCGGTATCGCTTACGCAGTGGTCAACTCCACCGTGTTCAGCGCCGATAACACCGTGAAGAGCTACCTGTCGGCCATCGCGTCCGGCGACTATGACAAGGCCAACGGCATCTCCGACCCGCAGGTCGCCAACGGCAAGCGCACGCTGCTCACCAATGCGGCTTCCAAGGGCGACAAGACCACGATCAGCAACCAGCGCATCATCTCCGCCACCGACAACGCGGACGGCTCCCGCACGATGCGGATCTCGTACACGCTGGGCGGCAAGTCCATGACCGACACTCTGACGGTCGCGCCGAACGGATCCAAGTTCCTGATCTTCAAGAACTGGAACATCACGACGCCGCTGGTCAAGGAGATCTCCGTCTACGCGTCACCGGCCATCACCAACTTCACCGTCAACGGTGTCAAGGTCGGCGCGAAGAACGCCACAGCATCCGATTCCGGCACCTACACCTTCAATGTGTATCCGGGCTCGTACACGGTGAAACCGGTCACGTCGAAGTATCTGACCGCGGATTCGACGACGCTGACCACCTCCTCCGAATCCTCCGCCTCGATCTCTGCCGAGCCGACCGACGCTCTGGCAGACGAGATCAACGCGAAGATCAAGGACAAGCTGGATACCTGCGCCAAGTCCACGGATGCACAGCCTGAAGGCTGCCCGTTCAGCATGTACGGTTCCGATGACGACTACCGCAACATCGCATGGAACATCACCGAATACCCGACCGTCACCACTGATGACCTCAGCATCGACTCGGGCAGCTTCTACGTGTACGGCGGCGAAGCCAAGGTGGCGTACGAGTACAAGAACTATGACGACTCCTGGGAGCCGACGGACAGTTCCACCAGCTTCAGCATCAGCGGACAGTTCACGCTGGACGGCGACAAGCTGGACATCACGCTGGACGAGGACTGATCGGAATGATTTCGCCCGGCACGGGGCACCTGCTGCGCGCACCGTGCCGTAAGTGGAAGAATCCGTGAGCATCGCAACCCGCCGTTCCTCTTGGGACGGCGGGTTCTTGTATATTGGATAAGGTTTGTGTACGGCAACGTATCACCACGGTGAACGGTAACGAAACTATCGACGGAAAGAGCGGAAAAACATGTCGGCGATCCTTGAGGGCACACCCGATAAGCGACTGGCCTTGGTGACGGGCCGCGCATATCCTGAGCTTGCCAATGAAGTGGCTCAATATCTCGGCATCAACGTGCTGCCCACCACCGCATACGACTTCGCCAACGGTGAGATGTATGTGCGGTTCGCGGAGCCGGTTCGAGGCGCCGACGTGTTCGTGCTGCAGTGCCACACCAACCCGATCAACAAGTGGGTGATGGAGCAACTGCTGATGATCGACGCCCTCAAGCGCGCCTCCGCCAAGTCCATCACCGTCGTGGCACCGTTCCTCGGCTACTCCCGTCAGGACAAGAAACATCAGGGCCGCGAGCCGATCACCGCACGCCTGATGTTCGACCTGTTCCGCACCGCGGGGGCGAACCGTCTGGTCACCGTCGACCTGCATGCCGCGCAGGAGCAGGGCTTCTTCGACGGCCCGGTCGACCATTTGACCGCCATGCCCGTGCTGATCGACTACGTGCGCAGCCACGTGCCTATGGACAAGGCGACGATCGTCTCCCCCGACGCCGGCCGCATCAAAGTTTCCGAGCAGTGGGCCGCCAAGCTGGGCGGGCTCCCGCTCGCGTTCATCCACAAGACTCGCGACATCACGCGACCGAACCATGCCGAAGCGCATGGCATCATCGGCGACGTGCAGGGGCGCGACTGCGTGGTGGTGGACGACATGATCGACACCGCCGGCACAATCTGCGAGGCCGTGCGCACACTGCGCAACTCCGGCGCCGCCTCGGTGACTCTGGTCGCCACGCATGGTCTGCTGTCTGGCCCGGCCGTGGAGCGCCTGCGCGATTGCGGCGCCCGCGAAATCATCCTGATGGACACTGTGCCAGTGCCGCAGGAGAAGCGCCTGGATAACATGACCGTGCTGTCGGTGGCGCCGCTGCTGGCCGCCGGCATCCGCTCCGTCTTCGAGGAAGGCTCCGTGGCGACACTGCTGGAGGGCCTGCCGGAGGACATGCGCCCGAGAAACATCTACGCCTGAAATATAAAACAAAGGACTACATATTTGCCCCCGCTGGCGGAGGCAGAATGACGCGGTCCTGGCCATCCATAACGGATTGAATACAAAATAGGGAGGCCGCCACAGGGCGACCTCCCTATTTCTATTTACTTATATCACTCGGCGCGCTTGCGGGCGATGAACACCGCGCCAGCGGCGGCGACCAGCATCATGCCGGCCATGCCGATGACGGCGACGTTCGCACCCGTCTTGGAGATGGCGTTGCCGTTGGCATCGGCCTTCTCCAGTGCGGCGATCGCGTCGGCGAGGGCCTTCTGCGCGGCGTCGATGTCAGCCTGGGTGGCGTTGTCATCGGCGAGGACGCTCTGGGCCTTGGCGAGGGCGTCACGCACGGCCTGGGCGGACTTCTTCGTGTAACCGCTCAGATCCAGGGCCTTGGCCTGATCGATGGTGGCCTGCAACTTGCTCTTGTCGGTCGTCTCCGGGTTCGGAGTCGGCTTGGAGGAGGCGGGCTTCAGGGCCTTCATCGCGGCGTTCAGCGCGTTGTACGCGGCATCGACGTCAGCCTTGGTGGCGTTCGCATTGTTCAGGACGGCCTTGGCGGCATCCAGAGCCTTCTTGAACGCGGCCCACGAATCCTTGGTGTACGCGGATTCCTTGAGCTTCTCGGCATCGGCGACCAGGCCGGCGAGCTTGGAGGTGTCCACGCGCTCTTCCAGGGCGGCGATGGCATCCTTCAGGTTCTGGTAGGCGAGAGCCACGTCGTGCGCGGTGGCGTTCTCGTCGTCCAGCACCTTCTTGGCGGCGTCGCGCTTGGCGA
This sequence comes from Bifidobacterium bifidum ATCC 29521 = JCM 1255 = DSM 20456, assembly GCF_001025135.1. Classification (NCBI taxonomy): domain Bacteria; kingdom Bacillati; phylum Actinomycetota; class Actinomycetes; order Bifidobacteriales; family Bifidobacteriaceae; genus Bifidobacterium; species Bifidobacterium bifidum. Next base: position 343,348 of record NZ_AP012323.1, on the reverse strand, counting down.
CGAGCACCTTCCAGGTGTCGGCGGTGTAGGTGGCCTCGGTCAGGGCGGAAGCGTCATCGTACAGGTTCTGCAGATCGCACTTGTTGACCTTGACCTCGGTGCTCGGCACGTCGCGAACCGTGGTGACACGCAGCTCGGCAGCGGAGGCGTACGTGTTCACCTCGCCCGCGGACTGTCCCGCGGTTTCGAGAGCGGTGATGCGCACCTTGGTGACGTTCTTGACCGCGTCGAACTTGACCTTCTGCCAGACACCGCTGGTCGTGGTGAACGTGCCATTGGTGACGACGTCCTTGGTGGTGCCGTCGGACAGCGTCAGCGTAATCTTGTACTTCTTGATCTTGCCGTTCGCGTTCGCGCCGCCACTGCGGGCCATGTAACGCAGACCGTCGATGGTCGTCGGCTCGTTCAGGTTGAACTGATACCAGGCGGTACCGGCGGACACTGCGTTGGCGCTCCAGGAGGTGTGCCAGTGAGTGCCGGCATTGCCGTCCTGGGCGAGGCTTGCCGGGCCCTCATTGCCGCCCGACAGTGCCTGCTGGCTGCCCGCCTCGACGGTGTAGGCATCGGTCGCCACGTCGTACGCATCGTTCGAGTCGTCGCCCGGTGCGTTCTTCATGTACTCGGCCAGCGCCACAGCCTTGTTGTAGGCGGTGGTGTAGTCGGGCTTATCCTTGGCGATGAGCGCCTCGATCTCGGCCACCGTGTTCACGTACGTGGTCCAGACTTCGGCGGAGTAGTCGCCGCTCTTGCCGTCGTAGGTGTCCTTGACTTCCTTGAGCTTCGCCTCGGCGTCGGCCTTGGTGTGCTCGGCGGATGCCACGTGCTCGACCTTCAGGTCATCGAGGACGAAGTCCTTGTAGCCACCGAAGTTGGCGGCGGAATCGGACGTGTTCTGCAGGTCGGGAGCGGTGGAGGTCGAGTAGATGCCGAACCAGCTGTCGCCGGTGATGGAACCGGTGATCTCGAACTCGGCCGTGCCGTCCTCGCCCAGGGCCTTCTTCAGGTTGGTGAGCTTGACGGTGCTGGCGTTGTACTCGCCGTCACCGGTGGCGATGGCGTAGATGTCGTCGGAGCCGGACTGGTACTTGAACGACACCTTGTAGGTCTCGCCCGGTTCCAGCTTGACGTTCTGCGGGATCGTCTGGTAGATCAGCGTGCCCTTCTGGATCAGGCCGTTGGCCTTGACGGACCACTTGCCGTCGAGCACGTCGTCCATCTTCTTGACATCCCAGCCGGCCTGCGTGAACGGGTCATGCAGCTCGGACAGGTGGATACGGTTGTCCTCGACGCCTTCGGAGCCGGAGACCACGAACGGCCAGATGCCCTGGGCATTGTCCTCGAAGTCGTTGGTGAGCGTCTTCAGGGTGCCGTCAGCGTTGAGCGTCAGGCCCTTGTAACCGTTCTCAAGCACGCGCACGTCATCGAAGTACACATGGTCGGTGTTGTCGCATGCGCCGGAGTGCGAGAGCGTCACCTTGACGTCGCCGCTTTCCGGAGCCACGAACCACACGTACATGTTCTGGAAGTAGCTGCTGCCGCCTTCAGTGTTCGAGTACGTGTTGTGGCCGTACGCCTTGATGTAGTTCTTGGCGATCGACTTGCCGGTCTCGTTGGTGGCGAGGACCTTGGTGCCGTTGGTCACGGTGATCTTGGCCGGGGAGTTGGTGCGGTTGTCCACGCCCACGTAGATCGCGTAACGCTTGCCCGCGGTCAGGTCGGTGAGCTTCTGGGAGACCTTCACGTCACCGGTCAGGCGCAGCATGGCGTTGTTGGTGCCTTCGACCTCGGCCTTGCCGGTGCCGGAGACGGCCCAGTTGTCCTTGAGGGTGTTCTGGCCGCCGTTGAAGCCGGCGTCCACGACGTGCATGCCTTCGCTCCACTTGACGGAGATCTGCTTCTCGGAGCCCTTGGTCACGACGTACGGGGTCTCGGCCTCGGCGGTCAGCGAGATCTTGCCGCCGGAGACGGCGACGGTCTTCTCGTTGGTCTTGCCCTGGTCGGTGAGCTGGTACACCTTGACGGAGGCGAGGTTCTGCCAATCCTTCGGCAGGGTCCACTCGGTGGTGCCGCCCTGGGTATTCCAGTGGTACAGCTTCTCATCGGAGGACTTGACGAGCTTGCCGGTGTTCACGTCCCACAGCCACGGCAGCAGGTAGGACTCAGTGCCCTTGACGGTGTTGCTGTTGCCCGGGGAGACCGCGCCGGACGCCACGGTGATGCCGTTGAGCGTGATGGTGCGGTTGCGGTACGCGGTGTTGTTGGTGTCGTTGGAGCCACGGGACAGGACGACGACGTTGCCGTGGTCGTCCTTCAGCGTGATCTGCTCGTTGCCGTTGTTGACGGAGGCATCCTTCACGGAGGTGGCGTCGAGCGGGCTGTTGACCCAGCGGACGACCTTGAAGTGCTGGATGAACTTGGTGGACACGTCGTGCGTGTACAGGTTCCTGATGTACGCGGCGTAGTCGTTGCGTCCCTGCCAGCCTTCGAAGTCCTTCATGCTGTAGCCGCCGAGCAGCGGGGCGTTCGCGGCCTGGCCGTACGACGGGTAGTCGCCGACCCAGCTGTCCTTCTGGTGGTTGCGTAGGAAGCGCATGACCTGAGAATTCTCGCCCTTCATGGCGGAACCACCGTAGGTAAGGTCGGCGGCCCAGTGCTGGAAGGTTGCGTCATACTCGTTGCCGGCGCCCCATTCGGTGGTCATACGCCAGCCGTTCTGGTTGATCATTTGGCTCATCTTGCGGGTTTCCCACGAGTCCTCGGCGCCGGAGGTGTTGTTGCCCCACACGTCGAGGTAGATGAAGTCCATGTTGTCGCCGACCTTGCTCTTGAGGTCAGCGAAGCGGGACTTGCGCATGCCGGAGGCGAGATCGTAGATGCCGTCGATGCCGATGCCCTGATCCAGCCAGTTCCAGCCGTAGCTCAGGCCGCCACTGGAGTTGCGACGCACCATGTCCTCGCTGAAGGCCTTGGCTTCCGGGTACATTTCGGACGCGTTGACGTGCACGCCGAAGCGGGCGCCGTACTTGGTGCCCTTCTCCATCAGGGTGTTCATGTCCGCGGCGCCGCCGGCGCGGGTGTTGATGTCGCCGTAGTCCGGATGGCCGGAGTCGTGGCCTTCGTTGCCGTAGCCCTTGAGCAGCACGGACTGGCCGAGGCCGTCGGTGTTGAGGGCGACCTTCTTGACGTTGTCAAGCGTGGTCAGGAACGGGTTCTGCGCCTGGGAGCCGAAGTTCATGGCGATGCGCCATGCGACCAGCTCGGGCACTTCCTCGGACTTGTATGGGTTGTTCATGATGTCGCGGTATGCGATCGCGCCATCTTCCCAGTTGACCGTGCCGTCCTCGTTCTCGTCGCCGGCGATGGCGACGGCCATCTTCGGCATGTCGGTCTCTTCGACGGTGTAGGTGTTCTTCTTCGTGTCGGTCACGACGCGGTGGTAGTACCACGGTGCAGTGCCCAGACCGAAGGAGGTGGCCTTGCCGACCTTCTGGGTGGAGGTGAGCACGCGGGTGTTCCTCGCACCGCCGGCGACGGTGTTGCCGACGGTGGTGCCGTCGTGCTCGGAGTTGGACCACAGGCCGGCGCTCAGGCCATTGCCCGAGACGAAGCCGTAGGTGTAGTCGTTCGCATTGCTGACCGTGGTGTCGGCGGTGATGTCGAAGTTGGTGTCACCGGGCCTGGCAGTGTCGGACGACATGCGGGCGCCGGTGAACTGGGCGCCGTCCTGACCGGAGCGCACGGAGATGAGGCTCTGGTTCGGGAACGCAATCGTCTGGACCGGGTTCTCCTCGGCCTCGGTCTTGGCGTCATCCGCCTTGTTCACGATCTTGGTGACGTTGAGCTTGAGCGTATTGTCGACGACCTTGATCTGCACGGTGACGACCGCGTTGATCTTGTCGCCGCTCTTGACGTTCAGCGTGTACTGGGCCTCGGTCGCGCTGACCTTCTTGAAGGTCACGTCGGAGTCCTTCAGCGTCACGTCGGTGCCGTTAATGGTGATGACGCGCACGTCCTTCGGCTGGCCGTACATGATCTTGCCGTCGAGCTTCTTCATCGTGTAGTCGTACACGGACGGGAAGTTCTTCTTCACGCGCACGTCCATGGCGGCGGTGGAGAGCGTCTCAGTAGCGACTTCGGCCGACTTGTTCAGCGTGATGTTGCCGACTGAGGCATTGCCATCGGCGACGGTGACGGTCTTGGTGGCGTCATCGTAGCCTTCGGCGGACACGGTCAGCGTGTAGTCGCCGGCGGCGAGGCCGGTGAGGGTGAAGGTGCCGTCCGCCGCGGTGGTGGCGGAGTTCTTGCCGGTGACGACTTCGGCGCCGGCGATGGCGGCGCCGCTGGCGTCGACGACCTTGCCGGTCACGTTGTGCTTGGCGACTTCACCCACGGTGAAGTTTTTGAAGTAGACATCAGTGACTTCGCTGGTGCCGGAGTAAGAGCCGGCCTTCATGGCGAGCTTGTCGGTCAGCGCGGTCATCGAGGAGTAATCCACATCGAACGCCTTCTGTCCGTCAATAGTCAGCGTGGCAACCTTGGCGGCAGTCCAGGAGACGTTGACGGTGATTTCAGCGTTCGCGGCAGGGGCAGCGACACGTGTGCCGTTGTACCAATCGCCATTGCCTCCGACATACTTCTGCCAGAACCAGCCCCCCTTGTCATAGCCCAGGAACAGGGCGTTGCCCGGATCCTTGTAGCCGAGGTAGAAGCCGAAACGGTTCGCGGAACCAGCCTGCGGGGACTTGACCTTGATGGAGAACTCTCCAGCCCGAGTCAGGTCAATCGTCTTGCCGCTAATGGCGACAGCCGGATAGCCACTGCTGCTGGTGGCATTGCCGTTGGCGGAGGTGGACTTGAAATGAGTCCATCCCGCATAATCGCCAGTGCCGGCTGCAAGAATTTCGCCGCCTTTGGCGGTGTTGCGGTCAATCGTCCAGCCGTTCACGGCAGCATCGTCCGCGACGGTGGCGACATCGTTGGCGTTCGCGTCATTGGAGCTAGCCGCTGAACGGAGCGCGAGAGTCTGCAAATCACTTGCAGAAAGCGGCGCGGCGGACGCTGTGCTGACCACCCCCAGTGGGGCGACAGCGAGCGCAACCGCAAGGGCCACTGAAACCACTCGTTTTCTCATATTTCCTTACCTTCATCATGGAGCACTAAGGCTTAACCTTGAGCGGATACGCATGACGGAAGCCCGACACGCGCGTCTCAGTTTTCTATGATAACACTCTTAACAAAGTACAAGAACGTGTGTTGTTAACATTATTATTTTCCAAGGAAAATAGAAATTTTCGCCATATACCAATGGGTATGCATGAAAAGACCTGCGCAAATCCCCTCAAAGAACAGCGATTTTTCCCGTCGCGACAACACTGTCTCGCGGAAGTCTTCCGCTATTTGTTAACTTACCTTACTTATTGGAGCGCTGGAAGAGCCAACTGGCCGATGCGATGCTCACCGAAGGTGATTTGCGTTCATATGTTCGCGCCGGAACGACGACCCTGCGCACTTGTCGTTTCGGCGCGCACTTACGGACGCTAATGCCCCCAGTCGCTTCGCGACGGGGGGGGGCACGCACTATATATATAAAAGGACTATTTGCTATCCGGAACGAACGACTCGAAGATGTGGCGGTCGAAATACTGGTCGCATTCGGCGAGTTCGTCCGCGCTGCGAACCGTCCACGACACCGGTATCGCGCCCATCCAGCGTGCGGCCCGCAGCTGCGGAGAGGGGCCGCCATGCCAGTCGAACGCCACGAAGTCCGGACGGGAGATCCAATCGAACGCCAACAGCCCGGCCAGCCACTCCTTGACCCCGGTACCGGTGAGCGACGCCGGCTCTGCCAACTGGCCGCGGCACACCTCCGGACGGTGCTCCTTGTACCAGTTGACCGCGCCCGGATGGAACGACTCGATCACATACGGGCCGTCATACGCCTGCAGCAGTTGGTCGCCCTTCTCCATCAGCTCGTCCGCCCGCTCGCCCCACGCGGCGTTGTCGGTGAACTTGTACTCCACGATCACCGGTACACGTCCCGCGATCACGCGCAGCACGTCGACGAACAGCGGCACGTGCTGGTAGTAGCCCTGCGGAGCGAACTGTGCGGCGGCCACCGGGTCGGCGACGGGCGCCGCCTCGGCATCCCCCGGCTTCGCGGGCGCGGGGAACAGCGGGATGCGCGACAGCTCCTCATACGTCAGGTCGGCGATCTTGCGCGGATCTCCGGCCACGCGCAACAGGTTATCGTCATGCACGACCACCACGCGGCCGTCCTTGGTGAGCTGCACGTCCAATTCGATGCCGAATCCGGCCTCACAGGCGGCGGCGAACGCAGCCAGCGAATTCTCCGGGGCGATCGAGCCGCTGAAGTCAGCGGTCCCGTATCCCGCGCGCAATGCGCAGCGACGCGCCAGCGCCACATACTCGCCGCTGTGCGCCGCATACTCCGGCGTCAGTCCCGATCCCGCGTCATGCAGGCCACGATGCGCATACCATACGTCCGGAACCGACGGCGCGAAATGACGCTGCTTGTCGCTGAACGAACGCGGCTTGATGGCCCAGACCGCGGCGCCCGCGGCTACGGCTCCGGCAAGCACCAGCTTGCCTCCAACATGTTTTCCCATAGTGTTTCTCCTAACCGTGCCGTCGGTTTCTAGCGCAGCACGCCGTCGATCAGCTTGGTGATCAGCTCGGTATAGCCGATGCCGGTCGCCTCCCATGCCTTCGGATACATGGAGATCGGCGTGAAACCGGGCATCGTGTTGATCTCATTGACCATCACCTCGCCGTCCGGCGTCACGAACGTGTCCACGCGGCTCAGGCCGGCGCCATCCACCGCCTTGAACGCCTTGACCGCGGTCTCGCGCACCTGCTGCAGAGTCTCCTGAGGCAGATTCGCCGGCACCTCCACATGGCTCGCCGACGAATCCATGTACTTGCTGTCGAAGTCGTAGAACTGGTCGTCGCCGCTGTTGCGCTTGTCGAGCACGATCTCGCCCGGCCAGCTGGCCTGCGGCTCACTGCCGGCCTTCGGGCACAGCACCGCGCACTCGATCTCACGCGCGTCGATGCCCTGCTCGATCAGGATTCGCCAATCATGATGGCTCGCCTCAAACACGGCGGCGGCCAGCTCGGCGGCGTCACCGGCATGCTCCACCTTGGTCACGCCGAAGCTCGATCCGGCGCGGGACGGCTTGACGAACAGCGGGTACGCCAGTCCGGCCTCCTCGACCCGAGCGAGCAGACCATCGGCATCAGCGGCGAACCGCGACGCCGCGTCGAAGCCGCGCGCGTCCACGGTGATGCCGGGAGCGACCGGAATGCCGGCGGCGGCCAGCAGCACCTTCGTGTAATGCTTGTCCATGCACGCGGCGGACGCGAGCACGCCGCAACCGACGTACGGCACATCCATCATCTCCAGCAGACCCTGAATCGTGCCGTCCTCGCCATACGGGCCGTGCAGAACCGGCAGCACCGCGTCAACGTGCCCCAGCGAGCTCAGCGTGCCGTCGTCGTTGCGGGCGAAGAAGCCATCCTGCCCGAGCGCCACGTCCAGCACGACGTCGCGCGAGCCGGGAGTCTTCTCGACGACCGGCAGACCGTCGGCCATATCCCATCCGCGCGGGTCCTCGCCGTCCACGATCCACTGGCCCTGCTTGGTGATGCCCACCGGCACCGGCTCGAACCGGTCGGTGTCAAGCGCGCGCAGCACGCCGGCAGTCGAAATACAGGAAATCGAATGCTCGTCGGCCTTGCCGCCATACATCACCACAACGCGAATCTTGGCCGTTTCAGCCATGTTTTTCCTCCCATGCCGTGTTTTGCACATACTGGGTCATAGCCTAATACGTGCGATGGCGCACCGCCCCGTAACAATTCGCCTCTTGCAAAACCCGCCAAACTCAGCAGGGTGGGCACCGGTGAGATTAGCTTTGCCGATGGCGCGAACCACCCCGTCTCGCTGCGGGGCATATGCTAACGCCCCCGCTGACGGGGGCTGTCGAGCGCAGCGAGACTGGGGGTGGTTAATGCAGCCTACTCCTCGGTGATCTCGGTGCCGAGTAGTTCGGAGAGCATCTGCTGGCAGGATATGCCTTCGTTCAGCACGCGGCTCATCGCGTAGGCGAGCGGAGTCGGCACGTCGAGCTCGTCGCCGAGCGCGACCACGGCGTCGGTGGTCGGCACGCCCTCGGCGACGCCGTTGCTCACCTTCGTGGCCTCCTCGACGCTCAGGCCCTTGCCCAGATTCGCGCCGAACGTGTAATTGCGGCTCAGGGGCGAGCCGCAGGTGGCGGTCAGATCGCCCACGCCGGCGAGACCGGCGAACGTCTTCGGATCGGCACCTGCGGCCTTGCCAAGCGCGGTCAGCTCCGCCAGTCCACGCGTCTCGATCATCGCGGCGGTGTTCTCGCCGTATCCGGCTCCACGGGCCATGCCGACTGCGAGCGCGACGACGTTCTTCAACGACCCGCACATCTCCAGTCCGATCACGTCGGAAGTGATGAACGCCTTGAAGTAACTGGTCGTGCAGGCGGACGCCACCTTGCGCGCATTGTCCAGATTCTCGCAGGCGACGACCGTGGCGGCCGGCTGACGGTCGGCGATCTCCTTGCTCAGGTTCGGTCCGGAAACCGCGGCGAAACGCTCAGCCGGCAGGTCGAGGGCCTCGCGGACCACTTCATCCATGCGCTTCTTGGTGTTCCGCTCGATGCCCTTCATCAGGCTGACGACGACGGCGGTATCGGGAATCAGGTCCTTGAACTCGGCGAGCGCCACGCGCGCGAACTGGGCGGCGATGGCGACGACGATGATATCGGCGTCCTTGACGGCCTGCGCCCGGTCGCCCGTGGCGGTCATGTTGTCGGGCAGCTTGGCGACGGACGGCAGACGAACGGCATTGTGGTGCCGGTCGCGGATGCCCTCCACGATTTCGGGCTCGATGGCCCACATCGTCACGTCATTGCCCGCGTCCGCCATCACCTGGCCAAAAGTGGTGCCCCATGCGCCGGCACCCAATACAGTACATTTCATAACCCACTACCCTACTCCAGCCCCGGATACGAGACCTCCATGCGCACGTCGCGCAGGTATGAACGCGCCCGCGCGGCATGGCGCTGCGCGGGCGTCTCGGATGTCCGTCGTGTTCGGGAATCAGTCGGTAACGCGGCTCATCGTACGGTAATCCCAGTAGCCGGAGGGAGCACGCTCGCCGCGGATCTCCGCCATGACCTGCGTCATGCGCACACGTACCCGGCGGGTCAGCTCGTCGGCGAGCTCCACGGGCGGCTCATCGCCCCACGACTCGCTGTCGACCAGCAGATCAGCGTAATCCAGCTGCGCGTCGTAGCACATGACGACGTTCTTGCGCGGCCACGGCCACCAGTGGTTGATGCTCGCCGCACCCCACGTCACCGCACAGAACAGCGGCACCTGGTATCCGAGCCGGCGCGATGCCTCCAATGCGATCACGCCGACGCCGTTCTTCATGCTCATCGGCCATTTCTTCGGGTCGCGGGTCACCGTGCCCTCCGGCCAGACGGTCAGCGGGCGGCCGCTCGTCAGAATCTCGACCGAGGTCTCCTCGATGGCCCGTGCCTTGCCGGACCGGCGCTGAACCGGCTGCATGCCTACAATCTGGAACCACTTGCCGATCAGAGGCCAGTGCGCCATCTCGGCCTTCGCCATGTAGCGCGGGCGACGGCCCATGTGGAACAGCGACGCCATCGGCACGAACACGTCGAACATGGTCACATGCGTGGCCGCGGTGATGAACGGGCCGGTTTCAGGGATGTTGTCAAGCCCCCAGGCGTACGTCCTGCAGCTTGCGCGGAACACGACATCGACGCCCTTGAGCAGCCGTGAGGTGCCCTTGGGGTTCTGCGCGGCGATTTCGGCCTCGTTGATCGTGCGATCCGGGCCGGTCGGCAGGTCGTGCATCGGATCGACGAGCGTGTGCGCCTTGGCGAGCCTGCTCACTTGTGCATTGGACAGCGGCTTGACCGCGGAACGCGGTGACGGTTTTCCTTTGGATGCCATGAGAGCCATTGTACGTGCGTGGCATGTCGTGGCACAAATGGTGCCGGCAACGCAAAACGGCGGCCGGAAACCGACCGCCGTTCATGCAAACAACGTCTGACGACTTACTGAAGCTTCTCCACCTGATGGAAGCCGAGTTCCACCGGCGTGTCGCGCCCGAAGATGGAAACCAGCACGGTGAGCTTCTGCGTGGTGGGTTCGACATCGGAGACGACGGCAGCCATCGTGGCGAACGGCCCGTCGATGACGGTGACCTGATCGCCGACGGCGTAAGACACCTCGACAACGCGCTTCTTTGCCGCGGCAGGCTTATCGCCGGCCTTCTTGAGCGCTTCGGAGGCGATCATCGGCGCCAGCATGGCGACGACTTCCTTGCGGGACAGCGGCGCCGGATCCTTGGTCGGGCCGACAAAGCCGGTCACGCCTTCGGTCTCGCGCACGATACGACGGGCATCCTCGTCGGGCCACATGCGGATGAGCACGTAGCCGGGAACGCGGACGCGGGTGATGACCTTCTTGCCCTTGTCGGTGTGCTTGTCGACTTCCTCCATCGGCACTTCGATCTGGAAGATCTTGTCTTCCAGACCAAAGCTGACGACACGGGATTCGACGTTCGTCTTCACGCGCTTCTCGTAACCGGAATAGGTGTGGAGCACATACCACTTGCCTTCCAGGGTGCGCAGCGACTTTGAGAACTCCTCAACGGCCTTTGCGCCCGCGTCGAGTTCTTCGGATTCCTGCTCGTCGGCGTCGCCGGACGCTTCCGCATCGTTTTCGGCGGTGCCGGATTCAACGGCGCCATCAGCCGCGACGGGCTGTTCTTCGGCATTGTCATTGATGGAATCAACCGCCGCGTCCGCAACCGGATCGGCTTCAACGGCCGTGTCGGCCGAATCGGGAAGATCCGCCAGTGCGTCGAGGTTATCGAGATTCACTTCATCAGTCATGCGTAACTTTCACCTTCAGGGTCGATGGATCAGCCGAACACCCACAGCACGAGCTTGCCCAGACCGAAATCCATGCCCGTGACGAGGAGCATCAGCAACACGACAAAGATGAACACGCCAAGAGACCAGAAGAACAGTTCCTTCGCAGTGGGGGTGACCACCTTGCGAAGCTCATCGATAATCTGCTTGATGAACAGGCCGATGCGCATGAATACATTCGGCTTGACCGCTTTCTCCGCCTTGCTTGCCTTCGCCATGTTCATCCTTTTGTGTGTTGGTTGCAAATACTTGGCAGGGAAGGCGGGACTCGAACCCACAACCTACGGTTTTGGAGACCGTTGCGCTACCAATTGCGCCACTTCCCTAAGTGAACTTTGCCCACTGTACCCGGCACGCAAGACTACGTGTCCGTTACTTGGCAAAACCGCCAATAGGCCATATTAGCGGGGATTGCCGATTTCGTCCAATCGCGTGTCTCGACCGGCGCGTAATCGGCGTGCCGCGGCGTGCGCGGCAGGTACCGCGCACGACCTCTTGCAACGGTTTCAGCCGACCCAGCGGCGGAACCGGCGCATGCCCTCGGCGAGCTGGTCATCGGCCAGCGCATACGAGAAACGCAGGTATCCGGGAGCGCCGAACGCCTCGCCCGGAACCGCGGCGACATGGGCCTCGTCCAGCAGCGCCGCGGCGAGTTCGGAAGACGTGTTCACGACGGTGCCGTTCTCGCCGAGCGGCTTGCCCAGTAGGCCGGTCACATCGGGGAACGCATAGAACGCACCGGTGGGCGTCGGGCAGTGGACGCCGGGGATATCGTTCAGGGCGGCGACAATGGCCTTGCGGCGGGCGTCGAATGCCTCGCGCATCATATGCACCTCGTCGAGCGAACCCGCGACGGCGGCGAGCGCCGCTCGCTGCGGAACGTTGGAAACGTTGGAGCTCAAATGGCCCTGCAGCTTGGCGACGGCCTTGGCGACGGGCGCGGGGGCGACCATCCAGCCAACTCGCCAGCCAGGCATCGCGTAGGTCTTGGCGACGCCGTTGAGCACCAGCAGCTGGTCGCGGCATTCGGGGACCTCGACGCCGACGTATGCGGTCTTGGCGCCGTCATAGTTGAGGTGCTCGTAGATCTCGTCGGAGATGACCCACACGTGGTGCTCCACGGCCCACTCGCCGATCGCGCGGATCGCCTCGCGACTCCACACGGCACCGGTCGGGTTGTTCGGGGAGGTGATGATGATGGCCTTCGTGCGCTCGGTCCGGGCGGCCTCGATGGCGGCGATGTCGGGCTCGAAACCACGGTCGGCGCCAGCGAACACCTCGACCGGTTTGCCGCCGGCCAGCTTGACGGCCTCCGGATAGCTCGTCCAGAACGGCGTGGGAATGATGACCTCGTCGCCGTCATTGAGCAGCACCTGGAAGGATTCGTACACGGCCTGCTTGCCGCCGTTGGTCACCACGACCTGATCGGCGGTCACCTCGTAGCCGGAGTCACGCAGCACCTTGGCCGCAATCGCCTCGCGCAGCTCGGGCAAGCCGGCGGTGGGCGTGTACTTGTAGTTGCGCGGGTCGTTGCACGCCTTGACGGCGGCATCCACGACATCCGCGGGAGTCGGGAAATCGGGTTCGCCCGCGCCGAAGCCAATCACGTCGACGCCGGCGGCCTTCATCGCCTTCGCCTTAGAATCGACGGCAAGAGTCGCGCTCGGTGCCACATTGTTGATACGGTCGGAAAAAGTCTGCCAGTCAGCCATAGTCATGCCATCCATGCTAAACCCAGAGCACGAAAAAACAACAGACCCCGACTACGCCCGGCACGGCGGATCTCGTTGCGCGACGAATCAGACCAGCACGAGATTGTCGCGGTGCACCACGGGGTGAGCGAACTCGTCGCCCAGGAACCGCCTGAGCTGCGCGGTGTTGCGGCCGAGCATCTGCGGGATCTCCTCGGAGTCGAAGCCCGCGAGCCCGCGAGCCAGATGCGCGCCCGCCTCGTCATCAATCCACACCGGGTCTCCGGCGGAGAATTCGCCGTGAACCTCCACGACGCCGGCGGCGAGCAGACTCGCGCGCCCGCCTCGAACCGCCTTGGCCGCACCGGCATCCGCCACCAAGGCTCCACGCGGGTCGGACGCGAAGCCGATCCACAGCCGACGCGATGAACCGCGGTGCTTCACCGGCGCGAACACCGTGCCGACCGGATCGCCCATCAGCGCCGGGCCGGTGTTCGTCGCGCTCGTCAGCACGGCGGGAATGCCCGACACGGCCGCTACGCGGGCGGCATCCAGTTTGGTGACCATGCCACCCGTGCCGACCCCGGACGACGAACCGGCGACCTGCACGTCGCCGATCGTGTCGATCACATTCGGCACAAAGCCGATGCGGCGGGCGCCCGGCGTGCTCGGCGGAGCTGTATACAGGCCGTCCACATCCGTGAGCAACACCAGCGCATCGGCCCGGACGAGGTTTGCCACCAGTGCCGAAAGCCGGTCGTTGTCGCCGAAACGGATCTCGTTGCTCGCCAGCGAATCGTTCTCGTTGACGATCGGCACCACGCCGAGTTCCAGCAGACGGTTCAGCGTGCGCTGCACGTTTCGGTACTGGACCGCGCGGATCGTGTCTTCGGCAGTGATCAGAATCTGGCCGACCCGAACGCCGAAACGACCGAACGCGGCCTCATACTGCGCCATCAGCAGCCCCTGGCCGACCGCGGCGACGGCCTGCTGCGTCGCCACGTCACTCGGACGGCTCTCGAAGCCGAGCGGGCCGAAACCCGCGGCGATGGCGCCCGACGACACCAGCACCACGCGGGCGCCCTGCGCCGAGGCGGCGGACAGCGCGGCCACCAGGGAGTTCAGCTTCTTGACATCCAGATGCCCGGACGGCTGCGTCAACGAGCTCGAACCGACTTTGACGACCATGGTCCGTGCGCCTGCGATGGCGCGGCGCACATCCGATTCAGTGACGGACAACACGCACTCCCTTCCCGATCACGTATATCTTGAATCATCACAGACGCCGGTGTCATAGGACGCCGCCGTTCCACGCTGCGGCCGCCGCGCTGGTGGAACCGCAGACGAATGTGCCAGCCATCCTCAGTCGCTCCGCGCCAGCCCCCGCGGGCGGGGGCTGGCAATGAAGCTGACTGGGGGTGGCCAGGCGTCAGGCCAGACCGCCGTCATTCTCGTCGCCGTCCTCGCCGCGACCGAACAGGCTCTGCTCGTCGTGACGGTCGTCGTCGACGCTCGGATCGGCCCAGTGACCGGCCTGACGTTCGGCCATCATGGCCTCGCGCACCGCGGCCTTGGCGTCCATCATCTCGTGGTACTGACGACGACGCTCCGCATTGGTACGGCGACGGCCGCCCGGCGCCTGATCCTCAAGACGCAGATCGCGGCCGCGGGCACCCAGCTGAGCGCCGTCAAGCATCTCCGCGCCGGCGGCGATGGTCGGATCCCAATCAAACGACACGGCACGCTGCCCCTTGCCGATACGCACCTCGTCACCCGGCTTCGCTCCCAGCCGGCGCAGCTCGTCCTCGACGCCAAGCTTGGCGAGTCGGTCGGCCAGATAGCCGACGGCCTCGTCATTGTCGAAATTGGTCTGCACCACCCAACGTTCGGGCTTCGCGCCGGTCACCTCGTACCAGAAACCGCCATCGCCCTCCTTGCGGGCCACGGCGAAATCGGCAGTGCCGTTCGCAGCCGCACGGCGACGATTCGACCGATCCTCCAACGGATTGATGACGACACGCGCCTCCTCCTCGGCCTGCTCGCGGCTGGCGACCTCCTGCCGCATGTCGGCGACCATGGCCGCCAGCGCAAAGTTCAGCTCCTTCAGCCCCTCATGAGAAGCCGTGGAGATCTCGAACACCTTCAATCCCATACGTTCGAAGTCCGGGCGCACGAAATCGGCGAGCTCCTTGGCCTCCGGCACATCCACCTTGTTGAGCACGATGATGCGCGGGCGTTCCGGAATCGGGATGGCGCCCAGCGGCAGTTCCAGCTTGTCGGCGTATTCGGCGAGCTCATGCTCCAGCGCATGGTAGTCGGAAACCGGGTCGCGGCCAGGCTCCAGCGTCGCGCAGTCGATGACGTGGGCGATGATTTCCGTGCGCTCGATGTGGCGCAGGAACTCCAGTCCCAGACCCTTGCCCTGCGATGCGCCGGGAATCAGGCCGGGCACGTCGGCGATGGTATAGCGGTGGTCGCCTGCGACGACGACACCCAGGTTAGGCACCAGCGTGGTGAACGGGTAGTCGGCGATCTTCGGCTTGGCGGCGCTCATCGCGGCGATCAGGCTCGACTTGCCGGCCGACGGGAAGCCCACCAGCGCTACATCGGCGATGGATTTGAGCTCCAGGATCACGTCACGTTCCTCGCCCGGTTCGCCCAGCAGAGCGAAACCCGGAGCGCGGCGGGTCTTGTTGGCCAGCGCCGCGTTGCCCAGACCGCCCGCGCCGCCCGCAGCCGCGACGAACTTGTCGCCGTTATGGCGCAGATCAGCCAGCTGCTCGCCCGGACGCTTGGGACGGCCTTGAGCGCCGACCGCGGCGAAGATCACAGTGCCGAGCGGCACCGGCAGGATCAGGTCGGCGCCCTTGGAGCCGTCCTTGACGTCGCCCAGACCCATCGTGCCGTCGCCGGCGTTGCGATGCGGCATGAACCGGTAGTCCAGCAGGCTGGTGGCGTTCGTGTCGGCCACGAACACCACGGAACCACCGTTGCCGCCGTTGCCGCCGTTCGGGCCTGCCAACGGCTTGTACTTCTCGCGCCTGATGCCGGCGGATCCATTGCCGCCGTCGCCGCCCTTGACATGAACGGTCACTCTATCCACAAAATCACTCATAACGCTCTACCTTACCTTGACCCCCGGTTCTCCCCAGGTTCTCTCACTCCGCCCGCAGCGGAGCAGCCCCGGTCGCTCTGCCCCCCCCCAATCCGTGCGGAGGTCTTCACAAGTGCTCAAATTACGGGTTGAAATAGCCGATTCCGGCAATTCCCCGTGTGAAATCGCCGTTTTCAGGCCCCAAAACGACCATTTGGCACGGGGAATTCCGGATAACGGCTATTTCACCCCGTAATGTACCGGTGTACCAGAGGAGGGTGGGGTGGCTCCTCGGAGAGTGATGTGGTACCTGATGAGGGAGGCGCGGTACCGGGGGAGGGAGATGCGGTCCTGAGAAGGGAGACGTGATACCTGAGGGGACGCACGGGGGCACAACACATGACGCGCGAAACACGATACATGATGAGAGGGCACGGCACATGACGCGCGAATGTGGGCCGTCGCCGCCTATGCGCAATCGAATGGATGCCTTGCACTCCACCGTATGCTCCGCCATCATCCGGATTTCCCGGCGGAATAGGCTCATCGCGAATTCGCAGATGTCGCGAGCCCAGACCCCCTACACTTGGCATATGGGGACGCATCATTCGCTGGACAGACTTTTCGCCGTTGCACGGCAGGAGCGACGCTGCGCCATTCCCTCCACCAACACGGACATACAGGCAATACGCAGGAGAGTGAAGACCGACGCCGTGCTGAGAGTCTTCCGCGGCCTGTACGCAGAGCCCGCGTATTGGGAATCGCTTGATCCGCATGAACAGGTTCGCCATATCGTACGAGCGCTCGCCATCCAACATCCTGATTGGGTGTTCTGCGGTCCCACGGCCGCCATCATGCACGGGCTCGACTGCTCCTATCGGCTGGCATTCCCAATCTGCATCGTCGCGAGCCCCGGCGCGCATCATCAGGACACCAGGCACATATCGCATCACGCGATCACGCATCCGGACATCACCGTGGTTCAGGGAGTGAAGGTCATCAGCTTGCTGCAAACACTGTTCGACCTCGCGGCATGCCAGCCTCTGCGCTACGCCCTCGGGCCAGCGGATTGTGCGCTCCGCAACGGCCTCGTGAGCGAATCCGTGCTCCGGGCGTATCCCTCCAGCGTGAAATACTCACGCAACCGCGCCGCCGTCGAGCGCGCGTTCGCGCTTGCAGATCGGCGTGCCGAGAACGGCGGCGAATCCGAGGCCCGCGGCATGTTGCATGATGCCGGCTGCCCTCCTGACGACATTCAGGTGGAATTTCCCTGTCTCGATCATCCCGGTCGTAAGCATCGCAGTGATTTTCTCTGGAAGCGTGAAGACGGCTCGGTAATCGTCGGGGAATTCGATGGCGTTCGCAAGTATGTGGATCCGCATATGACTTCAGGCCGGGAAATTCGCGAAGTAGTGGATGAGGAACGGAAACGCCAGCAATGCATGTCGCAGTATGCGATCGGCATGGTGCGCATGTACTACAGGGATCTTGACAATCCGGGACGAATCGTCCGGCAGCTCAGAGATATGGGCATACAACCATGACACGCGTGATGTCGGGGCGCGCGCCGCACTCGTAACCCACACATGTGGGCCAGCAGGCATGTTCCTCCGCTACCCGTCTAAGCCCGGAAAGGCCGACCGTGATCGCAGCGACACCATTCCAAGCCCCGATAAGCGCCGCCATGCGCCAAAACACGGGTTGAAATAGCCGTTATCCGGAATTCCCCGTGCCAAATGGTCGTTTTGGGGCCTGAAAACGGCGATTTCACACGGGGAATTGCCGGAATCGGCTATTTCAACCCGTAATGTACCGGTGTACCAGAGGAGGTTGGGGGGGGTCCTCGGAGAGTGATGTGGTGTCTGATGAGGGAGGCGTGACATCGCATGGCACAGGCGTGACGGCTCTGTGGGGATGCGCCGTGCGGTGCGAGCGTGCCGGGAATGCGCTAGGGCGGCAAACGAAAAAGCCGCACCCAGGTGGGATGCGGCTTGACGCTTAATGCGGTATCGCTCAGGCGGCGATGACGTCGACGACCTTGCGGTCGTGACGGACGCCGAACTTCACGCTGCCGTCGGTCAGCGCGAACAGGGTGTGATCCTTGCCCATGCCGACGTTCTGGCCAGGGTGGAAGTTGGTGCCACGCTGACGAATGATGATGTTGCCGGCGACGACGGCTTCGCCGCCGAACTTCTTGACGCCGAGGTACTGAGGCTTCGAATCGCGACCGTTGCGCGAGCTGGAAGCACCCTTCTTATGTGCCATGATTCAGATCCTTCCTGTATTGGCTCAGGCGATCGCCGTGATCTTCACGGCGGTCAGCTTCTGACGGTGACCCTTGCGACGAGTCACGCCGGTCTTGTTCTTGTACTTCATGATGTTGATCTTGGGGCCCTTGGCCTCGTCGTCAATGACTTCACCCTTGGCGGACACCGCGGCGAGATCCTTGGCGCCCAGCGTCACCTTGGCACCATCCACAACCAGCGCGACCGGGAATTCAACGGTCTCGCCTTTCTTCGCCTCAAGACGGTTGACGAGAATCACGTCACCGACCTCGACCTTTTCCTGATGGCCACCGGCCTTCACAATCGCGTACATGCTTCGTTCCTTGCTATGGTGTTATAAAAGCTACTTGCCTGACGCACGCAAGCCGCTGGTCAGACACCAGCAATCTAATCTACACTGACCCATGTACTAACGCAAATCATATTTCCGGCGTGTCAGGTTGACACACCGGAAATCATGATTCATTCAGCGCGTCGGGTCACTCATCCTCGTCGGTGCCGTTCGCGGCGACCGCCGCGGCGGCGATCTGCGCGAGCTTGGCCTTGATATCCGGCGAGGAGCCCTGCGGCACCTGCACATCCGTACCGCGGCCGTGCTTGTTGGTCTTGATGAACGGATCGCCACCCTTGAGCGCATACGGATCGTCGTAATCCGCGCTGACGGTCGGCTCGTCATGCAAGATGAACCCGCGGCCATGGCAGGTCGGGCACTCCTCGGAGAACGCTTCGACCAGGCCCTGGCCGATGCGCTTGCGCGTCATCTGCACCAGACCCAGCGACGTGACCTCCGCCACCTGATGCTTGGTGCGGTCACGCGCCAGGCATTCGACCAGACGCCGCAGCACCAGATCGCGGTTGGCGGGCATCACCATGTCGACGAAATCGATCATGACCATGCCGCCGATATCGCGCAGACGCAGCTGGCGCGCGATCTCCTCGGCCGCCTCCAGGTTGCATCGCGTCACCGTCTCCTCAAGGCTCTTGCCGCGGCCGATGAACCGGCCGGTGTTCACGTCGATCGTGGTCATGGCCTCGGTGCGGTCGATGACGATCGACCCGCCGGAAGGCAGGTACACCTGACGCTCCATGCCCTTCCTGAGCTGCGCATCGATCTGCCACTTGTCGAACACGTCCTTGCCCTGATGCTCGGACGGATCCCACTTGGACAACTTCTCCTTGAGATCGGGCGCCATCGTGTCGAGGTATTCCTCGATGCGCTCGTACACCTTGTCGCCCTCGACGATTAGCTCGCCGAAATTGTCGTTGAAGATGTCGCGCACCACGCGGATCGCGACGTCCGGCTCGCCCTGCAGCAGCTTCGGCCGCTTGCCGTGCCAGAACTCCTCGCGCTTGGCGTTGATGCGCTCCCACTGGCGGACCAGGCTCTCCAGATCCTTGACGATCGCCTCCTCCTTGGCACCTTCGGCCGCGGTGCGGATAATCACGCCCATGTCCTTCGGCGCGATCTTCGAGACAATACCCTTGAGGCGCGAACGCTCGCGCTCGCTCAGCTTGCGGCTCACGCCGGTCATGCCGCCGGACGGCACGAGCACCAGAAAACGCCCGGCGAGCGTGACCTGCGAAGTCAGGCGAGCGCCCTTGTGGCCGATCGGATCCTTGGTGACCTGCACGAGCACCGGGTCGCCAGATTTGAACGCCAGCTCGATGCGGCGCGGCTGCCCTTCGAGGCGGGTCGCGTCCCAGTTCACCTCACCGGCATACAGCACGCCGTTGCGGGACTGGCCGATGTCGACGAACGCCGCCTCCATGCTCGGCAGCACGTTCTGCACGCGGCCGAGGTAGATGTTGCCGACCGTGGCGACCTCCTGGATGTCGGAGACGTAATGCTCGACGAGCACGTTGTCCTCGATGACGGAGATCTGCGTGTGATGGCCGCGTTCGCGCACCACCATGAGACGGTTCACGTGCTCGCGGCGCGCGAGGAAGTCCTGCTCGACCAGCTGGCTCTGACGGCTGCGCTCGCGGCGGTTGTCGCGGCGGCGCTGCTTCTTCGCCTCCAGTCGGGTGGAGCCCTCGACGTCGGTGATCTCGTCGATGTACTGCTGCTTGCGCGAGCGGCGCACGGTCATCTCATCGTCACCCTGCTCGTCGGACGCGCGGGAGCGGCGACGGCGACGGCGACGGGTGACGTTGGAGTCATCGTCTTCTTCCTCGTCGCGTGTGCGGCGGGACGACGGCTTGGCCGGCTCGTCCTGCTGCGCCGCGGACTGGCTGCTGTCCGACTCGCCGTTGCCGCGGCTGTCGTCGGCACGGTTCTGACGGGAGCGACGACGGCGACGGGATCTCGTGCCCGAATCCTCGGAGGGCTCCTCGTCGTCGACCGGCGTATAGGAGATGCCGTCGAGCTCCAGGTCCTCCTCGATCTGCTCCACTTCGGCGGCCGCACGGCGCTCCTGCGCGTTCAGGCGACGGTTGCGGCGCGACGAACGCACCGGCTCGTCGGCCTCGCCGGATTCGTCACGGCTGCGGCTGTCGTCGGTATCGAAGCTGTCGACGCGCTCGATGTGGCTCAGACCGTCGATATCGCGACGGGAGGAAGCGCTCTTGTCCTTGTCCCCCTGCGCACCGTCACGTGACACACGACCATTGCGCGAGCGACGGGACTTGCCACCACCGCGGCTGTCGCGGTCGTCATCCTCGCGGTCGTCATCGCGCGCGTCGCGCACGATTCCCGGCACGGGCAGCACCGGCTCCTGGAACAGCACGGACGTCATCGCGTGAGCGCGCGGCGCAGGTTGCGGCAGCGTGCTAACGACATCCAGGGCGCGGGACAGATCGGCGGAATCATCGCGGACGATGATATCGGTGCCGGTATCGACGCCGAGGTCGTCATCCGACGGCTCGCCCGGAACGGCCGGCGAAGCGTCCTCGCGCGAGGAGAACATGGCGGTGCGACGACGCACGCGGGTGCGCCGGGGTTCGGCCTGATCGGCGTCATCGTCATGGCGCTTCGTCGCTTTCGAGGAGCGCGACGCGGACCGAGACTTGCCGTCGGCCTTGGCGTGCCGCGCATCATCCTTCTTTTCGGAATCGGCCGATGCGGCGGTCTCCGGCTCGTTGGCCTCCGGCGATTCGTCGGCCGCCTTCGAGCGGCGACGACGGGGAAGGGGCTGCTCCACCACGGGTTCCGCGAACAGCGGAGCGGAATGGTCCTCGACCTTCAGCGCGACCGCGGCACCGGCGGCACCGGCGCCACGAACCACGCGGCGGCCACCGCGGCGACGACGCGGCGCCGCAGGCGTTTTATCGGCCGAATCAGGCGACTGGGCCGCATCGGCGTGGGTAGGCTGCTGTTCTTCGGTTTCGTCACGACTGAAACCGTTATCGTTCACACTAGGCACGATACTCCTCACGACGTGCTGCACCACGTCGCACACTCATGGCCTCATGCGGTCTCACACCACGCTCTCACCGTGGCCGCGCTACGCTTGCGCCCGCAGGAAGCAAATCCGTTAAAAGTCCGTGTGCGTGCTTCGGCGGACACCAGCGCTCGCGCATCTTCATGCATGCGAGGGGATCGACGCCTTTCACGCTCAGGTGGTTTGCAGAACCACCATCTTTAAGTATGGCACACAATTTGACCGGCCATGACCATCTCACCATATTCAACGTTCTTTTGGCGTGGCGACAACGCCCAGCCCATGCTTGTACGCAGACGCTTTCGCTCCGCGAACGGTGTCAGGATCCGTATCATCGTCATCGATGCGGACGGCGACGACATCGTCGACAAAACCTGCAGCGCCAACTGACAGCGTTGTGCGGGCAGCCGTCCGCACACTATTCGATGGCACGGATGCCGACATCCGCGCCCGAACCCCGCTCACGCGCGGCCGGTGAGCCAGTCCTCCAGGATGCCGGCCATGGTCGCCAACTCGCTTTCGGCGATCTGCTCGTCATGCTTGTGCGCAAGCAGCGGGCTCCCCGCGCCCAGGTTCACCGCGGGCACACCCAGCAGCGAGAACCGCGCGACATCGGTCCACCCGAGCTTCGCCAGCGGTTCCCGTCCCGTACGCTCACGCACCAGCTTCGCCAACGACACCGCCATCGGCGCGTCCATGCCCGGCCGGGCGGACGGCGACTCGTCCTTCATCTCGATGCCGAAGCCCTCGAACACGCCACCGGTGGCGACATGCTCGCCATTGCCGAGCTCCGCGCCGGCATCCGCGCCCATCATCAGTGCCTTCGCCTGCGGCAGCGTCTTGTCGGGCGCGAACCGGTAGTTCACATGGACACGGCATTCGTCGGGGATGACATTCGTCCCCTTGCCGCCGGAAATCAGCGTCGCGTTCAGCCCCTCGCGATAATCCAGCCCATCCACCGTGATGGTTCGCGGCTCGTAGGAGTTCAGGCGGTTCAGGACATCGGCGGCCTTGTGAATGGCGTTCTCCCCCATCCATGCCCTGGCCGAATGCGCCGCGACCCCGTGCGTGACCACGTCGAACCGCATGGTGCCGTTGCAGCCGCCCTCGATGCCGCAGTCAGTCGGCTCGCCGATGATCGCGAAATCGCCGGCGAGCCAATCAGGATGCGCCTCGGCCACCTTCCGCAGACCGTTCTTCTCGGCCGCAACCTCCTCATGGTCGTAGAACACGTACGTCAGGTCATATTGCGGGTCGACCAGCGTGGCGGCGAGGTACAGGAACACCGCGTCGGATGCCTTCATGTCGGTCGCGCCGCGGCCCCACATCACCCGCTCGCCGGGGTGCGCCGCGGCGACGTCCTCCCGGATCAGCGGGTCGCCGGGCGCCAGCCAGCGCGGCGGGAAGTTGTCGATCACCGGAACCGTGTCAAGGTGCCCGGCGAGCACCACGCGCCGAGGCCTGCCGAGCGACGTGGACGCGACCACCGTGTCGCCGTGCCTGTGCACCGTCAGGTGCGGCTTCGACCGCAGGAACGCCTCCACGGCGTCGGCCAGCGGCTTCTCGTCATCGCTGACGGAATACGAGTCCATGATCTGTTCGAGCAGTGAGGCGAGCGCCTTCTCGCGCGTGCCGGTCGTGTCGCAGGTGATCGGCGCGATCGCCGAGCGCGGGTCAGCACCGGCCGCTGCCATCGTCGTTGTCGTAGTCATGCTGACCATCCTAACGGCAGCACGTCCCGTCGGAGCCCGTTGCCGGGACGGAATGAGACGGCCGAACTCCCCGTCGGCGGCGAGAACAAGCGCGCGACGCGCAGCATGCCGTGCTACCGTGGCTCGCGAGACGGGTTTCGCCTGCGTTATGAGACAGAACCTCGCGAAACACATGCGTATGGCAGTATGGGGTTTGCCAGCAAACGGAAAAGGGATGGGAATATGCCGGGTCTATTAAATGCGATGGAAGGCTTCTGCGTCATCGGCATCGTAATCGGAGTCGGATATGTGGCCGCTCGAATGCGCATAGGCGGGCCGAGCGCCCAGATGGTGCTCAACCGTTTCAGCTTCTTCGTGTCCAGCCCGTGTCTGATGTTCGCAATTCTGTCGAAAGAGCCGATCTTCGAGATCTTCCATTCGTCGATCATCGTGGCGTTCTTCTCCGCTGTACTCGTCGGCGCGCTGTTCCTGGTGCTGAACAAGCTGTTCTTCCACTTGGGGCCGGCAGACGCGACCGTCGGCGCGCTGAACTCACTGTATCTGAACTCGAACAACATCGGCCTGCCCATAGCCACGTACATCCTCGGCAACGGAGCCCTGGTGGCACCGATCCTGGTCATGCAGCAGGCGATCTTCACGCCGGTCGGCCTGACGGTGCTCGACGTGACCACCAAGGGCAAGGTATCGGTCAAGGAAATCCTGAAGCAGCCGCTGCATCAGCCGCTGCTGATCGGCTCCCTGGGCGGCATCCTGGTTTCGGCGATCGACGCGAAGATCGGCTGGTTCCCCGTACCGAACTTCATCTTCGACCCGATTGACATGATCGGGGACTCCGCGGTTCCGATGATCCTGATGGCGTTCGGCATGTCGCTGCACGGCACCAAGCCGCTGCAGCAGAAGGGCGACCGCCCGGCGATCTTCACCGTGGCCGTACTGAAGAACATCGTGATGCCGATCATCGCCTTCCTGCTCTCCTATTTCGTCATGGGATTCCGCGGCGCGACGCTGTACGCCTGCGTGGTGCTGGCGGCGCTGCCGACCGGCCAGAACGTCTACAATTACGCCGCCCGGTACAACGTTGGACTTACGTTCGCACGCGACGGCATCCTGATGAGCACGATGACGAGCCCCATATTCATCGCGGTTATCGCCGCTCTGCTGAGTTGACGCTCTCAGAACTCGCAGATAGGGGGCCTTTTTCGTTAAAAGGCCCCCTATCTGCGAGTTCTGAGAGCGTGCGATCAGTCGTCGGCACGCCAGTCGGTGAGATTCAGGCTGGCGGCGACACGGTTCGAGGCGAATGCGCCGACGGAGACCAGCGCGTAACACAACGCTATGCCGCCAAAGAAGCTGAGCAGCGTGGCGGGCTTGGTCATGGATGCGGCGAACAGCGGGAACATCAGCAGCATCGAGCAGCCGCCGGCAACGGCCACCACCGTGTTGAGCGGGGTCAGCACCTCGATGAAACGCGCACGGTTCAACGTTTTCACGTCCGTCCCCTCCAACACCAGCATGCGGTATTCGGAAACCTGGTCGTAGACGCTGCCCGCTTGCATCACTCCGGAGCTGACGGCCGCCAGCACGGCCGCGAATCCGAGCGTCAGCAACCCTCCGGTGCCGATGTCGCGGATGAAAGCCAGTCCCGGTTCGGGTACGCCTTCGACAGGCGCGGTCGACGATGCGCCGATGAACCCGCAGATCGAGGTGATGCCAGCGATGAACACCGCCAGCGCGATGCCCGACACATTGCGCCATGCCCGCTTGGGATTGTCGAGGATGCGCCGCATCGCGATCATCGTGGCGGCGTCCTTAGGGCGGCGGGACCGCAACCTCGCCCGTGCGGTCACCACCCATGAGCCGATCAGGTTCACTAGAGCGAAGCACAGCGCGATGAACCCGATAATCACCGCATACATCGTCACCTCACCGTAATGCAGCAGGCCCTGCGGGTTCTTGAACAGCACGATCGCGGCCACCAGCACGACCAGGAACACGATTACGCGCCACTTCGTGGGCAGCGGCTGGGCGGTCCGAGCGGTGACGCCCAGCGGGGTGATGGCGACCCGACGCAGCGTCAGCAATGCGGAGATCAGCGCCAGGACCGTGACCACCACCAGCACGACGATCAGCGACAGGGATCCTACCCACAACTGCTCGAACGTGAACCTCTGATCCTGGAAATTCAGCAGCATGATCAGCGGCATGATCGCGAAATAGCCGACGATGCCGATCAACGCGCCGATGAGCGCCTGTCCGGCGGCATCCAACGCGGTCAGTCTGGTCACCTGACTGGTGGTGGCGCCCGCGAGGCGCAGTGCCGCCAATCGCGCGTCCCGCCGCGATGCCGCCAATCGCGCCGCCGAGCCGGCGAGCGCCACGAACGGCACGATCAGCAGTATGCAGGCGAAGGCCGCCAGCATCACGTACGTGCTGGCGTATTGCGCCCAGTCGTGCTGGTCCTTGAGCCGTCCGGCCCACACCGCCCATGTGCCCGGCGCGCAGGTCGACCTGTCAATCAGGCATTTCAGCGTATGGTCGGCGGACGCGCGCCAGATGAACCCGTGCACGCCGCCCAGCACGGTCAGGAAGATGGCCGTCGCCGCCGCGAACGCGACGATGGCCAACGCCGATGTGTGGCCGGAACCGCCGCGCCGGCCTGGGCGGTGGAACAGCCGCCATAGTGCGAACGTGCTCATTGGGCGCCTCCTGCGGGAACTGCCGGGTGCAGCGAGACTGAGGGTGGTTCAGCGCTCTCGGGCCGCCCCCAGTCAGCCTGCGGATGCCGAACCCCGCCAGCGGGGGCAAGGCCGGCTTCGGCCGTCTGGCTGAGGCGGCCGTCCTGCATCGTCATCGTGCGGCCGCAGAAGCCGGCGACGTTGGGATCATGAGTGACGATCACCACGGCAGCGCCATTATCACGCGCGGCTTCCATGAGAATGCTCATGACCTCGCGGCCGGTGGCCTGGTCGAGCGCGCCGGTCGGCTCGTCGGCGAAGACGACCGCCGGCTGTACGGCAAGCGCGCGGGCGATAGCGATGCGCTGCATCTGCCCGCCACTCATCTCGCCGGGCCGCTGCGAGGCCAGCTGCCGCAAACCCAGCCGTTCCAGCCACAGCATCGCCGCATCGGTGGCGGAACGGTAGTCGGAGCCGTCCAGCATCATCGGCAACGCGATGTTCTCCACCGCCGGCAACTCGGGCAACAGCTGTCCGGATTGGAACACGAAACCGAACGCACCGCGGCGCAGTTTGGTCCGGTCCGCGTCGCTCATCGCGGTCAGATTCGCGCCTTGGAAGGTCACCGTGCCCGACGTCGGGCGGATGATGCCGGCGAGCGCGTGCAGCAGCGTCGACTTGCCGGAACCGGACGGTCCCATCACGGCGACCGTCTCGCCGGGAGCCAAGTCGAAGTTCACGTGATTGAGCGCTAGCGTATGCACGGCGGGCATGGCGTAGCCGGTTCCGCCGGCCGCATACGGATGGGGGCCGCCGGTTCCGGCGCCTCGCGGCATCACGCCGGTGACACTGTGGTCCGCCTGCACACGGGCCATGCCTGCGGTGTAGTCCATGACCAGGTCACGGGCCTCGATCACCGGTGTCCACGACTGAGACCGGGCGCGGGACTGAGATTGTGATGTTGCTGTGTTCATGCCTCCGAGATTACGCAGGCGGCACGCGACCGGCCATCGGGCGGCGGTATGAGCCTTGCGGCGAACCGGTTCTCCCCTCATCCGGAAGGATTAGGGGAAGAGAGTGGTGGCACTACCCTGAGCGCCCACAGGGCGTCCGTGATTGCAGGGCCCGAAGGTCTGTCGCGAAGCGAGACTAAGGCCCCCAGTCGCTCGTCTGCGGTACGGCTCGGCAGTCGTGAATATATATTGCATTATATCATGTAGTACTATGCGTAATATAATGCATATTTTGTTGTGATTAAGGTGGTGACTTACATGGACATCAAGGAACGTGCGGAGGCGTTACGAGAGATCTCCACGCCGGGCTCTCGCATCGGGTTGACCGAGTTGTCCCGTTCGAACGCATGGCGAAAGGCGCTGGAGCAGCGGGGATTGCTGGAAATCGTCTACCGCGCCGACACAGCCGGCTATCTGGTGTCCGTGGACTCTCTCAACGAGATGCTGGATGTCATCAATGCGCTGGAATCCGAGGTCGAACGCCTCACCATACAGCAGATGTTCACCGCCCGAGGCGATAAGGAACAATGGGAGACCGGCTCCGAACTGTCACAGTCGGCGCAGGAAAGCCTGAAGCGGCGCAAGGAGAAGATTCACGCGTTCCTTGATGGC